>JBBECD010000104.1:0-30373 GCA_040881995.1 Planctomycetaceae bacterium
CCCTATCTCCCTATCTCCCTATCTCCCTATCTCCCTATCTCCCTATCTCCCTATCTCCCTATCACAAAGCAAACGGAGTAACCCATGAAAACCATCACCGCCGCCGGCACCGAATTCGCCGTCGACGACCGCGGCGCCGGGTCGCCGATTCTGTTCGTGCATGGGTTTCCGCTCGATCATACGATGTGGGAAGCGCAGATCGATTCGCTTTCGCGGACGCACCGCGTGATTGCGCCCGACTTGCGGGGCTTCGGCGAGAGTGCCGCTGCCGAGGGAACAGTCACGATGGAACAGTTCGCCGACGATCTGGCGGCGATACTCGATGCCCTGCACGTTACCGAACCGGTGGCGTTTTGTGGGTTGTCGATGGGGGGATATATCGCGTGGCCGTTTTTCCGCCGGCATCGCGTGCGGCTCGGCTCGCTGATTCTGTGCGACACGGTGGCGACGGCGGACACCGAAGAGGCCGCGGCACAACGTCACAAGACCGCCGAGACCGTGCTCGCCCAGGGAGCCGACGTGATGGCCAAAGCCATGCCGGTGAAACTTTTCGCCGATGGCACGCTCGAACACAAGCCGGCGATCGTCGAGCGGATCAAGAAAGTCATTCGCGGCACGGCGCCGTCGAGCATCGCGGCGGCGCTGCGCGGGATGGCGGCTCGTCCCGATTCGACATCGCTGCTCGCCGACATCGACGTGCCGACGCTGGTGATTTGCGGAGCGGAGGACATAATCACGCCTCCCGAAGCGATGCGCAAGCTGGCCGAGGCGATCGACGAAGCCGAATATGCCGAGGTGAAAAACGCCGGCCATATGACGCCGATGGAGCAGCCGGAAGCGGTGACGACGGCGGTGCGGCAGTTTTTATCGCATCACGGGTGAAGAGAGATAGGGAGATAGGGAGATCGGGTGTCGGCCATCTCCCTATCGGATATTGTGAAGTCTCACAAAGGATAAAGTAATGGCCAAACACTCTCCGCGGTTTTTAAAAATTGTGAACGAAGCGAAGAAGCACGTGCAGGAATGCAATGTCTCCGACGTAAAGGAGCGTCTGGACCGGGGCGAAAAGTTTCAACTCGTCGACGTTCGTGAAGAGAGCGAGTTTGCCAAGGGGCGACTTCCGGGCGCCCGGCATCTCGGCAAGGGCGTCATCGAACGCGACATCGAAGAAGCGATTCCCGACGTCGACGCCCCGATCGTGCTGTACTGCGGCGGCGGTTACCGCTCGGCCCTCGCCGCGCGGAACCTCGGCATGATGGGCTACACGAACGTGATCTCGATGGACGGCGGCTACCGCGGTTGGAAAGAGGCGGGGTTGCCGTTGGAGACGTGACGCGGGCGACATCGAACGGACGCTGAAAAAAAAGCGGGTGACCGAATCGATCACCCGCTGACAACCATTGAGAACTCTCGCCGCTGTTTAGGCGGCAAGTTTATGAGCCCGTCGGCGGCGGATGAACACTGTACCGGCACCGAATGAGACGAGGCTTAGCATCGCCAGGACCGATCCCGGCTCGGGGACAGTCGTGGGCGGAGGGGGAGCGCTAAAGTTTGCCTGAAATGCGGCGTCGTAATTGGTCGCGGGAATGATCCAGGTTGAAGTCGTCAACTGCGTCAGAAGGACCGATGAATCTGGGTCTCCGTTGACATCCAAAGCTGCGCCGTTATCCAATCGAACGAATTCTCCACCGGCATAGTTCTTGGTAATGTCGGACTCCATTCCCATGCGTGCCGCCAAGCCGTTCACAAAATGTAAACTCGTATTCAGGAACGCCACATATTTCGAGTTGTCGGTCAGCGTCAAGCCGCCGGTACCAAACGTGAATTGTTCAAAACCTGCGCTATTCGCGGTGGTATAGTTGCCGCTGGACCACAAAATCGGCCCCGTCGCGTTCGTTGGGGTCCAGGCCATAATGTAGGCTTTGAAGGTCAGCGAAGAATCAACGTCGTTTAACCAGAAGGAAAAACTATCGAGAATTGTGTGCCCGTCGGTAACGGTAAATGTCTGTCCATATGTCTCATCCATCGGGGTGAAAGAGCTGTTGGACGAACCAAAATTTTGAATGCTTTCTGATTTGTCCCAACCTGTGTAGGTATCAATAATCATCGCAGCCTGAGAAAACTGCGCCGTGACCGCCAGCAGCACCATAGATGTAAAACCCGTCTTTACTGAGTGCATGTAGTCCTCCGCTGTTCCGCCGAACCTTTGGTTAGATGTTTTAGTAAATTGAACTTTTCAACCAACCTAAACTCCATCAAGGGGCGCGAACAACAGGAGAATTTTCGAAATTGGGGATTTTTTCAGAATTTCGGCTGAACCGTTCGGCTGGTGACGCTTGCCCCGAGCTCGGTGCCTGTTGTCGAAGAAGCGACAGCTCCCATGTACGTTGGGCAATTTCCACCGCGTCATGTTAACTTCTTTTATCATGTCGGCGGGAAAAGGCGCCAATATGTATGCTGATCCTGGCTGGCGGTGCAATTCACGTTGCGGTGTAACGTCCTTCAGCCTCACCGCGTATATCAGCGCGTTGGCCCTCACGCCTTGCGAATCTTCTCCCGGCCTCGCGCGACGTTCTTTGCCGCGTTGCGGGTGTCCAGGACCATTTTGGCGTGCTTCACGATGAAATCGTAATCGTACGCCGAATGGTCGGTCGCGACGATCACGCAGTCCTGAGCGGCGAGGTACTCGGCGGTCAGTTCCTGGCTCGCCATGCCGGGGAAGTCGGGGTAGTGCCGCATCTTCGGCAGTTCGGGGACGTGCGGATCGTTGTATGAGAGCGCCGCTCCGCGCTGCAACAGGATTTTCATCAGCTCGAACGACGGGCTTTCGCGCGGGTCGTCGACGTCTTTCTTATAGGCCACGCCAAGCATCGCGATCTTCGAACCCTTAATCGGCTTGCCGTTGTCGTTGAGGAATTCGGCCAGCCGATTGATCACGTACAACGGCATGTGCAGGTTGATCTCGCCGGCCAATTCGATGAACCGCGTAGTCTCGCCGTATTTGCGGGCGAGCCACGTCAGGTAAAACGGATCGATCGGTATGCAGTGTCCGCCGAGTCCGGGGCCGGGATAAAACGCCTGAAAACCGAACGGCTTGGTCTTGGCGGCGTCGATCACCTCCCACACGTCGATCCCCATTTTGTCGTACAGCATCTTGAGTTCGTTGACCAGCGCGATGTTCACCGCGCGGTACGTGTTTTCGAGAATCTTGCATGCCTCGGCGACTTCCATGTTCGTCACCGGCACGACCTTGACGACGGCGGCGCCGTACATCAAACAGGCGAGATTCGTGCTGACGGGATCGTAGCCGCCGACGACTTTGGGAATCCCCTCGGCGCTGAAATTCGGATTGCCCGGGTCTTCGCGTTCGGGGCTGAAAGCAAGGTAATAATCTTCTCCCGCCTTGAGCCCAGACGCGGCGAGAATCGGCAAGACGACGTCGCGCGTCGTCGTGGGATACGTCGTACTCTCGAGCACCACGAGCTGGCCGGGCCGCAAGGCTTTGGCGATCGATCGGGCCGTCCCTTCGATGTAGCTCAAGTCGGGATCGCGGCTGTCGTTCAGCGGCGTGGGAACGCAAATGATGATGCAGTCGGCCTCTTTCAGCCGCGACATATCGGACGTCGGCTCGAACTTCTTTTCTTTTATGAGAGCCGTCATCTGCTGCGCATCGATGTGCTTGATATAACTTTTGCCGGCGAGCAGTTTGTCGACTTTGGATTGGTCGACGTCGAAGCCGAGACAGCGGTAACCCGCTTTGGAAAAAGCGCGGATGAGCGGCAGGCCGACATAGCCGAGGCCGATCACGCCGATTTGGGCCGACTTGTTACGAATGGCCGGTTCTAACGCGTGGGACATGAGTCACTCCATCCGTTGAATGACGGGGCTTGTGGGGGAATAGGAATTTTGCGCGCGGATCATATCAAAGTCGAGAGTCGAGAGACAAGAGTCAGACAAGCGTTTAGCCGCGACGCGGAGGCTTGCCGTAGCGGAGCGCTGGCTGAGAATAACGACGCTCCTAACATATACGCTTATCATCCAGCAGCTAGCGCTCCGCGTTGCGTCGCGGCAAAACTTTATTCTGACTCATCCCTCATCCCTCATCCTTCGATTCACGGCGTCGCGACCGTCACATACACCGGTTGGCTGCCGTACGTCGTCTTGACGACGAAGTTGATCGAGACGTGGGCCAGGACGGCGATTTGCACTTTCTCGATTGGGGCGGCTTTGTCCGACGCCTTGAGCGTAATGTAGCCGTCGCTCTCGGTCCCGCTGAGAAGTTTCTTGCTGTTCGTCGCGTCGACGGTGACGCCCTCCGGCAGCGGGTCGGCGAAGATCGAGAGATGCTCGAACAACACGTCGAGCGTGACATTCTGCTTAAACTCCGCAGCCCGTTCGACGTGGATGTCGATCTTCTGCGATTCCCCCGGCTTGAGCGTGATCTCGTACGTGCTCAGCTTCACGGCGCGAATGTCGTTCGGTTCGCCGACACTGACGGTGTGCACGTCGACCGGCCAGTGGCCGCGTCCTCCGCCGGGGCTGTAGACTTCCTGATAAACCGTCGCGACGTCGGCGAGCATGGTCTCGGCGCCGGCGGCGTCTTTGTGAATGCCGACGCCGCTGATGTCGATGTTCGCCGCGCCGAACGGGGCATCGGCGGCCGCTTCGAGCACGACGCAGCCGTCGCGGCGATTGGCGGGAATCTTACCGCAGTAGGCGGTGACTCCTTCGGGAAGTCCGTCGACCTGCAACTGCACCTCGCCGGCGAATCCGTTCTTGCGGATCGCGTAGACGTAAAACACGCCACAAGCGCCGGGAGAGAGCAGCGTTTTATCGGTGTCGGCGTACAATTCGAACTTCGGCTCGGCTCTGGTGATTTCGATGAAGTACGGATCGTCGTTTCCGCCTCGAAGATGCAGGTCGCGGATTTCGATCGCGTATTTTCCGTCGGCGGGGACGGTCCAGTTTTCGATCATCGAGTCGGCGAAGTTGAATTTGAACAGGCTCAAGTCGTCGTTTTCGGTAATGGCCGAACCGTCCTCCTTGAGCAGGCGGATGATGGGATCGAGGTTCGACTGATACCTCCGGGAGCGGACTTCGAACGTCCAGTGTTCGTCTTTCTTGCCGTCGAAGGCGAACGTGTCGATGTCGGCCTCGGTGCTGATGCGGCCGTTGATTCCGGCCGGCAACGTGACGAGTTGTCCCTGCGCGGGGGTGTTGTTTTCTTCGGCGATCTCACTGACGAGCGGCAGATCGCTGACGTGCAACATCACCGGGTTCGTGACGCCGTCGGCGCTGGGAAGCGGCACAAAATGCTTGCCCGTCGGCGTCTCGGCGGGAATTGTGAACTTGCTAAACGATTCCGGCGTGTACTGCGGACCGAACAAAGCGAAGTTGATCTCTTCACCGGCTCGCACGCCGAGCGGAAAGACATTGACGGCGAACGGTCGGGGGTTGATTTCGATGCAGTAATCCCAGTAGGCGTTCCCCTGATACCGTACATCGCGAATTTCGAGCACGTATTCGCCATCCTGTGCGAACGTGTGGGAGAGCAACGGATCGGCGTAGAAATAATTGTCGGACGAGGCGAGCGTCCCTCCCTGAGCGTTTCGCAGAAAGAGAATCGGGTCGACGTGCGTCTGCAAATCGTGAATGCGGTCTTGCAGGCGTTGCGAGCGGACATGAAACGTCAGCGTCGTTCCCGCCGTCGCGGTAAATTTGTAGAAATCGACGTCCTCGGCGGCGTCGATCGTGCCGCAAACGGCGACCGGCAGCGTCACCGGCAGGGCCTTTTCGAGCGTGTTGTTATCACCCGTTTCGAGGAACACCGGATCGCGGACGATCACAAACTGCCCGACGGTACTCGCGCCGCGCGGAGTCTGCAGACGGTAATCGCGCACTCCGGGAAGTGCCGCGGCGTCGGCCTGAATTTTGACCTTGAGATTTTCGATACTTTTCGGGGCTTCGCCTTCTTTAACCTCTGGCGGAATCACTTCGCCCGTGACTCCCTCGCCGGTGATGAGCACCTGGTTGCTGCCGAGCAGGTTGTACCGCGAGATGACCGAAACTTCCGACGTCTGCCCCGCCTGCACCGCGATGGGCCGGGTGGTCATGAGCATCGGGTACGAGGTTTGCGCGCCGGCGGGGAGGCCGCAGCAGAGAACGATCATCAGACCGGCGAATTGAGCAGCGAAATGTTTCATGGCGAATTCAACATTTAAAATGGGGATGGTTTTTCTTCCTCTTCCTTTTGGTTTTTCTCCCTCTCCCTTTGGGAGAGGGTTGGGGTGAGGGTGTCTTTAAGAAAGGATGAAGGATGAGTCAGAGAGGACGTTCATTGCATTTTCTGACTCATCCTTCATCCTTCCGACTTCATCCTTTTCTTCAAAGGCGCCCTCACCCGGCCGCAGGCGGCCGACCTCTCCCGGAGGGAGAGGTGTTAATTCTGGCTCTGGACTCTGGACCCACAATCAATGTACAAACAAAAAATGCTTCGAATTCATCAGCGCCCACAGCAGGTCTTCGTAGAATTCTTTGGGCGACGGGCTTTCGGATAACAATCGCTGGCAGGTCGCCAGTTCTTCCGCCGAGGGATTGCGGCAGAGCGTGGCGAGATAGACTTCGGTGATGATGTCGTCCGGCGTGCGGGCCGCGTCGGCGACCGCTTTGGCGATGCGGGCGTTGCCGTCGGCGATTTTGCCGGCGAGCGTGTCGCCGTTCAGCGTATGGAGCGCCTGAGCGAGACTTTCATCGGCGACCCGTTCGCACTCACACACGCTGGCCCGCTTGGGTTTGGCGAACGTCGTCAAAAAGTAATCGGGATACTCGGCGTCGGGCAGTTCGATCGCTTTGGTGCCGAGCGGCAAACTTCTGAATTTCGTCTGTGTGCCGCACGCCGCGTCGATCGCATCGAGCAGCGGCTCGGCCGACAGGCGCTTCACCAGAAAGTGGCTGTAAAACTTCGAATCGGCCTGATTGTCCGCCGTCGGCTGCGAATCGAGTTGATACAGCCGCGACGTCATAATCGATCGCATCAGATGCTTAATGTTGAAGCCGCTGTCGACAAAGTCCTGGGCGAGGGCGTCCATCAATTCGACGTTGGTCGGGGGATTGGTCGCCCGCATATCGTCAACCGGTTCGACCAGTCCGCGCCCCAACAGATAAGAGACGTATCGATTCACAATCGACTTGGCGAAGAAGTCGTTTTCTTTCGAGGTGAGCCAGTCGGCCAGCGGAATCCGGCGATCGAGCGGATGATCGGAGGGCGTCCCCTCCAGCGGCGTCGGCTCCATCACCTTGCCGGTTTTGGGATGATTCACTCCCCCCGACGAGCGGACGACGATCACCGATTCGCCCCCGAACAGGCCGAATTCCGAACTCCCTTTGTTTCCCACGCGGGAAAAGAAAGCGGCGAACGCATAGTAATCGCCCTGACTGTATTTCTCGAAAGGATGATGATGGCATTTGGCGCATTGCAGCCGCACGCCGAGGAAGAGCTGCGCGGTCGATTCGGTCAGGTCGTACAAGTCGCCGTTGGCGCGGTAGTAGTTCGCCGGTCCGTTGCTGAAGGTCGAGCCTTTGGCGGTCACCAATTCGCGGACGAACTTGTCGAACGTCTGATTCGTGCGGAAACTTTCCTTCATCCAGTTGTGCAACGACCACATCCCCTGTTCGCCGACTTTGCGGCTGGTGTTCTTGAGCAGATCGCTCCATTTGAGCGTCCAATACGCGGCGTAGGCGTCGTTGTGCACATCGATTTCGGGGTTGCCGGTCATGCCGAGCAGGCTGTCGACGAGCAGCGTCCGTTTATTGGGATCGGTCGAGGCGAGGAAGGCTTTGGTCGCTTCAATCGTCGGCGCGGTTCCGGTCGCGTCGAGATAAGCCCGGCGGAGGAACGTCGCGTCGTCGCACAACCCCGACGGCTGAATGCCGAGTTCAACGAATTTTTTCGAGGCGAGTTCGTCGACGAAATTCTGATTCTGCCAGTCGGTGAGTTGAAAATCACTCTTGAGCGGAATGACGAACGTGCAAATCTCGGCCTGCCCTTCAAAGCGTGCCATCACCGGGGCCTGCCCTTCGCTGATGGCGGTGACGACGCCGGCGTGATTGACGCTGAGAACCGCTTCATCCATCGAATCGAACTTCGCCCAGCAGGTGACGTCGCGGACCGAGCCGTCGCTGTAGGTCGCTTCCACGCGCAGTTGCTGGCGGTCGTTCAGTTTCGCGAGACGCCGCGCCGGAGTCACGGTGACTTTCGTGACCGTCAGCGCATCGGCTTTCGGACCGGGGGCGCCGCTGCGAATCCATTCGACGAGCATGTTGTAATCGGTCGAACCGGCATGCAGCCGGCGGCTGCCGCCGTGCGGGACTTCCATCGTCGGCTTTTGCAAGAACAGACTCTTTTCGGGTTCGAGGAAATTCACGCGGCGTTGCTGCTGGTCGCGGAAGATGTAGTTGCGATCCTGGTCAGGCTCGAAACCGAAGACGGAGAGTTTGAAGCCTCCCTTCCCGTATTGGCTGGCGTGGCAGGCTCCCATGTTGCAGCCCGCCTTGCTGAGAATCGGGCCGACCTCTTCGTTAAAACGGATGTTCGGCGTGCCGGTGACTCCGGCGACGGCGACGGGCACCGTGGTTGTCTGGCCGCTGACGGTGACGGTGATCTCCGCCTGCCCGTCGGCGACGGCTTGAATCATGCCCCCTTCAAGAATCGCGACAATCTCCGGAGCCGACGACGTGAATTGAGCGACGCCGGTGAGATCCTGCGAACTCGATGCGATTTGCTCGACGGAGTGGGCTTCGGTCACCAGAAGTTGTGCCCGCGCGTAATGCCCTTGCAGCGAAACATTCGTCGGCTGGACGATAAACGCCGTCTGTGCGGAGGCGACCAGCGCCGGGAACAGCCAGGCGATAAACAGCGTCGGCAAGAAACGAAGCAACATGGCAAGCCCTCCGTATGGCATCGATCAGGCGGGATGGACAGGCGGGGTGAACCATGTCGGTTCACGAGGAATGCATAACCGATCTCTTATTATTACATCTGTCGCCTGCCGATTCCATATGAGGAAGGCATTTCTGCCATGAGTTCTTGAGGATAATTCTGGTGCGGTGGTGACGGTTTTATCGTCAATGTCACGAATAACGACCGCAAACGACATGAACTTATGGATCGGTTCGTTTGCAGGGGCCGGCATGCAAACATATCGATTTCGATTGATTACTCTTGGTCGAAGCGATAGAATAAATCGGCTAACCGCACATTGGTAACCCGAAACGTCAGCGAGGGTCTTTAATCCGAACCATCGCCAATATGCCCCCTCGCTGACGCTTCGGGTTACCATAAGATTTGGTTCCCGCCTCCGAATGAATGTATTCGGAACACCCTCCTACCTGGGAGTACCCGCCAATGGCCCGTGCTGACGATCGTTCCATGCTGGATCATTCCGCTCTCACCCGCCGGGGATTGTTACAGGTCGGCACCCTCGGAGGCTTGGGACTCGCCTTGCCGACATTGCTGTCGCAGCGGACCGCGCAGGGGGCGAACCCCGCCGACGACATCAACTGCATTCTTGTCTGGACGCTCGGCGGAACCAGCCATCACGATACGTTCGATCCCAAGCCCGATGCGCCCGCCGCCATTCGCGGCGAGTTCTCGACGATCGACACCGCTGTTCCCGGCGTGAGATTCGCCGAAGTTCTGCCGATGATGGCGAAAGAACTCAACCGGTTTGGACTGCTGCGAAGCTGGAATCCCGAAAACGGTTCGCACGGTTTCGCCGACCATTGGGTGATGTCGGGACACCGGCCGAACCCATCGATTGTTTATCCGACGTACGGCTCGGTGATCGCTCATCAAAAGGGCTTCAGGAACGCTCTTCCCCCCTTCGTACAACTGGGGAGTTGGGTCGATCACACCTTCAACGGCGGAGAAGCCGGAATTTTAGGGCTCCCTTACAACCCGTTCGAAATGCTTGCCGATCCTCATGCTGCCAACTTCAGCGTGCGCGATATCACGCCCCCGGCAGGGGTCAATATGGATCGCGTCAATCGCCGGCGCGGCATGCTCTCGGCCCTCAATCAACTTCAAGTCGACATGAATCGCCAGCCGGAGGCGTTTGGTGCGCTCGATCAGCATTTTCAGACGGCGCTGAAGATGATCACTGCGCCGGAAACGAAGCGTGCCTTCGAGATCGATAACGAGGATCCGAAACTGCGCGACCGTTACGGACGCAATTCATTCGGTCAGCGCTGCGTGCTGGCTCGCCGGCTGATCGAATCGGGCGTGCGGTTCGTGACCGTTTCTGATCCGAGTTGGGACACGCACACCAACAACTTTGTTTCGCTCAAGCATCATTTGATGCCGCGCATCGATCAGGGCTTGTCGACCTTGCTCGCGGATCTCGAAGATCGAGGCCTGCTCGATACGACTCTCGTCCTCTGGCTGACCGACTTCGGCCGCACGCCGAACATCAACTCGGCGAGCGGGCGCGACCACTGGGCTACCGCGGGCTTCGCCGTCATGGCGGGGGCCGGCATTCCCGGCGGCTCGGTTTTAGGCGCCACCGACGACGAAGGTGGCCGACCGGTGAAAGACGAGTACATCAGCGCCGACATCGCCGCCACCGTGTACCACAAGCTCGGCATCCCACAGGATCTCCACGTCACCGCCCCCGACGGCCGCCCGATCAAGATTATTCACGGGAAGGTGATTAAGGAGTGGGTCTAAGTCAAAGGATGAAGGATGAAGGATGAAGGATGAGTCAGAGGGAAGAAAAACAAATGCCCTTCACCACCCTCACCCCCGACCAGATCGCCGCGTATCATCGCGACGGGTTTATCATCATTCCTCAATTGCTCGACGCTGCTGACGTGAAGCTGCTCAGCCGCGTGGCGCGGGCCGATCGGGCGAGCCTGACAACAGCCGCATCGCGGGCCGATGGGGAAGGGGGGGCGATTCGACTGCGCGTCGAGAACGAACTCGCCGACGATATCTACTCGGCCATCGTCCGCAGCGAACCGCTCGTCAAGGCAATGGAACAACTGCTTGGCGGCGAGGTGTACCACTATCATCATAAGATGATCTACAAAGACCCGCGCACCGGCGGAGCGTGGGCCTGGCATCAGGACTACGGCTACTGGTATCACAACGGCTGCCTGTTTCCCCGCCTGGCGAGTTGTCTGATCGCCGTCGATAGGGCCACGAAAGTCAACGGCTGTCTGCAGGTTCTCAAAGGATCGCATCTCCTGGGCCGCGTCGATCATACGCAGGTCGGCGAACAAACGGGAGCCGATCCCGAGCGCGTGCAAGTCGCCGTCGAACGGCTGGAGTTGGTGCATGTCGAACTCGCCCCCGGAGCGGCGGTACTCTTCCACTGCAACCTGCTCCACCGGTCGGACCAAAATCAAAGCGACGCCCCGCGCTGGGCCTTCATCTGCTGCTACAACGCCGCCGCCAACGACCCCTATAAAGAGTCGCGGCATCCTCAGTATTCGTTTCTCGAAAAGCAGCCGTATGCCCGCATTCGCGAAGCGGGACAGCGGCAACTCGCCCGCTTGCAAGCGGCAAGCATGGCGGCGCAGTGAGGCGATGATGGGGTTTGCAGGGAAATTCATAGGAAATGCCGGTGTAAGCAGCGAGACGGTGCGTGAGCCGAATGCGCAACAGTTAAAAAGGTAGACGGTGCAGCGATCGGAAGCTCGGGTGGGGAAATTGCACAGACGGGCTTGACAAATTTCGCCAAGCGTTTTGAAATCAGCGTTGAGTAATGGCGCACAGTGAAGATTAATTCCATCAGTAATCTCTGTCGCTCGGATGAAGGGAAATCGCGAGTAGGGTTTAACGCGACTTGTGCTTACTTCCCGCCGCACGGGGAACCGCTTGTCCTTCTTCTGCCCGGGAAAGGCCGCGACAATTTAGTCCCGAGCAACTCGTGGGGGAAACAGGGCTGAGGAAACCAACCAATCATGTCCAATCTGAAATCACGTCGCATCCCAAAACCGATCTGGTTTGGCATAACTGTTTTACTGGTTGTCGTGCCGGGAGTCGCGTTTGCCGTGTGGCTGCCGATTCACCGCGAGAACGTTGCGATTCGGGAAATTGAGCGTTCGGGTGGTGAGCTTATAAGTTTTAAATTTGGTCCTGTCTACGCGGTGCGATTTGCGGTAAGAGCAGACGCTGATGAAGGAGTAAGGCATCTCAGCAGCTTAAAAGATCTGCGAAGTTTGCAGCTCTATAACACGAAGATCAGCGATGAAGCGTTAAGAGATATCGGCGGTCTGACAAACTTGTATTCCTTATCACTGAATGGGACTATGGTCAGTGATGACGGGTTAAGGCATCTCGCCGGATTGTCGAATCTCCAACAGTTGAACCTACATGACGAACAGATCGGTGATGAGGGACTGAAGCATATCAGTCGTCTGCCGAATCTTAGACAGTTGTATCTCGGCAGTGCGCAAATGAGCGATGAAGGACTGAAGCATATCGGCCGTCTGACGAAGCTTGAGCGGTTGATCCTCAACGATACTCGGATCAGTGACGAAGGGCTAAGGCATCTCAGCGGTTTCACGAGTCTTCAATGGTTGGATCTAAACGACACGCTGATCAGCAATGACGGACTAAAGCAGATCGGCAATTTGACGAAGCTTGATTATCTGTCCCTGAATACGACCAAAATCAGTGACGAAGGGCTAAGGCATCTCAGCGCTTTGACGAATCTCCAACAGTTGAACCTCAACAACACGCCGATCAGCGATGAAGGATTGAAGCATATTGGCAGTCTTACGACTCTAATTTGGTTGCATTTTGACAACACACAAGTCGGTGATGAAGGGCTGAAACATCTGAAAAATTTGAACAATCTTCTCACGTTGACTCTCACGAATACGAATGTCTCCGAGGCCGGTATAACAGAAATCCGGAAGGCACTACCTCGCTGCAGGGATATTTCATATTGACCGTCGTAAATCACTGGTCGCACGGCGGGGATAAACCCCGCCGCTCGCTTGAGTATGCCCGCTCCCCGCTCTGGTCTTGACTCTCCGCTCTCGACTCTCGACCCTTAAGGGTATGGAACCACATGCCCCAACCGCACCATCCAATCTCGCCATTGTGCTCAAGGCGGAAGCTGCGCGGCTGGGGTTTGAACTCGCGGGGATCGCCCCGGCGGTCACGCCGCTCGGTTTCTCCGCGTTCGCCGACTGGCTCGATCGCGGCTTCGCCGGCGAGATGCAGTATCTCTCCGACCGCGAAGAAGCCTATCGGCATCCGTCCTCCATGCTCGTCGGCGTCAGAAGCGTGCTCATGCTGGCGATGAATTATCGTTCGGCCGATCCGTCGCCGACGGAAGAAGGTCATGGGCGCGTTTCACGCTATGCGTGGGGCCAAGAGGACTATCACGATTTCATCCGTCGTCAGGTGAAACAACTGGGGTCGTTCTTCGAACGACAGATGCCGGGGCAGCGCTGGCGGGCGGTGATCGACACCGCACCGCTGCTCGAACGCGACTTCGCCCGAATGGCGGGGCTTGGCTGGTTCGGCAAGAACACGATGCTCATCAACACGCGAGCGGGGAGCTGGCTGTTTCTCGCCGCGCTGTTGCTCGACGTCGATCTTCCCGCCGATCGACCGTTCGAGACGTCGCATTGCGGCACGTGTACCCGCTGTCTTGATGTATGCCCGACCGATGCTTTCGTCGAGCCGTATGTGCTCGACGCCCGGCGGTGCATTTCGTATCTCACGATCGAACTGCGCGAGCAGCCGGTTCCGAGTGAACTGCGCGAAGGAATCGGCGAATGGCTGTTCGGTTGCGATTTGTGTCAGGACGTCTGCCCGTGGAATCGCAAGTCGCCGCGGACCGCAGAGCCGACGTTTCAGCCGGTCGCGGAACGCGATCAGATCGATTTGCACGAACTGCTGACGATCTCTCCCGAGGAATTCAAACGGCGGTTTCGTCACACACCGATGCAGCGCACGGGTTGGAAGACGCTGCTGCGCAACGCGGCGATCGTGCTCGGCAATCGGCATTCGCCGAAATCGGCCGGCATATTGATGCAAGGCGTCGAGCACGACGAGCCGGTGGTTCGCGGGGCCTGCGTCTGGGCGCTGTCGCAACTCGATTATTCAAATAACGGCGACGCACGGCTTCATTTTGATGCCATATCCCCGGCGAATGCGACGGCACTGTTGCAAAAGCGGCTGTCGGTCGAACAGAATGCCGACGTGATCGCAGAAATTCGATCCGCGTTAAAGAAACTTCACACATAATCCGCTGTCATCCCGCACGCCGTCGGCGGGGAAAGGTTGAGCATGAGCCAGAATCGACTGAAAATCGCCGTCAATGGAGCCGCCGGCCGCATGGGGCAGCGGATCATCACGCTGGCTCATCAGGATCCCGATCTCGAGATCGTCGCCGCTCTGGAAAACGCGGCGCATCCGTTTCAGGGGAGGGACATCGGCGAAGTCGCCGGGCTCGGGGCGATCGGTGTGAAACTCACGCCGCAACTGGCCGACCGCGTCGACGTGGTGATCGACTTTTCGACGCCGGCGGGGCTGGTCGAGATCGCGAAGGTTTGCGGCGAACGTCAGATTCCGTTGGTCGCCGCCACGACGGGTCTCGAACCCGATCAGAAGGATGTGGTGATGAACGCCGCGCAGACCGCGCCGATTGTGTTCGCCCCGAGCATGAGTCTCGCGGTGAATCTGATGATGAAAATCGTCCGCGAGGCGGCGAGCGTCGTCAAAAAGCTGCCGGGGGGCGTCGACGTCGAGATCATCGAACGGCATCACCGCTTTAAGGAAGACGCACCGAGCGGCACCGCGCTGCAGTTCGGCAAGATCATCGCCGACGAGATGGGGATCACCGAACACGTGCACGGCCGGCAGGGACGGACAGGAGCGCGGCCGCAGCATCAGATCGGTTATCACGCTCTCCGCGTGGGGGACAACGTGGGCGAACACACGATCGTCTTCGGCATGATGGGGGAGTCGCTCGAATTCCAAGTCCGCGGCACGACCCGCGACAGCTACGCCTACGGCGCACTCACCGCCGCGAAGTTCGTGGCGACGCAAGGGGCGGGGTTGTACTCGATGGCGGATGTGTTGGGGTTGTGAGGCGGGGAACACGAGATATAATGAGTTGTTACGACATTATTTTGTATTTCTCGCACAGCACAGGTGAAACTCATGGCTGTCAACGAATCGTCAATCCATTCGGTTTTTGATCTCAGTCCCGCTGACAAGTTGAAGCTGGTGCAGGATCTCTGGGATGATCTGGCATCGAATCCCGATGACGTCCCCTTATACGACTGGCAAATTCGTGAATTAGAGCGCCGCGAGGCAAACTTGGAAAAGCATCCGGAAACCGCGCTCACGTGGGACGAAGTTCTACAGAGAGTACGCGGACGCCATGAAAAAAAATAAACTGGTCCTTGCACCGGAGGTTGAGGCCGACCTCGACAGCGCTTTTGATTGGTATGAACAGTGTCGCTCGGGATTGGGCGAAGAATTTCTCCAGTCGATCAATGAGTGATTGCAGTCCATCATACGATCGCCGGAGTCATTTGCTGTCGCTCAAAAACAAATCCGCCGCGGGATTGTACGTCGTTTCCCTTATTCGGTGTTATATAAGTATTCTGGCGATGTCATTAAGGTCCATTGTGTATGCCATAACTCCCGCGACCCTCGGAGTTGGCAGGAACGATTACGACGGCAATCAGATTAACCTGGATTATTCATGACCTCATACTAGCCCGGAGCGCAAGCGAGGGACAGCAAATGAGTTACCCTCGCTTGCGCTTCGGGCTAATATGATGCACCCTGCGCGGGATGTCCCTCGTCATGAATAATCCGGGTTAACCAACCCCGCTGCATGTCCTGCGCGACGTCACCCGGGCTGGGGGTGTATTCGATGGCCGATGTGCTGGGGTTGTGAGGGGGGAACCGTCGGTATAAATGGATTAAGAGACGCTAACACATCCGGTTGGGCTTGTTCAAAACGTACGATTCCAGCCGAAAAAGGTGACGCACAGAGGCTGTGTTAGCATTTCTAAATGTTCTTTTAGTCTCGCGAAGTGCAGGTGCCCCGCCATGAGTGACGTTCAGACGCTGTTCGAGTCAGCCCGTAAACTTGCCCCGGATGACAAGTTGAAGCTTATCCAAGATCTATGGGATGATTTCTCGGCGCAGCCGGAAAATGTGCCGGTGCCCGATTGGCAGATCCGCGAATTGGAACGGCGAAGGACCGAGTTTCTCAAGAACCCGTCATCGGGACTGACATTGGAGGAATTCAAACGCAGGATCCGCGAGCGACATGGTCAGTAACGTTGTCATTTTGCCGGGGACGTTTGATGACCTTGCACACGCACCCTTTCTGCAATCGGTGCCGCGAAAACGCTTTCTTCCATTCCCGCACCCCAACCCGCAAAATCGGAATAACCCTCAAGTTCGCATCGAAAAATGCCGATGCACATCGATGTGGCAATCTGTTTCGCAGAGTCCCCGCGTCGGGGCTGGGGAACGGAATCGGCAGCCGCCGATGCATCGCGTTTTTGTTCCGGCCGCGAAACGCCCGTGTTAAGTGCGGCAGTCGGCGGTTGTGAATTCCAGGAGGAAGCCTGAAGATGGATTTCCGGGTCGGCCGAATTCGATTCCCGTTCCGCCGTTTTTTTCGTGCGCTGATCTCCGCCAACGATCCCGAGGGACGCCGACGTGTGAAATTCGATCGCCTCCGGAATCGGCTGGGAATTATCTTGGGCGTGGGGTTGGCCGGATTGGTGGCAGGCTCAGGTCTGATCTGGCAAAAGTATCAGCAGAATCGCACGCCGAATTCCGCCGAGATGGCGTGGGAAACCGACGATCTCGACGCCATCGATCGCGATTTGAACGCGTCGTTGCGAACGAGCCGTACCCCCGTCGCGGTTTCGACTCCTCCCGATTTGGCCGATCCGCTGGACGAGATCGCGAGCACCGAAGAGATCGCTCCTCCGCCGGAAATGATCGTGCAAATGCAATCGACCGCCACGGACGAGGGACCGAGCCTGCTCCTCACGCATGGTTCAAAGAGAACGGCGGAAGAGAAGGTCTCTCGCAGTCATGCGGAAACCCGACATCGCGAACCCGTCGGTGCCACGTTACTGGGAGTGATCGAAGAAATTCCCGCGAACGAACAGCCCGAATTCGCGGTTCCTCGAAAAAATGGCCGAGCCGCCAGAGGATCCAATGCGGGACCGGCGATTGTTCCGGGACAGTCAACCAGATAAAGGCGGCTTGAAACCAAAGCGGCGTGTTGTGAACGTGAGGGATGACCGCTCTCGATCGAACGCAGGGAAAGTTGCAACCACGATGTACGAATCTTATTGGGGATTGGCCCATCCTCCCTTTACCGATCACGCCGACTCCGCCTGGTTTTTCCCCGGGCACAGCCATCACACCGCGCTGCTCAAACTCCGTTACCTCGTCGACTCGCGGCAAGGGGCGGGAATGCTGGTCGGCCCCTCGGGGATCGGTAAAACCTATCTCACTTACGTTCTCGAAAACGAATTGCAATTGAACGAGCAGCCGGTCGTCCGCGTCCTCTCGCCGCAGTTCACCTCGCGCGAACTGGTGCACGACGTCGCCTTTCAACTCTCGGTCCCCGAACTCGCGGTCGATGCCGATGAAGTCGGTCTCGACCGCTTGCTGCACGGCATCCGCGAGAATCTCATCGAACTGACGGCGAAGAACATCCCGCCGGTGATCGTGTTCGAAGACGTGCATCTGATCGACGATTTTCAGGTCTTTCAGACGATCCGCTGTTTGCTCAATTTGCGAATCGTGGGACAGGTGGAATTCACGGTGCTGCTGGTCGGAACCCCGGTCTTGCTGGCACAACTGATGCGGATGGGCGAGCTCGAAGACCGCATGGCGGTGAAGACGGTCGTCAAACCGTTTTCCGAAAGCGACACCGCCGATTACGTCAGACATCGTCTGCACGTCGCCGGCGGCGAACAGCCGATCTTCAGCGACGACGCCTGCACCGCCATCGCCGAAATCACCGGCGGGATTCCGCGAAAAATCAACCGCCTCTGCGATCTGGCATTACTCGTCGGTTACGCCGACGGCCTGACGCAGCTCACCGGCAACGACGTCGAATCGGTCGCCGACGACCTGGTGATGTCGGTTGCGGAGTGAGAAGTCGAAGGATGAGGGGGTTCCCAAGCGGAGCATGGGAACGAGATGCAGACAACTCGCTCGCAGTGAGGATTCCGTTCGATTATGGATTTTTTCCAGAGTCAGGACGTCGCACGGCGTAACACCAGCCTGCTGGCGGTGTATTTCGTCCTCGCCGTCGCGGCGATCGTCGCGGCGATTTATTTCCTGATGGTGTTTCTGTTCGAGCAAATGAATGAACGTCAAAACGTCGGCGCCGCCACCTCGCTGTGGGTGCCCGAACTCTTTCTCGGCGTCACTGTTGGCACGCTCTCGGTCATTCTCATCGGCAGCCTGTTCAAAACGGCCCAACTCCGCGGCGGGGGGCGCGTCGTCGCCGAAAGCCTGGGGGGCCGGCTGCTCAACGGCGACACGCAAAACCTGCGCGAGCGGATGCTTTTGAACGTCGTCGAGGAAATCTCAATCGCCTCGGGAACGGCCGTCCCTCCCGTTTATCTGCTCGACGAAGAAGAAGGTATTAACGCCTTCGCCGCGGGTTTCGGTCCCGACACCGCCGTCATCGGCGTGACGAAGGGTTGCCTGTATCGCCTCACCCGCGACCAATTGCAAGGAGTGATCGCTCACGAATTCAGCCATATTATGAACGGCGACATGCGTTTGAACATCCGCCTGATGGGACTCGTGCACGGCATTTTGCTGATCGCCCTCATCGGTCAGATCATTCTCAGGACGATGGGACGGTCGTCGACGCGCACGCGCAGCAGCCGAAAGGGAAAAGACGGCGGCGCCGGCGGAATCCTCATCCTCGCCATCGGGTTGATGGCGATCGGGTACATCGGCGTCTTCTTCGGCAAACTCATCAAGAGCGCGGTGTCGCGGCAGCGAGAGTTTCTGGCCGACGCCTCTGCCGTGCAGTTCACGCGAAATCCTTCGGGAATCGCCTCGGCGCTCATGACGATCGGCGGTTTTTCGACCGGTTCGAAAATCGCCAGCCCTCAGGCGGAAACCGCGAGTCACATGTATTTCAGCAACGGATTGCGGTCGTCGTTTATCGAACTGATGTCGACGCATCCTCCGCTGGCCGAACGCATCAAACGGATCGATCCGTCATTCGACGGAACGTTTATCAAGTCGCGAATGCTGACCGACGAAGAATCGATGGGTGAAGACGAGTATCGCTCGCAACTCGCCGCCGCGTCGCCGATCGGTTCGGCGGGTTCTTTCAAACTCTCCCCGCTGACAGAGATCAAGAAGGGGAAGCGATTTGCATTCGGTGCAAAATCATCGGTCGAGCAGGTCGGGCATCCGGAGGCGAAACACTTGCAGTTCGCCTCATCGCTGCTGCACGCGCTGCCCGATTTTCTCCGCTCGGCCGTGCATCATCCCATCGGGGCGCAAGCGACATTGTATGCCTTGTTGTTGTCCGCAGACGCGGCGACCCGGCAATCGCAGGTGAACGGGCTCACCGAGCGCGTGACCGAGGCGACGGTCAAACTCACCGAGCGACTGGCGGCCATGACCGATCGGCTGCCGACGGAATACCGCGTTCCGCTCGTCGAGTTGACATTGCCGGCTCTGCATCAGGTTTCGGAATCGCAGGGCCGGCAGTTCCGCGACGTGCTGACGTATCTCGCCAAAGCGGACGGGCAGATCACTCTGTTCGAGATGGGACTGCTGCGGATCGTCATCAAAGCCCTCTTCGGCGACCAAGACCGCGCCGCCGCCCGACGCCGGATGGCGATCGGCAAATCCGCCGCACGGCAGGAAATTTCGATTCTGCTGTCGGCGTTGTCCCGCGTGGGACATTTTGATGACGCGAGCGTGCAACACGCCTTCAATGTGGGCGCGAAATTATTTCCGGTCAGTCCGCCGCTTACGCTCGTCTCGGCCGATGATTGTCCCCCGCCGCGAATAGGGAAGAGTCTCGACCTGCTGACGGAAACGCCGCCGAAAATCAAGAAGTTGATCCTGCAAGCCGCCGCCGAGACGATCGGGGCGGACGGTGAGATTACCGTCGACGAAGCCGAGCTGCTGCGGATCGTCGCCCACGCCCTCGGCTGCCCGATGCCGCCGCTGATCGTGAATCAAAGGATGAAGGATGAAGGATGAGTCAGAAAGGACGGCCATCACGTTTTTCCGACTCGTCCTTCACCATTCATCCTTCGATTTAAAAGGCGCCCTCACCCGGCCGCGATGCGGCCACCCTCTCCCCGAAAGACGGGGAGAGGGTGAAAAGCACAAAAACTTGCGCTTCGGGCTGGTAAAATCCTTCTGGCCCTGGACTCTGGACTCGTCCATTTGTCTCGATTTTAGCGGGAATTCCGGCGGGCGGGGCAAAACGTTCCCACGAATGCAACGCAAGTGCCGTAAAGAGAGCATCTGTATTTCGCTCGTGTTATATTCGTTGCTTATAATCTTCCGAGCGGTTTTCGTCTCTCTTCTTGCGATCTTTCTCACGATGTTCGACAGCATGTTGACGTTCGTTCTGGGGTGCCTCGGTCCGGCGTTCGCCATTTCGTTTCTGGCGACGGGGGCGATGCGGCGGATCGCTCCCCGCGTCGGGCTGATCGACCGTCCCGCCGCTCGCAAAGTGCACGTCGTGCCGACGCCGCTCGGCGGAGGAATCGGCATCTGGCTGGGAGTGGTCGTGCCGCTGGTCGGCGTGCAGCTTCTGGGCTGGCTCTCGCACAAGGGCTGGGTGGACTGGCTGCACCTGCCGGCAAATCTGACGGTGCATCTCGACGGCATCGGTTATCGCGCCCCGCAGCTTTGGGCCGTCCTCGCCGGCGGGACGATCCTGCTGGTGATGGGGCTGCTCGACGATCTCAAAAATCTGCACTGGCTTCCGCGATTGTTCCTGCAAATCGCCATCGCCGCCGGCCTGGTGATGTCCGGCGTGAGCATGACGCTGTTTATCGACCAGCCGTGGATCGGCCACGTTGTGACCGTGTTCTGGCTGCTGGTGCTGATGAACTCATTCAACTTCCTCGACAACATGGACGGCCTTTCGGCGGGGATCGCGCTCATCGCGTCGGCTTGTTTTGCGATCGTGATGCTGACCGGGACGAGCGAACCTCGCTGGCTGGTGGCGGGGGTGCTGCTGATTCTCGCCGGTGCACTCGCGGGCTTTTTGTGCCACAACTGGCCCCCGGCGCGCATCTTCATGGGGGACACCGGCAGTCATTTCGTCGGGCTGATGCTGGCGTCGATGACGGTGCTGGGGACATTTTACGAATCGAAGGCGGGAACCGAATCGCGGCACGTCATTCTGGCGCCGCTGTGCATTCTGGCGGTGCCGTTATACGATACCGCGTCGGTCATCGTCATCCGCCTGATGCAGAGACGAAGTCCCTTTCACGCCGACAAAAGTCACTTCTCGCATCGGCTGGTCGAACTCGGTCTCAAACCCAAATATGCGGTGCTGACGATTTACCTGGCGACGATGACCACCGGTCTGGCCGGGCTGTTGCTCTATCGGGTCGACGACTGGTCGGCGGCGTTATTGATTATGGCGCTGGTCGTCTGCGTTTTGACGATCGTCGCCATCCTCGAAACCGTCGGCAGAAATCGACGGTAGGGTGTGTCATCATCGGCGTTAATCGTCCATAATTCAGCATGAGCCACCGCAAACATAAATCGATTCCTTCCTCCGCCGCTGCGGCGGGGGATCGCGTGCGCGGAGATGAGGGTGCGAATGCTCATGAATTCGTCGCCTCGCCGGCGATCGTCGCGAGTGCGATCGCGCTCTGGTTTGCCCGCTGGCTGCTGCCGGCGGAATCGGCCGCGCAAGGGGAGACGTTGTGGATCGTCGCTCTGTGGTTCGTTCTTGCTCTCGCGTACGTTTACGGAAAGTTCCGCGAACAGGTTTCCCTGGAAGAATTCACGCCGTGGGAAATCGGTTTGGGGGTGATCATCGTCGGGCAATGCCTCGGTTGCGTCGGCGTCTGGATCGACGGCGGGAATCTCCGCTCCGCCGTCAACGGTTGCTGGGAGTGGCTGGGGCTTGGCGTTTCCACGTCGATCATCTTGCGACTGCTGCGAATGCCAGCGACGCGGACGAAATTCGCCGGCGTGCTGATGGTGTTTCTGGTCGTCCTGGCGGGACTGGGTATATGGCAGCATTACGTCTGGTATCCGAACACGGCGGCTCATTATCGCGAACTCGTTGCCGCCCTTGACGGCGACCTCTCACCGGCACGCCGGCGAGAAATCGAAACCGAACTCGCACAAGCCGGGTTTCCGGATGATCGGCAATCGCGGGCCATGTTCGAACAACGCCTCTTTTCCAGCAGCGAACCGATCGGTTTTTTCGCCCTCACGAATTCGCTCGCGGGGCTGCTCGCCGTGGGAACGGTTGTCGGATTTTTCGGACTCGCGCGGCAATGGATGGATCATCGTACTTCATCGGGGAGTTCGCTGCCTCGTTCGATTTGGATCACCGCCGCGTGCGGGAGCGGGATCATTGTACTCTGCCTGTTGCTGACAAAAAGCCGAACGGCGTGGGTCGGAACGGCGGGGGCCGTCGTCGCCGGGGTCATCCTGTTAGCGCGTCAAATGCATATCTCTCGAACGACGTGGCTTCGCGGCGGGATCATCCTGCTCGCTGCCGTGATTCTCGTCGCGGGAATGCTGGCGGTCAGCGGCGGGCTCGACCGGCAAGTGCTTTCCGAGGCTCCCAAGTCGCTGAAATACCGCCTCGAATATTGGAGCGGCACGTGGCAGGTGATCAAGTCGCATCCGTGGCGGGGCGTCGGCCCCGGAAATTTTCGGCAGCATTATCTGCGCTACAAACTCCCCGAATCGAGCGAAGAAATCGCCGACCCGCATCAGATGGTGCTCGATCTCTGGGTGCAGGGGGGAATCGTATCGCTGATCGGCCTCGGCATTCTGCTCGGAATTGCCGCGAATGCTCTGCGGCACGATCGCCCTTCGCCCGCCGCGGGGAATGATAATCCGTCGGCGTCTCCGTTCATTCGTTCGCCGTGGGCGTGGGGGAGTATCGGCAGTTTTTTGCTGATTGTGGCGGTCCAGTTTGTATCCGGCGAACAGATCGACCAACGCCTCGCCGTGTGCGGCCTCGTGTTCGCGGGCCTGCTGCCGTTCGGACTCCGGACGTACTCCGCGGCGTATGCGACCCCTTTTACTTGGGGACTCGCGGCGCTGGCGCTGGCCATTCATCTGCAAGGGGCAGGGGGGATTTCGATGCCCGCCGTTGCTCAGCTCATTTTTCTGCTGCCGGCGTTGGCGTTCGCCTCCGATGCTCAACCCCATGATGCCGATTCGACTTCCCATTCGTCGTTCCGCACTCTCGGCACGATCGCCTTGTTGTTCCTTGCGCTGGCGGCGTGCCTGGTCACGGCGGTGCTGCCGACATGGCAAAGCCGGTCTCTGACGGCCCAGGGAGACGCCGTGCTCTTCGCCGGACAGTCGCCGCGCGGCGCGGAAAATTTTTATCGGCGAGCGGCTGAAGCCGACCGCTGGGATCCCGCGGCATACGAACGCCTGGCACAATTGTCGTTCTCGATCTGGTCTTCCGGTCGCGAAACGTCGGAGTCCGAATTCGAGAGAGGGGTGGAATTTCTGCGCGAAGCGATCCGCCGCGATCCGTTCGACCACAATTATTTTCAAGCGTTGGGACACTGGTATTTCAAGCGTTATCAGCGAACGAAAACGCCCGCCGATGCCGTCGCCGCCGCCGATATGTACTTCGAAGCGGTACAGCGGTATCCCGAAAACGCGGAGCTTCAATGGAAGCTGGCGATGAGCAGTCAGGCCGCCGGCCGGAGGGAACCCGCGCGCCGGGCCGCGAACCGAGCCGCCGCACTCGACGAGATCAATCGCCGTTACTCGCATTCGGACAAATACTTAACACCGGCCCAACGGGAAGAGCTTCAGAGGCTGCTCGAAGAGACCGCAAACCATTAAAAACCGGCGTTCTTCGCAATTCGCTGTTGATAAAAGTGAGCGTAAAATCAATAATGAATACGTGCCGCGACGGCTGTGGCGCTTACGATCCGCATCATCCTTCCCGAGCGAAGAGTGGCGTGCGGAGCCGTCGCGAGGGGTGTCGGTTTTCATTTTCCAGGCCTCCTTTCCGCCTGATTTCCATCGAGTCAAACGTTTTTTCTCGAAGTCTTGAAACTTCATTCGGCCTCATTTTTGAGTTGGAGTTCGTTCCATGCGTATCACTTCCATTCTGGTTGGCCTGGTTTGCCTGATTGCGGCCCTGTCATTTACGGTCTGGATCGGGGGCGATGCCACAAATGTGACGAAGAGACCATTCGATCCCGATGCGTCCAGTTCTCCGAGACCGGAGGGCGTCAACGCGGCGAAGGATGAAGCCAATGGCCGCGACGACCCGGCGCACGTTCATGGAAAACCGGCGGCTGACGCGAACAGCGGAGACCGCAGCGAAGAACCGAACCCCGAGGTCTCCCCGACCGGCCCGTATCCCAAGGTCCATGTCGAAAACGCCAGTTACAATTTCGGAGCCATGGAGCCAGAAACCTTCGGCCAACGCGTTTTTACCATCCGCAACGATGGGACCGTCCCGCTGAGTCTTCGACGCGGAACGAGCACGTGCCAATGCACGCTCTTCGACATCCTCAAAAGCGAAGTCCCCCCCGGTGAAACCGCCGACATTCTCGTGAAATGGCGGCCGAAAGCGAGCGATCGCCACTTCGAACAATCGCTGCACGTCAAGACCAACGATCCGAAACAACGCGTCGTCAAATTGACCGTCAACGGACTCGTGGAACCGAAAATCGTCTTGATGCCGCACAATCCGTGGAACGTCGGCACGTACACCGGGAAGGGGGATTCCAACCCGTTTTACGGCAGCATCACGTCGCGAATGGTCGCTGATTTCCAGATCGAATCGGTCGAGGCCGAACATTCGGAGCTGGTGACCGTCAATATCACGCCGCTCGCCGAAACCGACGATTTGATCGCCAAGGAAAAGTACCTTTCCGGCGTGAAGGTCGAAATCATTCTCCACCCCGACGTTCCCGTCGGCACCATCAATGAGGCAATCAAGTTGCGCACCAACGTGCCCGGGTTCGAGACGCTCGCACTCGGCATCACCGGACAACGCACCGGCCCGATTCGCATCTATCCGACGCAGGGGGTGCGTTTTGATCCCGATCGCATGTTGATTTCGATGGGTCAATTCCCCAGCCAGGACGGGAAAAAGGTCGAACTCCGGATGCTCGTCAGCGAAATGGAAGGGGACTTTGAAATCAGCGATATCGAAGCCGAGCCGTCGACGATGAAAATGACGATCCAAAAGGATACGACCTCTTTTGCCGACCCGACCCGCCAGCGGTATTTGCTGACGTTCGAAGTTCCGCCCGGCGGCTCCTCGCACGCCCGCACGCTCGAGAACATTGCCAAAATCAAGTTCCGCACCAATCACCCGCAAACGAAGGAAATGACCTTCTACTTCGAATATATCGCCCTGTGATTGTGGATGGGTGGCACTGGCGGCTTGCCCGCCAGTGTGAATTTGCTATCTTTCAACAGGCTGCTAACCCGGATTATTCATGATTAGGGACATTCCCGCGCAGTGTGTGTCATACTAGCCCGAAGCGCAAGCGAGGGTAACTCTTTTGCTGTCCCTCGCTTGCGCTTCGGGCTAGTATGAGGTCATGAATAATCCGGGCTAACGGCCCGGCCGAATCGTCCCCCGACTTCGCACTAGGCATCATTTCCAAAAAACAATACGATGGCCGCGACGCGAATCAGGAGGATTCACGTCTTTATACATCCATAGGAGGGATTGCATATGCATCGCTGTGGTCACACCACCGCTTGGGTTCTGGCATCATTCTGTCTCACGTTCTTCCTTATCGGTTGCGGTTCGGATTCGTCTCAGCCTTCCGAAGACAACACCCCGTCATCCGCCACGCCGGCTGAAAGCACACCTGCCGACACGACTGCTTCAAACAACGGCGATGCCGTCGCCTCGACAACGGACTCTAAGGCGACGGATGAAACGACAACTTCCGGCGAACAACCCGCCGAGAAGACAGCCGCTCCCCCCGCCGACGCCAAACCGCTCCTTCAGGATTGGCCCGCACCGAAACTGGCCCTCATTATCACCGGCGAAATTCACGGCTACTTCGAGCCGTGCGGCTGCACCGAAAACCAGTCCGGCGGCATGTCGCGGCGGGCCGATCTCATCACCAAAATGCAAGACCGCGGCTGGACCGTCACCGGCCTCGATCTTGGCGGCATGCTCAAACGCAATCGCCGGCAGGATCAGATCAAGTACGAGACCATTCTCGCCTCGCTCACCGACATGCAATACACCGCCGTCGGGCTCGGGCCCGAAGAACTCCGTTTCGGTCCCGATGTTTTTCTGCAATTGCATAATCCCGAACCCGAAAATCCCGAAACCACGCCGTCGCTGGTCTCGGCGAATGTCGTCATGCTCGAAACTCCCGAATTGGGAAAACTCCATTATAAAGTGGTGACGCTCGACGGCGTGAAACTGGGAGTGACATCAATACTCGGTGCTCATCAGCGGCGCGAAGTATTCGGCGAATCGTCAGGGGGTGATATCTCCTCCGAAGATGCCGCAGCCGCCTTGCCGGCGGTCCTCACCGAACTCAAGGCGCAAGAACCCGACTTGCTCGTGTTGCTCTCGCACGCCGATCAGGATGAATCGAAAGCCCTCGCCAAGAAATTTCCCGAATTCCAGTTGATCGTCACCGCCGGCGGCGTCGAAGACCCGAACGGCATCCCGCAGAAAGTCGGCAAGACGACGATTATCGACGTCGGCCACAAAGGGAAACACGCCGGCGTGGTCGGGTTCTATCCCGACGCCGAACAGAAACTCAAATTCGAACTCGTCGAACTCGATCGCCGGTTCGGCGACAACATGAAGATGATCGAACAGATGCGGTTTTATCAAGACCGTCTGAAGTCCGAGCAGCTCGCCTATATCGAACCGCCGTTGCCGCATCCCAGCGGTGCGAGTTTCGTCGGCGCCGAGAAATGCGGCGAATGCCACACGAAGGCGTACGAGAAATGGCTGACGACGCGGCACGCCCAGGCGACCGAAAGCCTGACGCACGCCCGCAAAGGACAGCCGGAGTACGGCATCACAAGAATTTACGATCCCGAATGCCTCGCCTGCCATTCGACCGGATGGAATCCGAAAGAATACATCCGCTACGAAGGGGGCTTCGTCAACGAAGACTTCGCCCAGACCGACGAAGAGAAAACCCTCTCGAAATTGTTGCAGGGCCAGCAATGCGAAAACTGCCACGGCCCCGGCAGCAAACACATTGAACTCGTCGAAGCAGGCGACATCGAAGAGGCGAAAAAACTGACGCACCTCGACTTGGAAACGGCCAAAGCGGACGTCTGTTACAAATGCCACGACTTCGACAACAGCCCGCACTTCAACTTCGAAAAATACTGGAAAGAAATCGCCCACCCGTGGAGAGAATAGCAAAAATGACGAATGTCGAAGCTCGAATGACGAATCAAATCCGAATGACGAATATCCCAATGTCGAAACGGATGAAGCTTCGACATTCGTGCTTCGTCATTGATTCGACATTCGGATTTCGTCATTTGGACTTATCACCATGATCGACCCCCCGCAGAACATCCGCGCGTTGAGTGACCAGCGCACCCTCGAACTCGTCTGGTCCGCCGAGCGAATCGACCGGTTGCCGTTTCGGGTCGTACGCGAATATTGCCCGTGTGCGACGTGCATCGATGAAATCACCGGCAAGCGGATTCTCGACGTCTCGCGCATCCCCGACGACATTCATCCCAAGAGTATGAATTTCGTCGGCAACTACGCCGTCAAAATCGTCTGGTCCGACCGCCACTCCACCGGCCTCTACACCTGGGACCACCTCTCGCAACTCGGCCAGGCGTACGCCAAGTCGGGCGATTGACATAATATCGAATGTCGAAATCCGAATGTCGAATCAATGACGAAGCTCAAATGACCAAATGTCGAAACAATTCGGCTCGTTCGTCATTTGGAAATTCGTCATTCGGATTTGATTCGTCATTCGAGCTTCGACATTCGACATTCTCAGCGCATTAACCATGCTGTCACGATCAGCGGAGATGTCATGCCGTACGAAGTCGAACTCAAATTCAAAGTCGACGACCGCGACACGGTAAAAGCCCGTCTCGCGAAACTCGCAGCGACCTGCGGCGAGGTCGAACATCACTGCGACACCTACTACATGCATCCCGACCCGAAACGCGACTTTGCGAAAACGCACGAAGCCTTTCGCATCCGCACCGTGGGCGATGAAAACTGCCTGACCTACAAAGGGCCGATCGTCGACCCGCACGTGAAAGTCCGGCAGGAAATCGAAATCGGTTTCGAGCGCGGCCCGGCCGCCTCCGAGCAAATGGCACAACTGTTGACGACCCTCGGCTTCCGTCCGCGCGGCGTCGTTCGCAAAGTGCGACTATCGAACCGCCTGCATTGGGAGGACCGCGATTTCACCGTCACGTTCGACGACGTCGAAGGCTTGGGGTCGTTCATGGAAGTCGAAACCATCGCCGACGACGGCGAGCCCGAACGCCTCGCCGCCCGCGACGCCTGCTTAAGACTCGCCGAGCATCTGGGTCTTGCGCAACCCGAACGCCGGAGTTATTTGACGATGATGCTGGAGAAGGAAGAAAAAAGTTGAGCGGCGCGTCAAAATTCTTCTCGTTCCCATGCTCTGCTTGGGAACGCAAGGCCTTCGAAGCTCCCGCTTCGCCAATCGCGATTGAAGCGCTCCGCTGCGGAAAGCCTCCGCGTCGCGGCTAAACGTGAAAAAAATTCGCAATTTGCTATTGCACATTTTTGAACGCCTGTTAAAGTATCTATTTGTTCAAATTGATGTATTCGCAAGAACGTTGTCCATCGGATAAAATCCGAATTGCGAGAGCATCGTCACCCTTCACATCGTTGTTTATTCGTCTGCGAAAAAGGAAATTGCCGCTATGGCCGTCACGAAAACTTCCGCCAAGAAAAACGCCGCTGCTCCCTCCAGCCGCGGACAGGACGAATCGCAACAAATGCTCGGGAATGCCCTGGGTCAGATCGAAAAAGCCTTCGGCAAAGGCTCGATCATGAAATTGACCAACGCGGGCGCCCTCGCGGGCATCCCCGGAATCTCCACCGGTGCTCTGTCGCTCGACCTCGCCCTCGGCGGACGGGGCCTCCCGCGCGGACGCATCATCGAACTCTTCGGCCCCGAATCGAGCGGCAAGACCACTCTCGCATTGCACACCATCGCCTGCGCCCAACAGTCTGGCGGCATCGCCGCATTCATCGACGCCGAGCACGCCCTCGATCCGTCGTGGGCCAAGCGCATCGGCATCAACCTCGAAGAACTGCTCGTCAGTCAGCCGTCGTACGGTGAAGAAGGTTTGCAGATCGCCGAGATGCTGATCAAATCGAACGCCGTCGACGTGATCGTCATCGACTCGGTCGCGGCCCTCGTTCCCAAGTCGGAACTCGACGGCGAAATCGGCGATACGCACGTCGGCCTGCAGGCGCGGATGATGAGCCAGGCCTTGCGAAAACTGACCGGCGCCATCTCGAAATCCAAGAGCGTCGTGATCTTCATCAACCAGATTCGCGAAAAAATCGGCGTGATGTTCGGCAGCCCCGAAACGACCCCCGGCGGACGAGCCCTCAAGTTTTACAGCTCGTGCCGCATCGACGTCCGCCGCATCAGCACGCTCAAAGAGGGGGACAACGTCATCGGCATGCGGATGCGGGCGAAAGTCGTGAAAAACAAGGTCGCGCCGCCGTTCCGTATCGCCGAGTTCGACATGTACAGCGAATGCGGCATCAGCTACGAAGCCGACATTCTCGATCTGGCCGTTTTGGAACGATTGATCGACAAGAGCGGCAGTTGGCTGAGCTACGGCGAAGTCCGTCTCGGCCAGGGCCGCGACAAAGCCCGCGTGCATCTCAAGGAAAACCCGGCTCTCGTCGAGGAACTCCGAACCAAGATTCTCACCATCCGCGCCAGCGGAACGGGAAATAACGGCCAACTCGCGCCGTTGACGCCGGAGTCGTCGGATTCTTTAGATTCATCGGACGACGAATAACATCGGCGGAGTTGAATTCCGTGTGCCACTGGCGGCTTGTCCGCCAGTGCGTCTTTTCATCATCGAAGAACACGGGCGAAGCGCTTTCTTTTAGCCCCCGGCGAGTCGCCGGGGGTACGATTCACCGTCGATTCCCCCGGT
>JBBECD010000105.1:0-36509 GCA_040881995.1 Planctomycetaceae bacterium
ACTGGCCTTTCTTGCTTTACTCTACATGATAACTTTGCGTGAAACTTGCCTTTCAGAAATTTACGCGCCGTGCGCAAATTTTGTTCGTTCGTAGTACAGAATCAAGTAGGAGATGTACGGGCCGGCATAGACACGTCAAGATAATTTCACGAGTGATCACAGGAGGCACGAAGTGAATCACGACACTTACGGATATCGCGTCGTCATCTGGAATTCTATCGATGAAGTCGATCTGCACGGATGGAACAGCGTTCGGAACGCCGCCGACCTTTATACCGATCCTCGGCTGTTGCGTGCGATCGAAAACTCGATGTCGCACGTGGCCCGTTTTCGCTACGCACTTATTCGCGATGCCGGCGATCGGCCGGTCGCGATCACGCCGTTGTGCGTTTTTGCCGCCGCGAGCGCCGCGCTGGCTAACAATCCGTTAATCGTGGCGCTGAACGGATTGCTCGACAAGATCGCCCCTTTTCTCTTGCGGTATCGCATGCTGTTCTGCGGCTTTCCCTTCTCCGGCGCGCAGAATCACTTGCGAATCGCCCCCGGCGCCGACCTGCCAATGGTGTTGCGGGTGCTCGACGATCAGCTTCACAAGTTGGCGCGCGATGAGCATGCGAAATACATCGTGATCAAGGAATTCGATCCGGCGATGGCGGCGCGCCTGCACGACTTGACGTCGCTCGGATACAAACTCGCTCCCGGCTTGAATAACAATATTCTGGAAGTCCCGCCGTCGAATGACGGCGACTACCTGATGAGCATTTCGAAGAAGCGGCGACACGAAATTCGACGTTACGCCCGCCGGATGGAAGCGCAGAACCTGAGATTGATTACGACGTCGGATACGGAGACCATCGAACGGCTGCTGACCGACGACGTGCATCGGCTGTACCTCAACGTCGTCGAACGTTCGTCGACGATCTTCGAAGTCATGCCGCTCGGTTTTTTCCGCGAGATTGCGCGGAACCTCCCGGACCACAGCGAGTTCATGTTCTGCCTCGACGAGGACGACCGCGTGCAATCGTTCGCCTGCAGCCTCCATTTCGGCGAATGCTACCAGTATCTCTATCTGGGCCTCAACTACGAGGCCAACGCGCGGGGTGAGATTTATTTCAACATGATGTTCCGCATGGTCGAAGACGCGATTCGCCGGCGGAAACGGATCATCCTCGTCGGACAAAACTCCGACGAATGCAAGCATCAGAAACTCGAAACGTTTCAGGTTCCCCGGTCGTGCTACATCAAAGGGGTCGACGGGGTTTCGCGGTGGGCGCTGAGGATTTTCTTTCACCTGCTGTTTCCGCCGCGCCCGTTGGTCTATCCTCGGCGGGACAAACCGGCGACCGTTCCCGTCGACGACGGTCAAAACGTCACGCCGCAACGAACCGCCGTGGACGAAGAGATCGTGGAAGTGTGAATGGCGACGCTACTTACCCGCCGCGCGGCCTTTGTTCAGCCAGATGAAGAACTGGTTCGACCCTCGTTCGGCGACGCCGGCGAGATCGACCAGGCCGTCGGCGTTCAGATCGGCGGCGATCACCTGGTTCGCGCGCGTCCAACCGGTCTTGATATCGTGCTTCGGCCACGGCGTCGTTAAATCGGCGGTCTGCTCGAACCACACGACCTGGCCGCCCGGTCCCCAGCGGGTGGCGACGACGTCGAAATCGCCGTCGCCGTCGACGTCGGCGGAGATCGCCTCGAACGCTGACGGTAATTCGCCGATTTCGTGCAACGTCCACTCGCCGCCGGTCCCCGGTTGGCCGACGTTTTCGTACCAGATGACCTTTTGATTTCCTTCCCCCTCGCCGCCGGCAAATCCGCAGGCGATCACGACGTCGAAATTGCCGTCGCGATCGACGTCGGCCGGATGCCCGTGAATCGGCCGCGGCGTCGTATCGTCGATGACATGCTTAATCCAGCCGTTTTCCGTCGGGTTTCCGGAATTCTCATACCAGACGAGGAGCGGAGACAGCGTCGCCGTCCCGAGCAAATCGGGCTTGCCGTCGTTGTTAAAATCGGCGACGCAGATCGTCCGTGTTTCTTTGACGTCCGCTTCGACGACGCGCATCGTCCACGGCGAATCGAGTCCGTCGCGGCCCGGGTTCTCGAACCAGACGAACATATTTCCCTTGCTCCAACTCGACGCGGCGACGTCGAGATCGCCGTCGGCGTCGAAATCTCCGAGGGCGACGTCATAAGCGCCGGGGAGTTCGCGAGCGATGATTACATGCCGCCGCCACGGCGCGTCGTCGGCGGGCGTGCCGTCATTTTCGAACCAGACGACGTCCCCGTGCAGATTCTTGACGACGACGATATCGATATGTCCGTCGCCGTTAACGTCGCCGAGGTTGTGCCGTTCGAACCAGCCTTCTTCGTTTTCTTGAATCGAATGTTGCGTGTAATTCGCGTCGCCGTCGTTTTCGAACCACATCAGGAGGCCGACGACGGTGTCGGAACTCGTGAGATCGAGATCGCCGTCGTGATCGAGATCGGCCGCGGCGATGCCGTAGGCGTAACTGTAGCCGTCGCGCAGCAATTGTTCGCTGAAGACGACCGGCCCGGCGGTGCGCAGCACACCTTTTGATTCCTGCGAACTCGCCGCGACAGGGTCCGATTTCAACCCCACGCTGTTGATCGCGATGACTTCGTATTTGTGACTCTCACCGGCCTTCGCCTCAGCATCGACAAACCGCATCGGCAGCAAAGGGCGATCGGGGGTGTCGTGATACGACATTCCTTGAAACAGCGGCCGGCCGTAACGGCCGCGCGGCTCGGCGGGATATTGCTGCACCTTCTTGCCGTCGCGATGAATTTCGAACGCGAGGAGACCGCTCTCGAAATCGGCTTCGCAATCCCATTCGATGGCGACACCTCCTCCGGGGAGTGCCGTTGCCGTCACATCGAACGGCGCCGGCGGGGAAGTCTCGTCGCTGGTCGCACCGACCTTGACGTATTCCATCCACGCTTTGGCGAACGGCTCGTTGGGGAGCCAGACGGCCTCTTCGGGTTTGCCCGTATATTTTGCGGCGGGAACGGCCGTCTCGCTCAGCGGCTCGGCGAGCCAGACGTCGCTCTCGTCGACCGGTTTGAGCATCTGATCGGAACTGCCGGCGTTGGGAAGCCGCATGGCGAGACAAACGTCGAAAAAGGGAATCGCCAGATACCGTGCATCGCCGCATTCGTGGCTCGTTCGCGGATCGGGAGCAAGGCCGACCGGCGCCCCTTTCGCCCGATAGGCGGCGAACATCGCCGTCGCGCCGGTCCATGCGGAGACGACTTTTTCGCGTTCGATGATTCCCGGGTTCATCATCATGGGGATGCGATACGCTTCGTCGGGAATCGTTGGCTTGGGAATTTCTTCGCGTTCCCAGACTTCGTACGCGGTCCCCGAACGGAACCAGATCGCCACGATGCGTTCGGGATGCAGCGTCTGCATCAGGCTCGCCCAGAAGCCGCCGCCGGAATGTCCCCATAAGCACCAGGGGACGTCGTTCAATTCGGGATGTCCGGTCGTCTCCGAGAATTCTTCGAGCGCCCGCAGAAACGTCTTATCGGACCCGTTGCGCGGATCGCACCACAGCCGGCAATTTTGATCGGCGTTCTGGCGATACGACGGACCGAGTAAAGCGCAGTCCCATTTCTTCGCGAGCGTCTGCCAGTGCAAATCGTAGGCGGCGGTTTCGCCTCCCTGACAAGCACCGACGCCGCAACCGTGTTGATGGACGATGATGCCGCGAATCGATTCGACGTCGTCGGGCAGCCACAACGTGTATGTGACCCCCATCGGCAACTCCCCCTCATGCGACGAGGGGGGATAGACGACGTGATAGTAATCGCCCGCGGCGTGTGCATCGGCGGACGCGAAAACGACAAACCACAACGCGGCCAAACCCCATCCAAGCTGTCTCATGATGCCACCTCGATGTACGGGTCCGAAACAGGACGAATGCTCGCTCTTGTGTCGATTTCGTGTTGCAAAGTGTCGATTTCGCGCTGCGAAGTGTCGATTTCGCGCTGCGAAGTGTCGATTTCGCGTCGGGAATGTCACTTTTGCGCCTGTGTGGTGACGAGTTTCACGTGTTACTCGTCCTCGTCGCTGAATCCCCCTTGCTCCTTGAGCGTCTGAAAGAGATCCAGCAAATCCCGCGTGATCGGCCCTGGCGTTCCCGCGCCGATCGGCCGCCCGTCGAGGCTGACGACGGGGATGACCTCCGCCGCCGTTCCCGTCAAGAAACATTCATCGGCGGTGTAGATGTCGTGGCGGGTCATCGGTTGTTCGAGGACGGCGTAGCCCGCATCATCGGCGAGCCGCATCACGGCGTTGCGGGTGATCCCTTCGAGAATTCCCGCATCGGTCGGCGGCGTCATAATGATCTCGTCTTTGATGACGAAAATATTGTCCCCCGTGCACTCGGCGACTTCCCCCTTATGATTGAGCATTAACGCTTCGACGCAGCCGGCGTTGGTCCCTTCGATCTTCGCCAGAATGTTATTGAGATAATTCAGCGATTTGATCCGTGGGTTGACGGCGCCGGGATGATTGCGGATCGTACTCGCGGTGATCAGCTTCATTCCCTGCTCGTAAATCTCGCGGGGATAGAGCGTGATCGTATCGGCGATGATGATCACCTGCGGATGGCTCGTCTTGCGGATGTCGAGCCCCAGCGTTCCCGCCCCGCGCGTGACGACCAGCCGGACGTAACCGTCGCCGATGGTGTTGGCGGCGACCGTTTCTTCAACGGCGTCGAACATCTCTTGCACTGTGAGCGGGATTTCGAGAAAAATCGCGCGGGCGCTTTCGTACAGCCGGCGGATGTGGTCCCCGAGCAGAAAGACCTTCGCATCGTAGACGCGAATCCCTTCGAACACGCCGTCGCCGTAGAGCAAGCCGTGATCGAACACGCTGATTTTCGCCTCGGCAAGAGGAACTAACTGACCGCTGATGTAGACCGTGGAGGACATGGAGTTTCACCGTGGTTGAAGGTCGGGAGTGGGTCTCTTGAGGTTATCCGCAGAGTGAGAGGTGGAGAATGACTAAGGCCTAAATCCTAATGACTAAGGAATGACCAAAATCCCAATGACCAAAGGGCACGCCACGTATTTCATTGGGTCATTGGGATTTCATTAGGCATTAGGCATTAGTCATTCCCGCCGCTACGCGGCGGGGGCCAGCGCTTCGGTCCGTCCTTCCACCAGACGGATCTGTCGGTGCCCCTGGCGGGCGATCTCGTCATCGTGCGTCACCATGATGATAGTCAGCCCCTCCTGGCGGTTCAAGTCGCACAACAAATCGATGATCGACTGACCCGTGTCGGCGTCGAGGTTCCCGGTCGGCTCGTCGGCGAGCAGCACTTCGGGCTTACCGACCAGCGCGCGGGCGATCGCCGCGCGTTGCATCTCGCCTCCCGAAAGTTCCGACGGGCGGTGCGTCAAGCGATGTGACAAACCGACGCGGTCGATCAACTGCTCGGCCCGCTTGCGGTATTCCTTGCGCTGCTTCCAGTAATCCCACAGCGATTCGCGAATCATCAGCGGCGAGAGGACGTTCTCGAGCAGATTCAGTTCAGGGAGCAGATGATAGAACTGAAAGATGAAACCGAACACGCGGTTTCGCAGGGCGTCGCGGGCATTGGCCGGCAGATCGTCGATCCGCTGATTTTCGAGCAGAATTTCGCCGCAATCGGGGGAATCGAGCAAACCCATCAGATGCAACAGCGTGCTTTTTCCCGAGCCCGACTGCCCGACGATGGAGACGAATTCCCCCCGCCGGACCTGCAAATCGGCGCCGCGAAGCACCTGGACTTTGTGTTCCGCCTTCTGGTACGTCTTCTCGACCGCCGTCGCCGTCACATGCATATCGGACATTTTCGGTTTACCCTTCTTCAGACCGATCGATTTGGTAATCGACTCGAACTTTCATGGTCGACGGAGCTGATTTGAAAACCGGCTTATCGTGTGTTGTTTTCCGGCCCAAAGGGCCGGCAGTTCTCATAGCCAGACCCGCAGGGCCTGGTGAACGATCTCATAATATTTCTTTTCGGCCCAACGGGCCAACAGATCAAAATCGCACGGTGTTGAACCGCCGGCCCTTCAGGCCTCATAAAATCCTGGTGAAACCGGCCCCAGGGCCTTCGGCCCTGGCTGGGTAAATTGCTGGCCCTTTGGGCCGGAATACCTATGTAAAGCAACTTCATTTGATTGTTGTGTGAGACGGGCTTACTACTCATACCGCAGCGCGTTCACCGGGTGCAGGCTCGCCGCGCGGCGGGCGGGCAAAATGCTGGCGAGAATGGCGATCACGATCGCGCCGGCGGCGACCGAAACCACCATCCACGGATTCACCGACGTCGGAATAGACGGGAAATAATAGATGCGATCGTCGAACACCTTGCGGCCGATGATCATCGAAATAAACGCTTCGATTTGATTGATGTATTTGACGAACAACAGGCCGACGAGAACGCCCACTCCGCCGCCGACGGCTCCCAGCGCCAGTCCGTACGACAGAAAGATCGTCATGATGCCGCTGGAGCTTGCGCCGAGCGCTTTGAGAATGCCGATGTCGCGGGTCTTCTCGACGACGATCATGTAGAAGATGGCGAGAATGCCGAAGCCCGCGACCGCGATGATCAGGAACAACAGCACGTTGAGAATCGCCGATTCGACGTCGACCGCCGCCAGCAACGGCCCTTGCTTTTGTTCCCACGTCTTCACCGAGAACAGCCCCGGCTGAAACTCGGCTTTCAACCGTTCGACCACGGCGTCGGCGTCGTTGTAATCCTTGAGTTTAATCTGAATCGACGTAAATGCTTTTTCGCCGGTCTGCGGGTCGATCATGCCGCGGATTTTCTGCAAGTGTTCGAGGTTGCAGAAGACCAGGTTCGAATCGTATTCGCTCATCCCGCTTTCGAACGTATCGACGATGGTGGCCACAAAATGCGTCGGCGTGGGCGGCGTGGCACTGTTGACCGTGCTGATCTTGACGTCGTCCCCCGGCCTGGCCATCATCGCGACTTCGACTTTACCGGTTTCCTGATTTTCGTACGAAAAACTGATGAGCTGCAGGCCGATAAAAAGTTTGGCTTCCATCGGCAATTCCGGATCGACGGGCGTCTGATCGGCGCTTCCCATGTCGAAGGGGTGCTCTCTCGCATCACTCGTCGCGTTCGAACTCACGGCCGCGCCTCGATTCTGCACCGGGGATTCGCCGTTCGCTTCAACGTTGGGAAATTCGTTCGCCGTCGGGTCGCTTGGATCTTCGAAGCGGGGGGCCGTATTGGGATCTTCAAACGAGGGCACCACCTTCGAGTTTTCGTGCCCGGCCTGTTGAACTGCATCGTGATGATGGTGCGGGTCTTCGTAACGGTCCTCAATGATGTTTTCATTCCGCCAGCGATTTAATTCGGCGGTCATCTTGCGATGTTCCCGCGCTTCTGGCGGAAGTTCCCAGCCGTTGAGATTTCCCCTATTCAGCACGAGATAATCCGACAACGGCGAGACGGTCGCTTTTTCATCGGGGTCGATGCCGATCAGCGTGATCGGCTTGGTGATGTACTGTCCCGCGTACGGGAAGCTCAGCATACCGTACACTTCGACGGTCGCCGTCATCCCCGCGATCTTGTCGCCGACCGCGGCACGGACGCGAGCTTTGTATTCTTCGGGGTTCCATTCGCCGTTGAGTGTGCCGGTTTCGATGACGACGTCGGAGAGAATCCCCTTGAGGCGATCGCGCATTTCGTAGCTGAAGCCGGCCATCACGCTGTTGACGACGATCATCGTCGCCACGCCGAGCATCACGCTGATGATGCTGGCCAGAGCAATGTAACGCGTCCGTACGTATCGCACGCAAAGCAGTAGTTTATACATCGACCAATCCCTTGGTTTTTTGTGGGTCCGGAACCGTTATGGTCCTTCGCCGGCAGCCTCTTGCTGCTCGGCCGATTGTTCGTGCTCGGGTTTCAACAGCGGGAAGAAAATCACGTCTCGAATCGATCGCGTGTCGGTGAGCAGCATCACCAGCCGGTCGATGCCGATGCCCAATCCTCCGGCGGGAGGCATGCCGACTTTGAGCGCGCGGATGAAATCGTGGTCCATCTTGGCCATCGAATCTTCTTCGGGAAGCCCCGCCAACTGCGTGCGGAAGAGTTCCTCTTGCAGTAGCGGGTCGTTCAGCTCGGTATACGCATTCGCCAGTTCCATCCCCTGGACGAACAACTCGAACCGCTCGGCGACGTGCGGATGACCCGCCTTGCGTTTCGTCAGCGGACAAATCGACGCCGGGTAATCGATCACGAAAATCGGCCCGGTCAGTTTGTCTTCGACCAGCAGTTCGAAGACTTCGTTCGCCAGGACGTCGGGATGCACATTCTCGGTCGGCAGATTATGCTGGCGGGCCATCGCCTTCACCGCTTCGACGTCGGTCGGATCGCAACCGGCGTTTTCGTGGAACAATTCCGCGTACTTGCGGCGAGGGAAGGGGGGAGTGAAATCGATCTGCTTCTCACCCCATTGCACCACGGTGCCGCCGTTCGCCACCAGGCTCGCCTGCGAGATCATCGCCTCGGTGAGGTCCATCATCGTCTCGTAGTTGCCGTACGCCTGGTAGAGTTCGATCATCGTAAATTCGGGGTTATGCGTCGCGTCGACTCCCTCGTTGCGAAAAACGCGGCTCATCTCGTACACCCGCTCGATCCCGCCGACCATGAGCCGCTTCAAGTGCAGTTCGAGGGCGATCCGCAAAAACAGCGGAATGCCGAGCGCATTGTGATTCGTGATAAACGGCCGCGCGGCGGCACCGCCAGCGATGGCGTGCAGCACGGGGGTTTCGACCTCGACGAAGTTCTGGCCGCGCAGCGTCTGGCGGATCGAATCGATAATTTTCGTCCGCTTGATCATCCGCTGCAGCACGTGCGGATTGTAGATCAGATCGAGATACCGCTGCCGTAGCAGCATTTCGACTTCTTTGGCCCCGTGATATTTTTCCGGCGGCTGAGCCAGAGACTTACAGAGAATTTTTGCCTGCTTGACGAACACGGTGATCTCGCCGGTCCGCGTGCGGCGGACCGGACCGTCGATGCCGACGAGGTCGCCCAGATCCCAGTTTTCGATCAGAGCCCACTGTTCTTCGCTGACGTCGGCCTTCGACATCATGATCTGCACGCGGCCGGTCATGTCCTGAATGTGCATGAACTTCAGTTTGCCGCGATCGTTGCGGAGCATAATCCGCCCGGCGACGCGGACGTCGGGCCCGTCGGTTCCGTATTCGGGCGGCGCCAGTTCGCGGGCTTTTTCGATGGCGATATGAAAATCAAACCGCTCCCCCCAGGGATCGACCCCCAGGGCGATAATTTTCTCGAGCTTTTCAATCCTGGCCAATTCCAGGCGATCGGGTTCGGTCATTTCCAGCGTCCGGTGCCTATCGAGAGACAGTCAGCAAGGGGGGTCCATCCAGAAGAATGGCGAATTCTGTGTCAAAGTCGGTTCAAGGTCAATGGCAAAGTGGGGGGAGAGAGTATAATTTGGAAATGGCCGTGCTTTGAGACAGGACGATGAAATGCGTGTTGACGGAAAAACTTGGCAGACGTACGATCAGTCTGTCTTCAACCTTGATTAAACCTCGGACTGGCACTGTATGAGCGACGATCTCGCCCGAAAAATCTATCGAGTGTTTGATCCGGCGCCTCTCCGTCCCGGCCAGCAAGATCTTTACGTCGATCTCGATGCCGTGCGCGGACACACCAACATCGTTCACAGAATGTCCGAAAAAATCCGCCTGAATCAGGGTGCGACGTGTCAGGTTCTCACCGGACACCGTGGGAGTGGAAAGTCGACGGAATTATGGCGATTGCGGACCGAGTTGGAACGCCACAACGACGAAGAACCGAGCTATTTTGTCGTTCCCGTCCAAGCCGATGACGAACTCGATCGAAACGACGTCGATTTTCCCGATGTGCTGATCGCCATCGTCCGCCAACTGGCTCATCAGCTTCGCGAAAGAGTGAAAATCGAATTGAAACCGGCTCATTTTGCCGACCGATTTTCGTCGCTCAAACGACTGTTGGGCGAAGCCATTTCATTCGATGCCACGGAACTGAATCTCGGGCTGACGAAGCTAACCGCTTCCATAAAGAGCAGCCCCGAAGCTCGCGACCGGATTCGGAAGGCTTTGGAACCCGATACGGACAATTGGCTGGCCGCAGCAAATGATGTGATCGGCCAATCAATTCTCGGGCTGGAAAAGAAGGGTTACCGAGGCCTCGTGATTATCGTCGACGATCTCGACAAGATGATCGTTCGGCCCCACGATTCGGCTGGATGCACGACTTCAGAATATCTCTTCGTGCACCGTTCAGCCCAACTCACGGCGTTCAAATGCCATCTGATATACACGCTGCCGCTCGAATTGGCATATTCGCATCATGAATCAAAGATTAAGCAGCTATACGGCGGACACCTGCCCGTCGTTCCGATGACGAAGATTTTCCATAAGCCGCCAAAATCGACGCCTTATAAGGCAGGCATCGAACGATTTCGAGCAGTAATTGACGCGAGATTGAAAGAAATCGGAGTCGGTCCCAACGATCTCTTTGAAAGCGATAGAATACGCGATGACCTGATTAAGTTAACCGGCGGTCAGCCAACCGAACTCATGTCGATGATTCGCGAAGCGATTATCACGGATGACTTGCCCATAGGACGCGCCGGAGTCAATCGTTGCCGCATCGAATCGATGCGCAGTTATCGCCGCATGTTGCGTATTGACCATTGGCCGGTTATTGAAGAAGTTCGCCGGACGGGTCAGGTGGTGCGCACGAGCGAAAACGAAACGGCGTTTCGCGAACTTCTCGATAGCCGCGCTATTCTTGTCTATAACAACGACGACGAGTGGTACGGCGTTAATCCTGCATTGGGTGGCCTGGAAAATCCCGCAAGCAAGTCCTCCGAGGCGGAATCATGAGCCAAGCGCGGCGGAAAAAGAAGAGGCCCACGGCAGTAGTTCAGCACGAATCCACTCGTCAAGTGGGCGATTTCGCCGCATTACGGAGGATGTTGACGGCTTCGCAGCACACTTTTTCGCTCAGCTTCGCCGTCTGTAACGATCGGCATCTGCGTAACGAGTTGATCGAAGCCTTGCAAGCCGAATTCGCTGATGTCTTTCTCTTGGAACTGCCAACCGACACTTCAGATGTGTACGCGCTGGCGAAAAACAACCGTCCCGCAGCGCGACCAGCGGCGATTTTCGTTCTCGACCTCGAGGCGAGCCTGCCATTTCGGGCAACGACATATCCCGCGCTCAAGTCCTTGAACAGTTCGCGGGAGTTGTGGGAATCGTTTGCATGTCCCGTCGTGTTCTGGATCGCCGATTATGCGGCCGCGTTAATTGCCACCCACGCTCAAGATTTCTGGCGGTATCGCAGCCATCAGTTTGAATTCGTTGCGGAACGTGCACATGTCAGCGACGCAATCGCAGAACCGTTTCCCGGCTACGAAATGATTGATGCATTGCCCTTTGAAGAAAAACGGTTTCGAATTGCAGAATTAGAACAGCGTTTAAGAGAAGTCGGTGAAGAACCATCACTGGACTTATTGCCCCATTCGATAAATTGGTCGTTTGAATTGGCCCGGCTGTTTGAACATACCAATCAGTACGACCGCGGGCTTAAGCAACTTGAACGCGCCCGGCGATGGGCCGAAACATCGTATGGTTCCGACGACTCTCGAACGGCTTCTGCACTAGGCAACCTTGGCCATCTTTTGGCTTCGATCGGTCGTCTGAACGAGGCGGAATCACTCGCGCGTCAGGCTCTGGCGATCGACGAAAAAAATCTTGAGCCGGACGATCCGCGCATTGCAACTCGTCTCGACAACCTGGCAAGAATTCTCTTATTGACTAACCGATTGCCTGAAGCAGAGGCTCTGTTGAGGCGCGAACTCGAAATCTTATCGCGCACGCCTACCTCCGCAAGTTGGCTCGCGTCACATTGCCTCAATAACTTAGCGATGATTCTAAAAGAGACTAATCGCAAAGATGAAGCCGAACTTTACATGAGGAAAGCCTTGGAAATCGACGAAGCCGTTGTCGGGCCGAGACACCCCCGCACGTCCACAAGTATGAATAATTTGGCAAATCTCCTGGAAAACACGAACCGGCTCGCGGAATCAGAAACCCTAATGCGCAATGTTTTGGAAATCGACACGCATTTTTTCGGCACGAATCATCCAAATGTTGCACGAGATTTGAGCAACTTAGCAACGCTGCTGAATAAGACGAATCGATTGTCAGAAGCAGAACCGCTCTTGCGGCGAGCACTTAAGATTGACGAAGACTGTTTAGGGCCGCAGCATCCGGATGTTGCCGTCGATCTGAACAATTTAGCGATTCTGTTGGAGGATATGTCGCGTCATGAGGAAGCCGAACCCCAACTGAAACGTGCCCTTGAGATATTTAAAATATTCAAGCACCAGACTGGATTCGAACATCCGGCGTTTCAACGCGCGATGAACAATTACAGATCGCTTCTACAGGCACTCGGAAAGTCCGAAGAAGAAGCGACAGAAGCATTGGAGACGGTGCTTGCCGGTCATTGACCAGAGGGCAATGGGTCACACCTCCGCACCGCACAGCCTTTCCGCCAGCTTCTCAATCAGCGAGTACAACAACTCCAGCGACTTCTTCGCCTGCGGCGGGGTGATTGTCATCGGGGGGCTGATGCGGATCACCGTGCCCGCTAACGGGCCCAGGAGGTGGATGCCGTCTCCCGCGGGGAGGCCCAGGTAGCAGGTCTCGACGATCTTATTGGCGACCTGGTTCGCCGTGAGGTCGCCGACCGCCGCGCATTCGATGCCGAAGACCATCCCCTCGCCGCGGACCTTCGTGATCAGCGGCAGCGTCTTGAGTTTCATCAAACCCTCGGCGAAGACTGGGGACATCTCCTGCGACCGTTTGATGACGTCGGTCGATTCGAATTCGTCGAGCGTCGCCAGCACCGCGGCGCACGAGAGGGGATTCGCACTCCACGTGTCCGAGGCTTCGCCGTATTTCAGGCTCGCCATGATGTCGCTGCGGCCGACGACGGCGGCGACGGGGACGCCGTTGCCGAGGCCCTTGCCGAGCGTGACGAAGTCGGGTTCGATGCCGTACGCTTCGAAGGCGTACATCTTCCCGGTGCGGCCGAAGTTCGCCTGCACTTCATCGAGAATGAACATGACGTTGTGATCGCGGCAGAACCGCTGCAACAATTGCAGGTACGCGGCGGGGGGATGATAACTGCCGCCGCCGCCGAGATACGGTTCGGTGATCAGGCAGTTGATCTTGTCGCCGTGATGCTTCCACAGCTCTTCGAGTTCGTTTTGGTATTTTGCGAGATCGATCTTGTCGTTCGCTTTTGAGAGATCGTCGATTTCGGTCATCGGGAAACTGATGAACTTCACGCGGGGATCGCGGTCGTGGTCGGTTTCGGAACCGGTGACGGCGCCGGCGAGGCCCTTTTTGCCGTGAAATCCGTAACGGGTGGCGAGAATCATGTCGCGTTTTTCGTTGCGATGCAGGCAGGCCCAAAGCGCTTTTTGCACCGCTTCGGAACCCGATGCGGCCCACATCACCATGTCGAGCCGATCGCCTCCCTTCGACGATTGCACGTTCTTGAGCAGACGCTTCACCGCCTCGGCTTCGATCGGCGTGATGGCGTTGTACGCCGTCATCGAGACGGCTTCGATGTATTCGCCCGTCTTGCCCGGCGGGCCGGCGATTTCGTCGAGATTCCAGCCCATATATTTGACGAAATTCTGCATCCAGCGTTTCGGATTATGGCCCAGATTGGCGACGAGCACGCCCGAGCTGTAGTCGTAGAGGCGTCGCCCTTCGGGAGTCCAGTGAAAGACTCCGGCGGACTTGTCGAGAACCGCCAGACTGGGAGTGAACGTGCGCAAGGCCGAAGGTTCACCTTGAGCAATCGCGGCACGAATTTCGTTGGACTGATCTTCTCCGAAGAACTGAATCGGGTGAGGCATCGGACGGCTTTCTATGGTTGCTGGGAGCTTGCTCTGTCATCTCAAATTTGTTGGTTCGTTCGGAAGGATGAGGGATGAGGGATGAGGGATGAGTCAGAAAAGAACTACATCGCGCATGCTTTCTTCTGACTCATCCCTCATCCCTTGTTTCACACTTTGCCGCTATACAACACTTCGGGGTCGATTGAACCCGGGCGGTATAACACCAGGCCGCCTGACTTGTCGTTGACGCGGACCACGCAATCGGGTTCGCCCTCGGCGGCGCGGGCGAGAATCGCTTCGAGCGCCTGCACGGCGGCGACGGTTTGCCGGTCGGCGGCGAGATCGTTGTAATTGAGCTTGCGCATCTCCGCGAGCCGATTCGCGCGGTCTTCTTTCGACCCGGCGTATTCGACATAGGTGACTTCGCGGGCGAAGCGTTCGAGGACTTCGATGCCGTAACCCCGTTGCGAACGTTCGCCCCACGGTTCGCAGAATGAGCCGTTGTAGTGGTTGTTCATCGAGTTTTTCAATGTGAAAGGGGTGCGTCCTTCGACGGTGCATTCGACCCCCCGCTTGCGGGAGTGGCCGTTCCATAGGCCGTTGTCGAAGCGGAATTGCACTTCTTGCTCGACGTAGCCGGGGAAGTTGTCGGGGGTGACCCACGACGTATGAATGTCGAACGCCGCTTCGCGTCCGCTCGGGTATTCGTAAATCATCCGCAACTGCGTGCTGTCCCACGTGTTGCCGGATGCCGGTCCGACGATGCCGCGCTGGCCCGTCGCCGTGATGGTCTTCAACTGTCCGCCGAACGAGAAATCGATCAATTTAATGTAATGGACGGCGACGTACGTGCCGGGGTTTCGGCCTTTGATCCACTCGGCGAACTGGCTCCCCGAGATCGATTTCGGTTCGAGCAGGCTGCAATAACCGTTGTTGACGTGCTGCAACACGTCGTCGACGACGAGCGTGCGCATTTTCTTGTGATCGGGATCGAGCAGTTTGTGATACACGACCTTCGCGAGCACATTTTTTTCGTTCGCGAGTTCGACGAGTTGATCGAGTTCCGAGAGCGTCAACACCGACGGCTTTTCGACGAGCAGGTGCGCCCCGGCCGAGAGAATCGCCTGGCTGGCCTCGAAATGGCGGTCGTCGGGGGTGGCGACGCAGCCGAAGTCGATGCCGGCTTTGAGCATCTCCGCGACGGAATGATTGCCGTGAAAATTCTGGCAGGGGCCGATGCGATTTCCGGCCGATTTGAGATACGCATCGGCCCGCTTTCCGGTCCGCGAGGCGACCGCCGAAAGTTCGACGGCGACGTCGCCGAACCGGCGGTCGTACACTCCCTCGGCGTGGGCGCGTTCGAAAAAGGGTCGATAGGTTTCGTCAAAAATCATGCCGATGCCGACCATGCCGGCACGGAGACGGTGCGAAGGGGGTTGTGCGTTCATAGGCTCATTTAAGCCGATAGAGCGGGGAAAATCAATTCGGGGCTAATGTCGAAAGGGTCGAGGGTCGAGAGTCCAGGGCCAGGGCCAGAAAAAGCCATTCCAGCGGTTAGCCGCGACGCAACGCGGAGCGCTAGCCGATTCTCAAGCGACTGGCGAACGAAATTCGCCTGCGAACTTGAAACTTCCCCCCCATCGGTCAAGAATGCACCGCATCAAACATCCCGAATCACCCGCTGGAAAGGTTCCCATGGCCGATCGTCCTGAAATCATCTTGAGTGCGTTTGCCGACGAAGCCGCCAACACCAAATCGGTCGTCGAACAGATGGCGGCGATGTCCGCCCTCGGATTGCGGTATTACAGTCCTCGCTTTCTCGATATCACCGGCGAAGGGAAGGTGCAACACGTCGTCGACCTGAACAAAGCCGACACCAACGCCCTTAAAAAACGGCACGCCGAATACGGCATGTCGGTCACGAGCATCGGTTCACGCATCGGCAAGGTGAAACTCAAGGACAGCGACGACGGTTCGCACAACAAGTTCGTCCCCTTCAAAAAGTATCGAGACAACGACGTCGCCCAGACGATTTCGCAGGCGGTCGCCCTCGAAACGAAACTCGTCCGCGGGTTTTCGTTTTATCATCCCAAAGGAGAAAAACCGCAGCCGTACATCGCGCAGGCGGTCGAGCAGATCGGCAAGATCACCGAGAAATGCGCCGCCGCGGGGATCGTGTACGGACTGGAAATCGAGCCGAATCTTGTCGGCGAGACCGGTCCGCTGCTCGCCGAACTGGCGAAGAAAGTGAATCATCCGAATCTGGTACTCGTGTACGACGGCGGCAACGTCGCCGCTCAGAACAAAAACCGCCTGCAGGTGCTGGAGGAATTCAAGGCGTGCGTGAAATACGTCGGCTGGGTACACATCAAGGATTACACGATCGACAAAACTCTCGAATGGACCGGCGTGGTCGATGAAGAACGTCTCAAAAACTTCGTCCCCGCCGACGTGGGCGACGCGGGACACGAGCTCTTCCTCCGCGAACTGCGGGCGCACATTCCCCGGATCGAAAAACAGATGAAAAAGCTCGGTGCACCGGGCGTATTCCTCGAAGCCGAGCCGCACCTCAAAGGGGGAGGGCAATTCGGCGGATTCAGCGGCCCCGATGGCATGGGTGTCGCGGTGCGGGCCTTATGCCGGGTGCTCGATTACGTCGACATCGGATACCGGCTGCGGGATTTCGACGATATCCGCCAAGCGCGAGGATTTTAGGCTGTTCAACTCGCAAGGGGTTGGGGTACGCTCAATGGCACATTCGTCGTACGGCAGCCGGATACAATGTTACAAAAATGCAATGCGAGATATCATGACGACCCCGCAATTTAACACGCCTTTGCTCGAAAGCATTCTCGTCTGCCCGAAATCGAAAGCGGCGTTGGTGCAGCACGGCGATGCGCTCGTTTCGACCGATCCGGCGACGCGGATGAGATACGACATCCGCGACGGCATCCCCGTGATGCTCGTCGACGAAGCGACCGAATTATCGGACGCCGAGTGGCGCGAGATCATGCAGCAGCACGGGCGCGACGCCGGCGGAAACAAAGTGACGTAACGCGAACTGTGCGCGGCGTGCGATAAGAATTTCGAGGAGCCCGCGATGAATGTCCGACCGCAATTATATTTGTTGCTGACGTTGCTCGCCGTGTTAACCGGTTGTGGCCGCGAACCGGCGGCCATCGACGCGCCGGTCCCCCATGCCGCCGCTGCCGATTCCGCGTCAGACGCGGCGGCCGGTGACATCAGAGCGAATCTCGGCGCCATGCCGGCGACAAAAGATCCGTTCCTATCGGAAGAACCGTCCGGCGATGTCGAGACCGTTCCCGAATTTGAGGAATCGCCCGACGTATCGATCGATGAACAGACCACGATTTCACTCGATGAAGCCGATGACGCCGTCGCCGCGGATATTCCCGACGTCGCTGTCTTGGCATCGGCTGAAGAAGCCGTCGAAGACGCGGAAGAAGTCATCGAAGAGAATGAGCCCGAAACCTCCGTCAAACCGCAGTATACACGCAGCAAAATTCACGACCCGAACGGCATCGGCAAGTTCTACATGGGCCGCGAAATCGCCCACGTGATGGGCTACGAGGGAGCCGCCTGGCTCGAGCGGACCGAACGTGAAGAGGAAGAGCGACTCACGCTGCTGATGAAAGCCCTCGACCTGCAACCGGGGCAAATCGTCGCCGACATCGGTGCCGGCAGCGGCGTGATCACCTTGCTGATGGCCGAGCGCGTCGGCCCCGAGGGGCAGATCATCGCGGTGGACGTGCAGCAGAAAATGCTCGATCTGCTCAAGCGAAAGCTCAAGCAATTCGGCATCAAGAATGTGAAGCTGGTCAAAGGAACGAAAAAATCGCCGAAGCTCGAACCGGAATCGATCGACCTGGCGATTATGGTCGACGTGTATCACGAGTTCGAATTCCCCTACGAAATGCTGCTCGAAATCTCGAAAGCCCTCAAACCGGGCGGGGGGGTCGCCTTCGTCGAATACCGGCTCGAAGATCCGACCGTCCCGATTAAACTCGTCCATAAAATGTCGGTCGACCAAGTCAAACTTGAAGCCGAGCAACCGGAATTCGGTCTCGAGTACCGCGAAACCATCAACATCCTGCCGCGGCAGCACATCGTGATGTTTGAGAAGAGTGAAGGGTCGAGGGACGAGAGTCCAGAGCCAGAGGAAAACTAGCTTTGCAAATGACGAATGTCGAAATCCGAATGTCGAATCAATGACGAACCCCGAATGACCAAATTAACGAACGATAATTGAAACATGGCGCGAGCTTTGCCCGCCCCCCAAAATTTTTACAGACGAAACCAGAAGAGACTTGTCACGCAAAGGCGCGAAGGCGCAAAGTGAAGAGTTCGACTTGACGAGGGAATAGTTGTGGATTTCTTTGCGCCTTCGCGCCTTTGCGTGAAACCTGCCTTTCACTAGCGGCAGACGTCGGGCAGGGTCCGCAGATTTTCGTAGACGGACGCAGGTTAAAATCACGAATCGGTGTGAAGTGACAGACCGAAAGTGAGCATGCTCGCAACTCGCGAATTTAACTGATCTTAGCGCTTTCGGCATCAAACATTTTATGCGCCGTGCGCAAATTCTGACCATTAGTATTACAGGATGACGTTCAAAGCGGCCATTCGTCATTTGGTCATTCGGATTTGATTCGACATTCGACATTAATACAATAAACAGGAACAGGGAATGGCCACCGAAAAAAAACTCTCCGGCGTTGTGCCGATTATTCCTACTCCGTTTCGGGAAGATGAATCGATCGACTTCGACGCCCTCGCGTCGAGCATCGAATTCGCCGCCAAGTGCGGGCTGTCGGCCTGTTGTCTGCCGGCGTTCGGCAGCGAGTTTTACAAGATGCTCGAATCCGAGCGGAAGCAAGTCATCGAGACGGCGATCAAAGCCGCTAACGGGAACATTGCGGTCGTCGCGCAGTCCAATCATCCGTCGGCGAAAAACGCCGCGGCGCTCGCGCAAATGCACACCGACATGGGGGCCGATCTCATTTCGTTCGCCATGCCGAGGCAGTTCGCGCTGACGCAACCCGATCAGCTCGATTATGCAAAGCAGATCTGCCGGGCGACGACGCTGCCGGTGCTGATTCAGGATTTCAATCCCGGGGGACCGACCGTCGGCGGCGACTTCGCGCGTCAACTCGCCGATGAATGTCCGAATTTCCGCTATCTCAAGCTCGAAGAGCCGTTGATGTCGGTGAAGGTGGAATCGATTCGCCAGGCGACCGGCGACCGCATCGGCGTGCTCGAAGGGTGGGGGGGCATGTATCTGCTCGACCTGATTCCCAGCGGCATCTGCGGCCTGATGCCGGTTCTCGGGTACGCCGACGTCTTGCAAAAAGTCTGGACGCTCGGCAAAGCGGGCGACTTCGAAAATGCGATGAATCTGTTTCAGTACGTGCTGCCGCAAACGGTGTTCGCGCTGCAGAACATGGAACTGCTGCACACGCTCGAAAAGAAGCTGCTGGCGAGCCGGGGGATCATCCCCGAATCGAGCACGTTCGTCCGCAAACCGACCTGGACTCCCGACGCCCATACGCTGGAACACGGCCTGAAAGTTAACGAGTGGTCGCTGCGAGCGGTGAAGATCTTGACGGAACTGCGGTGAGCGGACTCAAATCCTTCTCCCCCTGGGAGAAGGTGGCCGCAGGCCGGATGAGGGCGCCTTTGAAGAAAAGGATGAAGGCGGAAGGATGAAGGATGAGTCAGAGGGGACGTTCATTGTCTTTTTCTGACTCATCCCTCATCCCTCATCCCTCATCCTTTGACTTACCCGCTTGCCACCCATCACCGATCCGGTTATCTTCGGGTTTCGTCGTTTTTCGTCCTTTCCACTCGCGCAGGGTGTCGCCATGCAACCGAGAAATGCCCGTATCGGCATTGTGATGTTCGTGATCTACACGGCGTTTTTCGCCGGGTTTGTGTTCCTCAACGCTTTTTATCCGAAGCTGATGGAGATCACGCCCCTCGGCGGAATCAACCTCGCCATCCTCTACGGCATGGCTCTTATTCTCGCGGCGTTCGTGATGGCGCTTGTGTATGGTTATCTCTGCCGCACCGACGAAACTCAATCTTCCCGTGAGACGCATTCATGAATTATCAGCCGTCGATGGTCGCCGTCGGCACGTTTATTGTGTTCGTGATGGTGACGATGGGACTCAGTTTTTATCTCGGGCGGACGACGAAATCGTCGCAGGGCTACTTCGCCGCGCACGGGCAGATTCCGTGGTTCATCAACGGCATCGCATTCGCCGGGGACTATCTTTCGGCGGCGTCGTTTCTCGGGATCTGCGGGATGATCGCCTTTTACGGATACGACGGATTTCTGTATTCGATCGGTTATCTCGCGGGCTGGATCGTGGCGCTGTTCGTCGTCGCCGAGCCGCTCAAACGGCTGGGGAAATTCACGTTCGCCGATGCTCTCGATGCGCGGTTTCAATCGCGGGGGATCAAGCTGGCGGTCGGCATCAGCACGCTGGCGGTGAGCCTGTTTTATCTGATCCCGCAGATGGTCGGAGCCGGGGTGCTGATTCAGCCGTTGCTCGGGTTTCCGCACTGGGTCGGCGTCGTGCTCGTGGGAACGACGGTGATTTACATTGTCGTGTCCGCCGGAATGGTCTCGACCACCTACGTGCAGTTCCTCAAAGGCTCGCTGCTGGTGTTTTTCAGCGCGATTCTCACCGTGATGATCCTGATACGCGGCTTTTCGACCGAGGAATCGGCGGCGCACGTTTTTCAGCGTATCGGACCGTTTCCGCAAGAGAACTTGCAAACGGCGCTGGCTGAACACGAAGCCTTTCGTGCTTCAGAGATTCTTCCGCCCCCCGCCGGCTGGGGCGACGCGCCGTACATTCGCAGCCGCGACCCGTCGACCGGCGAAGTCACCACGTGGAAAATCATGCCCGCGGGAGGCGAAGCGGACGGACAAGTCGAATTGTACGAAGCCCAGACCAAAACCAAAACGCCAGACGGCAAGACGCTCGTCAACGGCCTGGTGCAGGGAACGAACGAAGGCGAAGCCGACTTGTACCCGGTCGGACATCTCAAATCGCTGCCCAGCGGCGTTGAACCCGGCGATCCCGTCGGACCGATCTCGTTCTTCAGCACGCTGCAAGAGAGCGAAATCGTGTTGTGGGGGAAGGAGTCGCTGAAGGATGAGCAGGAGGGCGAAGCGACCGTCTTTTTTCAAAAGATCACGCAGGGAAAAGACGTGCTGCGGCCGGGAACGCATCCGGCATTTGCGGGGATTCACAGCGACAATTTCATCGACAAACTCAACTTCCTCTCGCTGATGCTCGCGCTGTTTTGCGGAACGGCGTCGCTGCCGCACATTCTGATTCGCTATTACACCGTGAAGGACGAAGCCAGCGCTCGCAAGAGCACGATCGTCGGCATCGGGGCGATTGGTTTCTTTTACATTTTGACGCTGTACATGGGACTGGGAGCCATGACCAGCGGTGCGCTCGACGTCACCAACGAAAACATGTCGGCTCCGCTGCTGGCCCAGAGCATCAACGAATGGCTGTTCGCGATCATTTCCGCGATCGCGTTCACGACGGTGCTGGGGACGGTCAGCGGATTGATTCTCGCCTCGGCGGGGGCCGTCACGCACGACCTCGTCACGCATGTGATGCGAATCGAATTAACGGATCACGAAAAAGTGCGGCTCGCAAAATTCGCGTCGGTCGTCGTCGGGGCGATCGCCATCGCGCTGGGGATTCTCTTCGAAAAAATGAACGTCAGCTACCTCGTGGGCTGGGCCTTCAGCGTGGCGGCGTCGGCGAATCTGCCGTCGCTGGTGATGCTGCTCTTCTGGAAGGGGGTCACGCGGCAGGGAGTCATCACCGCCGTGGTCGTGGGAATGACCTCCTCGTTGGGATGGATTCTGTTGAGTGCCGACACGTTCAAGAACGTGTACGGTCTCCCGGCGGAAAAGGCACTTACGCCCTTCAGCCAGCCCGGCATCGTGACGATCCCGCTCGGGTTTTTGACGCTGATCGTCGTGTCGCTGCTGACGCAACCGCGCGGGCAGGAATGACGAATCCGGCTCTTGCTCCCTCTCCCTCTGGGAGAGGGTTGGGGTGAGGGTGCCTTTAAATCGAAGGATGAGGGATGAGTCAGAAGACGAACATCGCATTCTTTCTGACTCATCCCTCATCCTTCCGCCTTCATCCCTTTTCAAAGGCACCCTCATCCGGCCTGCGGCCACCTTCTCCCAAAGGGAGAAGGAATAAAGCCACCTACGGCAGCACAAACTGGTGCGCGTCGGGACGCACGGTCAGCACCGGGCAGGGGGCTTTGCGAACGACCTTTTCGGCGGTGCTTCCCATCAGAGCGTGAGCCAAGCCCGTTCGGCCGTGCGTGCCGATGACGATCAAGTCGATATTCGCCTCTTTCGCATAACGCACGATTTCGACGAACGGCGTCCCCAGTCTCACCTCGCGGATGATCTTCACCCCGTCGACGACGTCGCCGGGCAGAATTTTCGCGAGCCCTTCTTTGGCCGCGTTCTGCATATCGCGGAGGTAATCGCCGGGGGGGAGGAAGTTCATTCCCGGTTCGGGGACCATCGCCAGCATGTCGACGGAGATATGCACGAGATGCAACTCTGCCCCGAATTTCTTGGCGAGATCAACCGCATAGATCTGGGCGGTATTGGCGTACTCGCTGAAATCGGTGGGTAACAGAATACGTTTGAGATCGATCATGGCCTGCTCCTTCAACATGTCATACAGAATATTTCGAAGTCAACTCTTCAGGATTTCGACGCCTTGAATTCGCCGTCTCCGCTTCGTCCGCTCGACGAACCAACCGCTGATATCATCGTTCCCGCCGTGAGACCGATCACCTATTTCTATCTTATCCGTTTCACCGGTCGCAAGACCACACTGTCAATGGGGGATTTTTTGAGATTTCGGGACGCGGCGAGCGAGATGATTCTCTACGAGACGTTAAGAGGCTATCCGGAAAGTTGGCTCGGACGCAATTCGTGGTATCGAGGCGGTGCAATGGGCACAACATCTCGTAGGACTGCCAACATTTCCGGATAGATTCTAACACCAGCGGTTGTGCTTGTTAAAAATGGCTCACATTTCAGGGACAACGGTTACGCACAGACGTTATGTTAGGATTTCTAAGTCTCGGTAGACATTTCACCGGCGGGATCTTACCTTGAGCCGATCATGCAGACTCTGGAACGCTCTTTTTTTCTCAATATGGCGGCCGTTTTTGAAGGGGGGCTGTTGCTCGTCGCCCTGTTTCTGGGCTGGCTGATGGGCATCAATCCCATTCAATACCTGTACGCCGATGCCGAGGCGGTCGGCTGGGGACTCCTGGCGACGGTGCCGATGCTGATTCTATTCGCGATTTCATTTCGCTATCCGGTCGGTTCGATGCGGACGATCAAAAAGATTCTCATCGACACGCTCGGTGCACCCCTCGCCGCCTGCCGCTGGTACGACTTGTCGCTGCTCGGGATTCTCGCCGGTGTGACGGAAGAAGTCTTGTTTCGCGGCTTTTTGCAAATCTGGTTCGAACGAGGGGGATTGTGGACGGGATTGATTTGCGCGAATGTGATTTTCGGCCTGGCCCATTTCGTCACGCCTATGTACGCGGTGCTCGCCGGCTTGATGGGGCTGTATTTCAGTTGGATTTTCGCCTGGCAGGAGCCGCGGAATCTGCTGATTCCGATCACGACGCACGCCGTATACGATTTCATCGCTTTCTGGGCCGTCGCCGTGGAATACCGCCGGCAATTGCAAAAACGGCAGTCGGCGCTGCGTCGAGCGGCAACGGTTGAACCAGTCGGCGAGGAGGGGACGGATCATCCATCGTCCGATGCGGATGAGAATCGCGACGGGAACCAATAGCTCGCGCGAATGCTGCAATCTCACCGCAATCAACCCAGCCTCCAAATTCGTCCAAAGCCTCATTATTCCCCTTAATCACACTTCGCTTGATCGTTTTCCCGTTTCCGCTTAGAATTCGCGATTCACGGGGCCGATACTACTAATCGATTGGAAGAAAATCTCACCGAATCAACTCACGGACGAGTTGCGCCGGTCGCCGTCTGTCGGCATGACTCTCTCGGAGTGCTGACAAACCGCCGGCAGCGTGCAGGAGCAAGGACGTTCCATGGGTGCGAACCACGACCAGCCAATGTTGTCGTCTGGTCTGCGCACATTGACGCGCGGCGTTGCCCGGTATCCCCGCATCACGCTCGCGTGCCTGTTCCTCAGCGTCTGTGCCGCGGCCGCCTTTACCGTCACGAATCTCGAATTCAAGACGAAGCGCTCCGACCTGATCGATCCCCGCGCGAAATTTCATCAGCGGTGGTTGAACTACTCTCGCCAATTCGGCGACACCTCCGACTTAATCATCGTCGTCGAAGCCGACGATTCCGCCGACATCCGCGAAGTGATCGACGAACTCGGTCGCCGGATGGAAAATAACAAGGATCTGTTTCAGAACGTCTGGTATCGTCTGAACACCGAGTCGGTGATGCACAAGGGATTGCAGTTTCTCACCCCGGAGCAGCTCAACGACGTCCATAAACAACTGACGATTTATCACCGCGTCATTCAGGGCGAATGGGAACTCGTCCGCCTGCCGCGGTTGATTCCGCTGCTCACGTGGCAACTGGAACAACGCCAATCCCCCGCCGCGTTGCAACAATCGACGCATTGGGACCACGTTCAGTTGCTGGGTCACAGTCTCGAGACGTTCCGCAAAGATCGCGAGAATTTCATCCCTCCCTGGCCGATGGTCCGATCGATTCCCAAGGAGACGTTCGACCTCTCGCTGAAGTCGGATTATCTCATGAACGAGCAGCAGACGATGGGTTACATGAAAGCGACCCCCGTCGTCGCCGAGGCGAGTTTCAACGGAGCCGAACAGGCGATCGACCGGTTGCGGACGTGGATGGACGAACTCTCCGAGACGTTCCCACAAGCGACCATCGGTCTGACCGGCATCCCGGTCCTCGAATCGGATGAAATGCGGCGCTCGCAGTTCGACTCGATGATCACGACCGCGATCTCCGCCGTCGGCGTGCTCACGCTGTTGATCGTCGGTTTCCGCGGGAAAAAACATCCGCTGATTTTGATGGTCACGCTCGGCGTCTCGCTCGCCTGGACGTTCGCGTTCGCCACGCTGGCCGTCGGACATCTGAATATTCTGACGATCTCGTTCACCGCGATTCTCGTGGGACTCGGCATCGATTTCAGCATTCACTTTCTCTCGCGCTATCTGCAACTGCGGCATGAAGGAGAAGCGCTTCGCCCGGCGATCGTGGAGACCTCGGGGAACGTCGGTTTGGGCATCGTCACTTCGGCGCTCACGACCGGTCTCGCCTTTTTCTGTGCGACGCTGACGCCGTTTCTGGGAGTCGCGGAACTGGGGATCATCGCCGGCGGGGGAATCATCCTCTGCGTGATCGCGACGTTCCTGACGATGCCGGCGCTGTTGGCATGGAGCGATCGCAACACGGAAGAGTTGATCCTGCCGGCTCCGTTGCCCTGGACGATGCTCCGCAAAGCGACCTGCTCCTATCCGCGAATGACGCTGTTCGCCTCGTGCTGCATCGTAGGGGCGGTCGGTTCGCAGGCGGTTCGATACCACGAGGGCGAGTTGTCGTCGCGCGTGCTCTACGACTACAACCTCTTGAATCTGCAGGCGAAGGACGTCGATTCGGTCAAGGTGCTCGAACGGATGTCCGAACAGGCGATGTTCAAAGTCTTATTCGCCGTCTCTCTCGCCGATTCCGCCGCCGAAGCCCGCGAGATGGCTCGGCGTTTTCAGGCGTTGCCGACTGTCGATCACGTCGAAACGCTGGCGACCCGGCTTCCGCCGGCTCCGCTCAGCACGACGCGGCCGTACATTCAACAGATCGCCGACGAGCTGGTCCGCTTGCCGGCGGCTCCGCCGGCCTTTCCTCCCCCCGATCCCGCACAATTCGGACTTTCGGCCGAGAAACTCTGGAAAGCGCTGCGGAAAATCCGCACCGAAGAAGGAAGCGAAGTCACCGCGATTTACGACCAGTTTCTCGATCACTTCGAGCAGATGTCGCTCAACGAACAGGTGCAGTTCCTCGCCGAGTACGAAACCCGCATGATCGGCTCGTTGTGGCGGCAACTGCAAATGCTGCGTTCGGGAACCGACTCGCGGCCTCTGTCGCTGGACGATTATCCGCGGGAAATCCGCAATCGATTTCTATCGAAGGAGGGAAAATGGCTGGTGCAGATTTACCCGAAAGGGAAAATCTGGGACTTCGAGCCGCTGCAGAAGTTCGTGACCGACGTCCGCAGCGTCGATCCCGAAGTCACCGGCACGCCGCTGCAGAACTACGAAGCGGGTCAGCAGATTCGCGACAGTTACGAAAACGCGGCGTACTTCGCGCTCATTGTCATCTTTATGGTGCTGTTGTGGGATTCGATGGACCCGATGCATAGCTGGGGGGCGATGATTCCGCCCGCGCTCGTGCTGGCGCTGACGGTGATGATACTCAATCAGCGGGGGGTGACGCTGCCGACGTGGATGATCGGCGGAGCGTACGTCGGCATGGTCGCCGCAATTTCGCTGATCTGGGATTGGCGGAGCGTCCGCGACACTCTGCTGATCATGCTCCCCCCGGTCGCCGGCGGCGTGATGATGTTCGGCTTGCTCGGCCTCATGAATGTGAACCTTAACGCTGCCAATTTAATCGTTTTGCCTTTGATTCTGGGCATCGGAGTCGACAACGGCGTGCACGTGGTGCACGAATTCCGCCGGCAGTTGCCGAACCGGTTCATGCTCTCGCCGAGCACGACGAATGCGATCCTGCTGACGTCGACGACGACGATCATCGGTTTCGGCAGCATGATGCTGGCGGCGCATCAGGGGTTATTCAGCTTGGGACTGGTCCTGACCGTCGGCGTGGCGTGCAGTCTGTTCGTGTCGCTGTTCCCGCTGCCGGCGATTCTGAGTCTGGCCTCGCAACCTCGCAAAGCCGCCGCTGAAGACGTATCCGCCGAAGACGACGCGCGTGCCGAGACGAAAAAGCCACGTGAGGAAGGCGATGCGGCGAACAAACGCGCCCGCCGCGCGGCGTGAATCCGATTGCGTCCCGCTGGCATCGGCGTTAGGATGAACTCCAGTACGTTTACCTGTCCGGAACTGCGGGAGATCTTCTCATGGCAACCGCTCTCGATACGGCTACCTCCGAACCTGTTTCGATCGACACATCCTCCCAGCCGCATCGCCGAAAAGTGTGGTGGTTCACAATACTCAGCGTTGCGCTGGTCGCGCTTTGTTGCGGTATCAGTCTCGGTCAGTACTCGACAAAACGTTCGCAAAACTGGTTGATACCATTTTGGAATGTGCAGTTAACGGCTCCTGTGGTCTGTGAGATTGTGTTCCGTCCCGAAATCAAATATCCGGAAGGGACCAATCAGGTGGCCGTCTTTTCCGGACCCGCGGAGTTCATCTTCACCAACTACTCCGACAAGCCTGTGAAAATGGCGTTTCCGCCGATTCGTAGTTTCAATTTCAGCGCAACGAGCTTCAGCCACGACGCCACTCTTCCTGAATTTGCTCAGGAACAAAAAACGTATGAACTCGCCGCGGGCGACTCGATTCGGTTTGAAGCCGACCACGGGGCGACCGTGATCGGCAATGATCCACAGTCTTACCTCAAAGGTGGCCCGGGCTACATCGGCTTTGTCTTTTCGCGCCCGGCAGACGCCGCAGCCGACGACAACTATCTGGTCGGCACGATTCTTCCGTGGTGCTCGACATATGCCCAAGACGGATCGACCGACGACGAAGCCATGAAGCGTGCCGCAGATTTCAACTTCGCAACAACAAAGTATTCAACAGTATTCAAAAAAGAGCGGGATGGCCGTTAAGGATCTTGTGATTTGGCAGTCGAACTCATCACCCCGGCAGGAGTCCCGCAATCGGGTCCGCCTGATACACCGGGTACGGCCGGCCCGTGACGTCGTGCCAATGCGCCTCGCGGTGAATCCCCAGCGCATGATAAATCGTCGCCGCGAACGATTCTGGGGTTTCCAGATCGGACGTGGGATAGGCTCCCTGGGCGTCGGATGCGCCGATGATCGTTCCCCCCGGAACGCCGCCGCCGGCGAACAGCACCGATTGACAGGGGCCCCAGTGGTCGCGGCCCGGATACTTGTAAATGTTCTGAGCAATGTGCGTGATCCGCGGCGTGCGGCCGAATTCGCCCGCCATTACAATCAGCGTGCTGTCGAGCAGTCCGCGGTCGTGCAAGTCGTCGAGCAGGGCGCTCACCGCGCGATCGGTCGGCGGGAACAGGAAATTCTTGAGACAGACCGTATTATTGCCGTGCAAGTCCCAACTCCCAAAGTTGCCGAGATTCACCTGCACCATGTTGACGCCGGCTTCGACGAGTCGGCGGGCCATCAACAGCGACCAGCCGAAGGAATTGTCGCCGTAGCGTTCGAGGACTTCCGGCGGAGCCTTGCGGACTTCGAACGCATCGCGGATTTTGGGGTCGGTAATCAGTGAAACGGCGAGTTCGCGGTAACGATCGTATCCCGCGGTGCTGGCGACTTTGTCGAGATCGCGCCGCTGCTCTTCGATGTGCGAGAGCAGATTCTGCCGCTGACCGAACCGCGAGGAGAGCATGCCGTCGGGAAGCGACAGGAAGGGAACTTCAAACCGATAATCGTCGCGTTCCGATCTTTGGCCCTTATGCAGGTCGAACAGATAACCGGGAAACGCACCCGAATTCGAATGATACGCGTGCGGCTTGTCGGTCGTTTCGATCAGCCACGGCTCGTGTTTTTCCCCGAGCAGGCCGGCGAACTGTCCGGGGTAGACCCCCGCATTCGAATGATAGATCTTTTCGGGAAGAATCACGCCCGTCGGCAGAATGCTCCGTGGAGCCGTGGTCGCGCCGGCGACGGCGGCGATCGCCGGCCAATCGACCGATTGCGGCTTGCTCGCGCGAAACGTCGGCGGAATGACCGAACGTCCCGTCAGCATGATGTACGTTCCCTGATCGTGACCGTTGTTGCCATGCGACAGCGAACGGAGCAGCGACCAGTGTTGGCTCCGCTGGGCCAGCATCGGCAGCCCTTCGGTGATGTCGATCCCCGGCGTGTTGGTCGCGATCGGACTGAACTCGCCGCGGATTTCCGCCGGGGCTTCGGGCTTCATGTCGAAGGTATCGTGCTGCGACGGCCCGCCGGTGAGAAAGAGGTAAATCACCGATTTCGGCGGCTTGACGGGCGCTGTGGTCTCCGCTTTCGCCGTGGAAGCCCGCAACGCGAACAGATCGGCCATCGACATCCCCAGCAAGCCGATGGCCCCGGCCTGTAACATATCGCGGCGCAGGATCGGATGCGGCGGCGTTTTCGCGTTCATGTCTGCCATGGGGATGACTCCAATTTCACGACCGGAGTACGATCATTAGCTGCTGATATCATACTTTATTCTTCAACCGCCTTGCAGCATCAAATCAACAAAATTTTATGCGGCGATCCAACCTCCGCCCAAAACCATCTCGCCATCGTAGAGCACAATGGCCTGGCCGGGAGTGACGCCCGATTGCGGTTCGTCGAACACGACGTGCAGTTCGTCATCGCCGATAATCGTCGCCTCGGCAGCGGCGGCCGTGTGACGGTATCGGATTTGTGCGTGACAACGAAATCTCTCGGGCAATCCGTCGACGAGCCAGTTCAAACGATTCGCCGTGAGCGCGGAGCAATCGAGATCTTCCTTCTCGCCGATCACGACCCGGCGTGTTTCGGGTTCGATGGCGACGACATAGCGTGGCGCGCCGAATGTGATCCCCAGTCGCTTGCGCTGACCGATCGTGTAATGATGATACCCCGGATGCTGCCCCAGCACATTGCCGGCGGTGTCGACCAGTTCGCCCGCATTATCAGGCGTGCCGCGATACCGTTCGAGGAACCTGGCGTAATCCTGATCGGGGATGAAGCAAATCTCCTGACTGTCGCGTTTCTCGGCGACGCGGAGTCCCGCCTGCCGGGCGTATTCGCGAATCTCGGGCTTCGTGTATGTCCCGACGGGGAGCAGAATCCGCGAGAGAATGTCGGGATCGATGCCGAACAGCACATACGATTGATCCTTCGCGGGGTCCGGCCCGCGCATCAGCCGCGGTCGCCCGTCATCGGTCGCGCTATCGACAATTCGCGCATAATGTCCCGTCGCGATTTTCTCGGCGCCGACTTGGCGGGCGAAGTCCCACAGCTTGCCGAACTTCAGCCAGTTATTGCACATCACGCAGGGGTTGGGCGTGCGGCCGGCGAGATACTCGTCGACGAAATAATCCTTGATCCGCCCGAAGGCCTCCTTGAAATTGAGGGCGTGAAATGGAATATCCAATTGGTCGGCGACCCGCCGGGCATCGGCGGCATCGGACGAACTGCAACATCCCTGCTTATGCGATGCGGCGGAGATCACAGGGAGCGGGTTCGCCGAAGCCGACGCGCAGACTTCTTCCTCGACGGCCCCGGAGCGCATAAAGAGGCCGATCACCTCGTACCCCTGCTGCTGCAAAAGCACAGCCGCGGCCGAACTGTCGACCCCCCCGCTCATAGCTAAGACGACGCGCATCGAATACTTTCAAACTCGAAACAAGTAAAAAGTCCAGGGTCCAGAGTCCAGAGTCCAGGGCCAGAGGGGACACGGAGATTGGGAGAAACGGTTTCTTTCTGGCTCTCGACCCTGGACTCTGGACCCTCAATCTTTCCGACACTATACTTCCTCGCCGGGATCGCCCGATGGTGCCGGGTCTTCGGGAAAATCGTCCCAGGCTTTCCAGTTCCGCCAGTAATCGGGAACCTCTTCGCCATGAACGGCTTCGACGTGCAGATAAATCTGAATGAGCGTCATGCCGTCGTAATGATCGATCGGCTTTCCGGTCCGCTCGCTCAAGGCTTCCATCGCCCGCAACAGCGCAGGGGCGGCTTGTTTGCGGATGAATGTATGTTCGCCGGCTGATCCCATCGGTGGTCCTTCGCGATATCGGAGATTGGCTGTTGATTTCGTTGGAGTACAGCCTTCAGGCTGCTGTCTTTACGATTTTTAAGGCGCAGGCTAAAGCCTGTACTCCAACAATACCGCCATTATCGCGACGCGGGGACGACATTCAATGCCGAAGGGGGGCGAATCAATCTTGCCGGGCGACATTGGCAGTCGGCAACAATTCAAGCTGCACCATCGCCTCGACGAGTTGCCGGACGACCGGGCCGGCGTCGCGGCCTCCCGAACCGCCGTTTTCGAGGACGACCACAAATGCGTACCGCGGTTGTTCGGCCGGGACAAACCCGGCGAACCAGGCGTGATCGGGCTTCCCCCCGCCGACTTCCGCGGTTCCGGTCTTGCCGGCGATGTTGACCTCTTGCATGCGAACCGTCTTATAACCCGTCCCGCGCGGATGACCGACCACGCGCGCGAGAGCCTCTTGCAACCGCTCCCACGTTGCCGGCGACGAGACCGCGATTTTCTGCCGGGCGTGCTCGGGATACTTCCGCAGTGAGAAATCGAATTCCCCTCCCATTGGTCCGTACGAACTGACCACGTGCGGCGTGACGAGTTCGCCGCCGTTCCCGACCGCCGCCATCAGGCGCGCGACCTGTAGCGGCGTCGCCGTTAATCGCGATTGGCCGATCGCCAATCCCAGTGTGGCGGCAAGCGACTGTCGCTCTGACGCCGCCGAACTGGTTCCCGATGCAACAGGCCGCGGCAGCGTCCCCGATTTTTCGCCGGGGAGATCGACACCCGTCGGCCGGCCGAAACCCAGGCGGTCGGCCCATCCCGAGAGATGCGGCAATCCCATCACGCGGGCGGTGTCGAAGAAATAAACGTTGCACGATTGGGCGAATGCGTCCTGAAAATTGAGATCACCGTGACCGACGCCGAAGTGACGATAGATGTAACAGCGATATCGGCTCGGGTCGAACAAGTATCCCTGACAAAATCTCTCTTCGTCCGGGTCGATCATGCCGCTTTCCAGCAGCGCGACCGAGCTGACCGTCTTGAACACCGAGCCGGGGGGAATCGCCATGTGGGTCATCCGCGGAAACAACGGCCGGCGTTGGTCGGTCATCACCGTTTTCCATCGGGCCGGATCGCTCCCTTGCATGACGTTGATATCGAAGCCCGGTGCCGAAACCCCGGCGATCACCGCTCCCGAATGAATATCGAGCACCACCAGCGACGCGCCGCTCGGCGTCAGGGGCGGCTTTTCCGTTTCCGAAGTTTCTTCATCGGTTGGAGACTCCGCCGCACCAGGCTCGGTTGGCTTCGGCGTTAACACATCAGCCAGCATCTGCTCGGCTTTGCGCTGCAGGTCGGGGTGCAGCGTGAGGACGACGTCCTGCCCCATGCGCGGCTCGCGGACGACCTCGGTGCGAACGATTTCCCCTTGCCGGTTCTTCACGATGCGTCTCAGCCCGCGCAGTCCGCGCAAGTGACGATCGTACGATTTCTCGACGCCCGTCTTGCCGATGCGGTCGCCTCGTTGATAATCGAGCGGATCGCCCTGCGGAAACTCCGTCCGGCGGGCTTTGAGTTCATCGTCCGAAATCGCCGCCCGCAAACCGACGACGTGCGGGGCGAACGAGCCGTGCGGATAAATGCGGCGGGTCGCCGTGCCGATGGACACGCCGGGATAAATTTCGGGGCGCGCTTCGATGCGGGCCGCGACAGGGAGGTCGATGTCGGTCAGCAGCGTGTGATAATCGAGCTCTTCCTGCAGCACGAGCGGTTCTTCCTCGTGTTCGCGCGAGAGGGTTGTCATTTCCAATACGAGCAATTCCCAATAGACGCGGCCCTCTTCGAGATCCAGGGGAATTTCGCCGGCAAAGGAATTGCTCGCCGACGCCTGGATGTTTTCGCGGATGGTATTGCTGCGGATTTCAGCCAGCCGTTTTTCTTCGCGGCGGGCTTCGACATTTTTGCGAATCTTAGCCACTCGCTTTTGAATCTGCTTCCGTTCTTTCGTCAATTCGTCGGGCGCATGTCCGGTGACTTCGGCGAGCGATTGCCACATCCGCTCGCGTTCGCTCAACACCTGTCGTTCTTTCTCGCCGACTTTTTCTTTGTCGCCCCGTTCGGACCGGGAAAGGCGTTCCAGCGCACGTTCGCGGAGCCAGCGCGGATGCGGCGGGTCTTCCAACCAGCGATAGTGCACGCGGACCATGTACAATTCTTCGTCGTACGCCAGAACTTGACCATCCGCCCCGAGAATGCGGCCCTCGTGACTAGGAATCGGCTCGAACGATTCCCGCGTCTGCGGCCGCGACAATGCCGCGAGAAAGCGATCGGTCTTGGCGATCTGAATCCAGCCGAGCCGCAACAGCACGGCCCCGAACGGCAAACAGAACATCAGCAGCAACCAGACCAGCCGGCGGCCGGGATGGTCGTCCACCTGCCACAACCGATCGCCGCGATCGCGGCGATCGACTTGACGATGAAATACATTGGTGAGTTGATTGAACATGCCGCAGTCCGTTGGATCTTATCGAGCCGCATAACCGACGTATGAGGTGCGCGGAGAAAGACGAATCACCCGCAACCAGCCGGCGCGGCAGAGTTCCAGTATGAAGGCCACCAGGGCCGTCGACGACGCCGGGGCGAAAAACGAGGGCAGTTCGTCGCGGCTCATCATCTGCGCTCCGGATAACAGCGTCCACGACAGCAAAATCATCGAGGCCAACAGCACGGCGATTCCCGCGAGAAAAGCGACATAGAACGGCCGCGAACGCGAAAGATCGCTCGCGCTTGCCGATAACCAGCCGGCGAGGATCACGCCGCAAATCAGTTGCAGCCCCAGCGGCCCCGCTGAAACGCAATCGGCACACAGGCCGATCACCGCTCCCCAGACCATCACGGCGGGACGTTCGACATGCCGCACCGCGGCGATGAGCACCAGCCAGACCCACGCCGGGTTGACGAACCAGTCAGCGAGATGCAGGATGCCGCCCATCTGCAACGCGGCGGCCACATAGAGTAACGCCGCCAATAGATAATGTTTCACGCTCTCCTCCGTGAGTCGGGTGGCACTGGCGGCTTGCCCGCCAGTGGGGTTCAACGATGTTTGCCATGCTGCGAAGCGGAGCTTCGAAGACTTGCGTTCCCAAGCGGAGCTTGGGAACGAGGTAAGCGCCGCTCGACCCATCTTACGTCAATTCGCCAACGGGCGCTGTGGGTTCTCGATTCGTTTCAATACATGGATTCGTTTTAGCTGCGATAACTCCGCCGCGGGGCGGACGTCGATGTCCCAGTGGGGGTTGCCGACTTTGAGTTCCGCGCGCACGACTTCGCCGTAATACAATCCGCCGGGGAGGACGCCGTCTTCGATCGCCGTGTAAACGTGGTCGCCGACGCTCACCGCTTCGGTGGCCGGGACGGCGGTCAATCGGCATAAATTCGTGCCTCCCCCTTGGCCTTCGATCATGCCGACTGTTCCCCACAGCGGACCGTCGTCGGACTGCCGGCAAAGTTGTGCGAGCCCGCCGCGGAAATTGCGGTCGGTCACGTGTTGCACGGTGCTCGTCCAGCGGCCGACTTTGACGATCCGCCCGACGACGCATTGCCCGGCAAACGCCGGCAAACCAACGGTGAGATCGCCGTCGGCTCCCTGGTCGATGAACGGATGCGGTGAATCGAGCACGAGGGCCGATTCTTCGATACCCCGCTGACTCCCCCCTTGAATCAGCTTGCCGCTGCGCCATAACGACGATGATTCTTCGCCCAGCACGCGGCATTCCAGCAATTCGAGTTCGAAGAGCGGTAAACCGGGATCGGGGACGCCGGGCGTCGAACCGTATCGTTTCAATTCTTCATACTGCTGCTTGAATTCGAGTTGCTGCAACTGCTGACGGCGGGCCTGCAGCTTCCACTGCGCAAGCTCCTCTTGCAGTTGCTCGATCGTCTTTTTAAGCTCGGCGTCCTGCGTGGGAGTTCCGACCGTCCGGATCGTTTCGATCCACGCGGCGCATCGGTCGCCGACGGCGTCGCGGACGAGCACTGTGACCGTCAGTCCGGGTGAAAGCAGGTCGCGAGCGGTGTGGCGAATCGGCGCGGTCCAGGCGTCGGGAAGCGCGATCGTCACCGCTCCCGCGCCGCAGAGCAGCCATTGCCAGAGTCGCTGTCGTCGTCCGCGATAGGTCACCGCAGGCCTCGCAAAGTGTATCGTTTGTGCCGAAGGTCACATGTCATTCGTGCCGTCGTCCAGGCTGTCGCGCCACTGTGCCAGATGTTCGAGGCAGATCGCCGTGCCGCGGGCGACCGTGCGCAGCGGGTCGTCCGCCTTGCGGACCGGTATGCCGAGCTGTTCTTGCAGGAAGCGGTCGAGTCCGCGGAGCAGGGCGCCGCCGCCGGTGAGCACCAGGCCGGTGTCCGATAAGTCGGCGACCAGTTCGGGTTTACACATTTCGATGACCCCCTTGACGCAATTCAGAATCGCCAAGAGCGGCTCGCGCAGCGCTTCGCGAATCTCTTCGCTGGTGACGACCGCCTTGCGGGGAATGCCGCTGATCGTGTCGAGGCCGCGGACTTCGCTCGTGAGTTCCTGTTCCAACTGATAGGCGCTGCCGATCGCGCATTTGATCTGCTCGGCGGTCTGCGTGCCGATTTTGAGCGAGAAATGCTGTTTCATGTATTCGACGATCGCTTCGTCGATCTCGTCTCCGGCGACGCGGATCGATCGGCTGACGACGATGTCGGCGAGGCTCAAGATCGCCACGTCGGTCGTGCCGCCGCCGATGTCGCAGACCATGCTGGCGAGCGGTTCGGAGATGGGGAGTCCCGCGCCGATTCCCGCCGCTTTGGCTTCATCGAGCAGATAGACGCGGCCCGCACCGGCGCGCTCGGCACTGTTGAACACGGCTCGGCGTTCGACGGGGGTAATTCCCCCCGGCACGGCGATGATCACGCGCGGTTTGAGACCCATGCGATGCTTCGACGCCTTCTGGATGAAGTACCGCAGCATCGCTTCGCACAATTCGAAGTCGGTGATCACGCCGTCCTTCAGCGGGCGAATCGCCGTGATCGAATCGGGCGTGCGGCCGAGCATCTGCCGCGCGAGCTTGCCGACGGCGGTTCCCTTACCGAGGACGCGCCGCGACCCCTTTTGCAACGCGACGACGGAGGGCTCGTCGATGGCAATACCTTCACCATCCACGGCAACCAGGGTATTGGCGGTACCGAGGTCGATGGCCAGATCGGGACAGATCCAACGACGCAGACGATGAAACATCGAGCCGAACTCACTCCATTGAGAAGGGCAGGGGGCTTGCTTTGGATATGCTTAACCGTGCGAAGGCCGCTCTGAAAACGGAATGAGAAATTCCGCATCGCAGACGGCTTGAATTCACACGGGGGGAAAGGAAAGCGCAAGCACTTTTATTTACAACTCTTAGGGAGAGGGAGTTGTAATGCGAAAGGGGTTATTCCGCAAGATGCAAACGGCGAGCGGCCATGAGCGGCGGGGGGGGGGG
>JBBECD010000105.1:36519-123728 GCA_040881995.1 Planctomycetaceae bacterium
CGCCGTTCTTCGCTGCACGGCGGGGATAAACCCCGCCGCTCGAAGCGTCTTGGTTTCATTCCGCTAAAATGTTTCATAAAAGATAAGAGGCAGGCTAAAGCCTGTACTCCGACTATTATGACGCCATCGTCCAGTCGTATTTTCTCAACTCGAGAATGAGAAACGTGATCCCGATGCAGATCGCGGCCAGGGAGACGAACAGCAAGCCGACGTTGACGTCAATGGCAGGGGGTTCGTTGGAAGAAGCGGATTGTTTAGAGCTTCGTGCTGACATTATCACCTTTCTGAACCACGCCGTTTTTCGATTTGTTTACCACCCTGCCCACCGCACGATCAGGGTCAACATTCACGATTTCAATTTGTGCCACGTATTTGGGACGATCTTCGGCGCTCGAGGCAAAGCGGTAGACATCCAACTTATGTCCTTTGACCAACCCGTCATCGCTGCCGACCGAGATGCCGACGTATTCGATTCCATTTCGGCTGTCGGCCTTCGTGTCGACCACGACCCCTTCGACGACGGGCGGGGGAGACTGACGGACCAGAATTTCTTTCGTCTCTTCTTTGTCGATCCCTTTGTAGCGGATGATCTTCTTCGCGTCGGCCAGTTCACCCAGGATGATTTCGTGCGTGGCGATCAGATTTTGCCGCTCGATGCCGTTTTCGTAGATTTCATCTTCCAGCGCATGAATATTCTTCATTTGCTCGTCGATGGTCTTGTGCAAGGCCACGTTCGCGGATCGCTCTTTGAGGGCCTCCGCTTTTCGCGTTTGCGCTTCTTCGGCGGAGATTTGACTGAGGGCTTTTTCGCGTTCGAGTTCGGTCTGAGTCGTTTCCATCTGTTTGGTCAGCGTTTCGTTCGCGGTCTGCATCTGGGCGAGGCTGGCTTTGGCGGTATCGCGCTCGTCGGTCATCTGCGCGATGACCTTGGCGTTATCATTCTTGAACGTATCGAATTCCTGCGTCAGGTCATTGAGCCGCGCATCCTTCTCCCCAATCGTTACCTGATGCGTCTCGGCCTTCTGCTTCCAACTCGTTTGCGTGTTGAAGACCGCCGCCGCGTACGCCATGAACATAAAACCCATGACCACGTTGAGGACAAGTAGAATTCTTCCCCAGAAATTCATCGTCGCTACCCCTTAATTGACCGCTTCGTGCCGCGGGGGTGTTCCCGCGGCGATTTCGTCGAAAACCCGCCTTGCCGGTGACGTCGCCCCGCTGCTGAAATGAGACCGTATCGACTTCCGCAAGAATTATGTTGAACATCTTCGCCGACGCATCGGCTGAAACGCTGACGTCGCGGCGGACGAGCGCTCCCTTTGGATTCACTATTTTGCCGCTTCCTCGTAAGGTTCGGTCTGTTTAATCAACTGTTTTTCCCGCGATTCCAGATAGCCGTTGTTGATTTCGATGGGCGCGATCTGCGTCCGCAGTTCTTCCTGCAGTTGCTGGGCGAACGACAAATCGGTCCGCAACGAATCCAAAAACTGCGCCATGCGAAATACGTCTTCGCGGCGGCGTTCGGTTTCTTCTTGAATCGTGAACGCCAATTGCGTCTGTGTGATCGCCTGCTGTTTCAGTTCCTCGATTTCCTCATCGAGAACTTTCAATTCCTGAACGAGCTGCTCCTCCTTGGTCGTCAAAGCGACCATGTCGGCGTCACTCAGCGATTTCGTATAGGTCATCTGTTGTTGAATTTGTTCGATCTGCGGTTGCAGAACTCCAATCGCATCCCGCTGTCTTTGCAATTTGTGAGCCTGGGTCGCGATGATCACTTTCGGAAGCACGACCCCCGAATTGACCTGTTCCTGTTGATCTTTCGCATTGGTCGGATTTTTGACCGCCGTCCACGTCGGTCTCTGCCCGGGAATGGTCGGGGATTTCTCGAACAGGTACTCCGGCAAATTCTCGATTTGCGCTTCCCAGTTCGGTCCGCCGTAATAGACCGCCAGCGCAGTCCCCATAAAGACGAGGCTGAAAACCATCGTCGCGAACACCAGTACTTTGCCGAGATTGGCCATGGCGGTTATCTGCTTTAGAGTCGGAGTTGACGATCGGCTTTCCGTGCCTTCACAAAAAGTGCACTCTCAAAACACGACACCCGAAAAAAATAGCGGCAGTCTTCATGACGAACGGCAGCGGAGAACTGCCAAAGGGTGCCAAAGTTTTTCGGCGGTCAGCACAGAATCAGCACGATCGATTCGCTCGGAACGGAAGATTTTCCGGTTAAGTCATTATAACGCCCGATAACGAAAATTATAAGGGCCGCGTAAAACGGCTGTCAATCACTTTATCGGCACGGCGTCCCTGAAGCCGAGAACTGTATCCGGCAGCCGTTACAAGACAATTTCACGGATCGGACCGATTTCATCGTCAGCGGTGCCGCATTCCGCATAACAGTGACAAAAAGAAAGATAGAGTTTGACTCCATTCATTTCAGCGTCCTTTGCATTTTTTGCGGCTCTTCTTTTCACTTTTCCATTCTCTCTGCGGAGGAAACAATTCGACACTCCTCTCTCACTCGCCGTGAACATTCGCACCTAGTTCTTCCCCGTGCCGCGGTATGAAAAATGAGCGAAGACCGGCTTTTGACTATGGAAGAATTAGAAATCTCGTTAAATTATGTAGAACGGATATCCGAAATTTCAACACTCACGTCACCCTTCGATAACTTCAAAATCCATTTTCAGATCGCCTGGTGTTTCCTCGACACTCTCGGCACGCGGCGGCCGGCGCGTTCGTGCGGGCTTTCTTAAATGGTGCTTGAAGCCGATCGCTGAATCTGATATTTCAACGTCGACCCGATCGTTCAACTTCGCTCCCGTCCGGCTCCGCATGATTTGGAACTTTCTGTTCGGCCGTTCGCATTTTCTTGTGCCGAATTCGTTTTTTTCGCGAGAGACGACGTCGTCGTCTATACCGTTTCCATTTACAAGGGCCAACATCGTGTCATCCACTGAAAGCGCTTATCGATTCGAACACGAAGGCGGACATGCCGTCATCACTCTGTTGCCGACGTTGAACGACGTCCCCTGGGCGGACATCGAGCGGATCGGGTCGGATATTCTCCTCAAGTTCGGCTCGACGAAATCTCCCAGCTTCGTCGTCGACCTGTCGTCGCTGAACTACATGGGCAGCGCGATGGTCGCCCTGATCGTCCGCCTCTGGAAAGCCTCTAAAGAGCGCAACGGCCGCATGGTCGTCGTGAACCGCGACGAGATGGTCCTCGAAGTCCTGAAATTGGCGGGGCTGAATAAAGTCTGGACGATCGTCGAAACCCGGCAGCAGGCGCTGCAAGCATTGGGAAGCCGCGGATCGTTGATCGGGGACGAATCGAGCGGCGGTGGCGGATGGATCACCAGCATTCTCGGTCTGCTGTCGGTCGGTGCCGGCGGATTCGCGCTTTACGCGTTGCTCAACAAGACCCCACAATTAGGGACGCAGGTTTCATTGGGGTTGCTCTTCGGCGGTGCCGCCCTGGGACTGATTCTCGGTCTGGTTGCCGTTCTCAAAGGAAGCGGTTTTCCCAAAGTTCTCGGCCTGGTCGTGATGATGGCGGCGGTCGGGATCGGAGTGGCGGGCGTCATCAAGATGCCGGAGTTTACAAAAGCAGTCCCGGCGAAAGACGAGGCAGCAGCGCCCGACGACGAGGAATCGCGGGAAGAACCAGCAACCGACGAGGCGGCCACACCACCCGTCACCGCGCCGTCGGAAGCTCCCGGCGTCAATGGTCCTGCGGCCCCCAACCCCGCCGGTCGCGCGGGAACCCCGCCGGCAGCCGCAGCTCCCGCTGTTGAAGCCACTCCCCCCGCCGAGGCTGTTCCGCCCGCTAAAACGACGCCGCCGGCAACCCCGCCGACGCCAACGCCCGAACCGGCTCCGGAAGCCGCTCCCGAGTCCCCTGCGGATAACCCTCAATCATAACGCCGATACGAATTCATTGAACCCCGTTCGGACCAAGACGACGATTCACAAGCAAAGGTAGGGCCGTATGTCTACATCACCATCGCATAATCAGAGTCGGCAAAAGGCACTGCAGGAAGAATTGCGCGAGCTGGTCGACGTGGTCGGCCCGGCTCCGCTGGTCGACCTGCTGTTGGAACGAGCGTTTCAAATTCAGGCCACCGACATTCACCTCGACCCCAACGACGACGGCCTGCGCATCCGGCTTCGCGTCGACGGACTGCTGCACGACGTGCTGCAACTCCCCAAAACGATGATGTCGCACGTCATCTCCCGCTTGAAACTGATGGCCAACATGGACATCACCGAAAAGCGGTACGCGCAGGACGGCCACATCTCCAACGCCGTCATCAAACATCAGCGCGACGTGCGCGCCGGCAGCGGCCCGACGATTTACGGCGAACGGATGGTTCTGCGGCTGATGCCCGATTCATCGCGGTTCCGCCGGCTCGAAGAATTCGGGCTCGAACCGTCGCAATTGGAGGCCGTCAAACGCTGCATCAGCGCTCCCTACGGCATGATTCTGTCGGTCGGTCCCGTCGGTTCCGGCAAAAGCACGACGATGTATGCCTGCCTGGAATTGCTCAACAGCGATACGAAAAGCTGCGTGACGATCGAAGACCCCGTCGAACGCCGCATTCCCGGCGTGAGCCAGATTCAGGTCGAACCGAAGATCAATTTCGGCTTCGTCGAAGCCCTGCGCGGCGTGCTGCGGCAGGATCCGAATGTGATTATGGTCGGTGAAATTCGCGATCCCGAGACGGCGCACATCGGCGTCCGCGCGGGTCTTACCGGCGTGATCGTGCTCACCACCATGCACGCCAACGACACCGCTTCCACCGTCGACGTGTTTCGCGAATTCAGCGTCCCGCCGATGTTCATCGCCGACAGCGTGCAGGGGATTCTCACCCAGCGGCTGATCCGCATCGTCTGCAACAATTGCCGCACGACGTTTCATCCCGATGAAGCCATGTGCCAGTATCTGGGGATCGATCCGGCGACCGCGTCGTCGGTCAATCTCTCCAGGGGGACCGGCTGCGACAGTTGTTTCCACACCGGGTATCTGGGACGCACGGGCATCTTCGAAGTGATGACGATCGACGAACCGATTCGCGACGCCATTCTGCACCAGAAGAGCCACGACGAACTGATGGAAGTCTCCCGCCGCAACGGCATGATGACCCTCGAAGAAGCCGCCAAAAGAAAAGTCCTCGCCGGCATCACCACCGTCGAAGAGGTCCACCGCGTCCTGACGGCGTTTTGAGGAGGGTCGAGGGACGAGGGGCGAGAGTCCAGGGCCAGAAAATCTTTACTAGCCCGAAGCGCAAGCGAGGGTTCTTCGTTTAGCCGCGACGCGAAGGGTTTCCGCAGCGGAGCGCTCGCTGCACACTCGGCGAAGCAGGAGCTTCGAAAACCGTGCGTTCCCAAGCAGAGCTTGGGAACGAGGAGAGGAGGGTTTCCCCTCTGACTCATCCTTCATCCTTCCGCCTTCATCCTTCGACTAAAAACCACGTGCCCGGCCTGAGAGAGAAGCGGCATCCGTGCCAAACAAGCCATCCTTGGGTTTGCATGCCTTGCGGGGTATTCGGATACGGGATCGTAGTGAGTGAGTGAAGCGCTCCTCTACTCTTAGGCCGGGCACTGTGTTTCGGTGTTCGCTTGATAAATGATGCTATCGACGGAAACGTCGTGATTTGATTTTGAATCAGCTCGAAAGCTGCTTGAACATCTCCCCGAATTCGGGCATGTCGTCTCGTAAGACCTCGAGCCAGGACTGCGGATTCCAGATTTCCACGCAAATCACGGCTCCGATGACCATCACGTCGGAGTTCGCGGGAACTCCGAGAAATTCTCGAAAACCTTCGGGTATCAATAATCGCGAACGGTTGGCCAAGTTGACCTGCTTATGCCGCGTCGAGAGCAATCGTCCCCAGCGCTGCACGTCGTTCCAACGTTGCTCCATCCGTCCGAGCTGCATTTTCTGTTTGATGAGGGCGACTCCCTCATCGAGTCGTTTTTGCCAGTCTTCGCCTCTCCAGAGGCTCAAGCAGCCGTAACGCTCTTTGACCAGCATTAAATCGCCGTCGTCGTTCGAAATCATCTCGGCCATATCCGGAGGAAGCGTGACCCGGTAGCGCTCATCGACGGTTCGTCGATGTTCGCCCACGATGTAAACGTCCTGCGGCATTTCGCCCTCGGCCCGTCATGCTGCCAGTGAAAAAAACTCATCCTTGAGGTCTGCTCCAGGCCTTCCATGGTACTGGGTCGATTCCCCACTTTCAATAGCTATATTTTACTGATTTGGGCTAATTCCCCACTGGCGACCGAAGATTAACGGAAGCGTTTGCGAATCTCAAATGAATTCTCTTCTTTTTTTCGATTTTTCCGGAAATAGCGGCATGTCTAGACGATTTTCGCCTTTTTCGCCGGCCGCAGCACCGGCCGCTGTGCATATCGTGTGGATAACCGTGCCGATCGCGGATACCGTCGCCTCGGCGCAGGGCCGAAACCCCCGCGACGTTTCCCGCCCTCGGTGGTGTCCAAATTTAGAAGAGTTCAGCGGGTGGCACGCAACGCCGTTCAGAATATAGGAAGACTTCAGTCGTAACTATTGTGAGGTACTGACAATAAGTTCGCTGGCTCGGTTGTATTTTCAATTCTTTTCATGGTGCATTGCCTTCACGAAAAGAAGTCATTTTCTATCGATTTACGACACAAAATTGTAACTTACGACACAAGTTTACCTATTTCGTGAACGGCGTTGGGTGGCACGTCCCTGAGCGGCTGTTCGGATGCAATACCGTGCGAAGGGTGTGGTTCTCTTCACCAATCGACACGCCCGTCGAAGACTCCGGGATGTGCCACCCAAATTAGGACGCTGCCCCGCCCTCAGCGACTTGTTTTCGCCGTCGAATTCTCGAGGAGGAACGTGTATACTTCAGGAGATTCTCGCGCTCGCGCGATTCATCTCGGGCTCCATTCCATCTCACATTCCATCAAACGGGCGACCGAACGCACGGAAGGCCGATACGAATGACGACCCTGTTTCGCATACGGCGGACGATGCTCGCCGCATCGCTATGTTTACTGTTGATTCCCTGCTTTTCTTTCCTGAGTTCTTGGAACTCCGGCGGGCCGCGAATGGCATCGTCCGCCGGCGCGGCGGAGAAGAAGCAATCACAGAAGAAAAAGGCGAACAAGTCGGCGGAGGAAGGAACTCCTCGCGATTTTTTCTCCCCGCATTTCATCGTGCACACCGACCTTTCCGCCGAGGATGCCGAAGACCTGCTCAAGCGACTCGAAACGATGGTGAAGCTGCTCTCCGGCTACTGGGGCCGGCCCTGCCGGCAGACGATTGAATGTTACGTCGTCAAGGATTTGGCGAACTGGCCCAAAGATGTCTTCCCCGGCCGCGCGATCGAAAGCCTGGAAGCGGGGGGCGGCGTGACGATGACCACCGTCGTCAGCAACGGAAATGACTTTCAAGCGAAGTCGACCGTCTACGCCGTCGCCGATCGCGGAACTCCGCAGCACGAAGCCGTTCATGCCTTTTGCGGCCAGACGTTCGGCTCGACCGGGCCGACCTGGTACAGCGAGGGGATGGCTGAGATGGGAAACTACTGGAGAGAAAGCGACCATTCCGTCAACTGTGACGAGATCGTGATCCGTTATATCCGCGAATCGGAACCCAAAACCCTCAACGATATCGTGAACTCCGACGAACAGACCGGCGACAGTTGGCAAAATTATGCGTGGCGGTGGGCGTTATGCCATCTGCTCGAACACAATCCGAATTACCGCGAGCGATTTCGCCCGTTAGGACTGGGACTGCTCACCGGCCAAAAAGTTTCGTTCGAGCAGGTTTACGGCTCGATGGCCGACGAAATTTCGTTCGAATATTTGTTCTTCCTCAATAATCTGGAAGCGGGTTATCGCGTCGACTTGTGTGCCTGGGACTGGAAGCCGAAGTTCCGCACGCTGAAAGGGACTCGCACACAGAATGTCAAAGTCCTCGCGGCTAAAGGCTGGCAACCGACGCGGGTCGAGGTCGACGACGAATCGGCCTACGTCTGCCAAGCGGTCGGCGAATGGTCGATTACGGCCGATGGCGAGATGCTGACGGCAGACGGCAACGACGACGGAGCAGGAAAACTCATCGGCATCGTGATGGACGATTACAAACTCTCGGACGAATTCGAACTCGGCGCGGAAACAACCTTCACCGCACCCAAGTCGGGCCAGTTGTACGTCCGTTGCCGCGACGGCTGGGGATCCGTCGCCGATAACAAAGGGCAACTGGCGGTAAAGATCAAACTTGCCGGGAAGTAAAAAACGGTGAGCAAGGCCGAGTCAAAGGCATTCCCCGACTGACACAAGATTTCTTACAGGCCCCTCGACGAAGCAGAGCTTCGAAGACGTGCGTTCCCAAGCGGCGCATGGGAACGAGGAAGGCCTCCTTTTCTGACTCATCCCTCATCCTTCATCCTTCATCCCTTAAAAACGCTGCTCCGCACGATTGCAGTTCGGGGTCATTCCCCTATAATCCTGTAGGTTCTGACCCGAGTTTATTCAATCGTCGTAATGGTTTTCGTTGCGTTCACGTTCCGGCCTGGGCCGCAGGATGTGAAAGGAGCCGATCTTGAACTGGCTGATGCGAGCTCTCTCTTCTTCTGTGGGGAAGAAGTTTGTGATGGCGATCACGGGGTTGCTGTTATGCGGTTTTCTGGTCGTGCATCTGGCGGGAAATGCTTTGTTAATCGTCGGTCCCGACGCGTACAACGCCTATGCCCATAAGCTGCACAGTCAGGAAGGGCTGCTCAAAGTCGCCGAAGTCGGGCTGTTCCTGCTGTTTGCTTTTCACATTTACTTGGCCTTTTCGCTGACGCGGATGAACCAGCAGGCCCGCCAGATCTCGTACGCCCGCAAGGAAACGAAGATCGACGAACCGGGGCCGACCCGCCGCATCAGCAACTGGATGATGGTCACGGGATTCGTCGTGCTGGGGTTTCTGATCGTGCATCTGGCCGATTTCACGATCGAAGCCCGCGACTTCGACTACGAGGGTAAAGAACCATACGACAAAGCGGTGATGATTCTGACGAACCCGATCTCCATGGTCGTGTACGTCATCGGCAGCATCGCTTTGTGGGTGCACCTCACGCATGGTTTCGCCAGCTCTTTTCAGTCGCTGGGGCTGCTGCATCCCAAAATCAAAAATGCCGTCGAATGGTTCGGCATCGTCTTCGCGGGGGTCATCGGAGTCGGATTCGGCCTCTTCGTGTTTTGGGCCATGTCACAATGAACACCGGCAGCAGCAGCACGCGAAAACCTGTACTCCCACGCCATTACAACCGAAATTTTCTACGCAACATCATGGGCGCATCAGCGCGGTTTGACCTGCCCATCGATCTACAGGAGTGGTCAGCATGAGCACGGTGTCCACCACGACACTGAATTCGAGAGTTCCCTCCGGGCCGATGTCGGAACGCTGGGAACGTCGCATACAGGAACTCAAGCTCGTCAACCCGGCGAACAAACGAAAGTACAACATCATCGTCGTCGGAACCGGCCTCGCGGGAGCCTCGGCCGCCGCGTCGCTCGGCGAACTCGGTTACAACGTGATGTCGTTCTGTCTGCAAGACAGTCCCCGCCGGGCGCACAGCATCGCCGCCCAGGGGGGGATCAACGCCGCCAAGAATTACCCGAACGACGGCGACAGCGTCTGGCGGCTGTTCTACGACACCGTCAAAGGGGGCGATTTTCGCGCGCGCGAATCGAACGTCTATCGTCTGGCCTATCTCAGCAACCTGATCATCGATCACTGCGCCGCTCAGGGTGTTCCTTTCGCCCGCGAATACGGCGGCACGCTCGCCAACCGCTCGTTCGGCGGGGCGCAGGTCTCGCGAACATTTTACGCCCGCGGACAGACCGGTCAGCAACTGCTGCTCGGCGCCTACAGCTCGATGATGCGGCAGGTCGAAGCGGGACGCGTCAAAATGTTCCCTCGCAAAGAAATGATGGACCTCGTGCTCGTCGACGGCGTGGCACGCGGCATCATCACTCGCGACCTCGTCACCGGCAAATACGAATCGTTCGCCGCCGACGCCGTGTTGTTGTGCACCGGCGGTTACGGCAACGTCTATTATCTCTCGACCAATGCCAAAAATTGCAACGTGACGGCGGCATGGCGTTGCCATAAACGGGGGGCCTATTTCGCCAACCCCTGTTTCACGCAGATTCACCCGACGTGCATTCCAATCTCGGGGCACTATCAGTCCAAACTGACGCTGATGAGCGAAAGTCTGCGAAACGACGGCCGCGTCTGGGTGCCGAAAGCACAGAACGACCCGCGTGCTCCCGATCAAATCCCCCACGACGAACGCGATTACTTTCTCGAACGACGTTACCCGGCATTCGGCAATCTCGTGCCGCGCGACGTCGCGTCGCGAGCGGCGAAAGAACGCTGCGATGCCGGTTATGGCGTCGGCAAGACCAGGATGTCGGTCTATCTCGACTTCCAGGACGCCATCCAACGATTGGGAGAGGAGACAGTCCGAACCCGGTACGGCAACCTGTTCGACATGTATCACAAAATCACCGATGAAAACCCCTACAAAGTGCCGATGCGGATTTATCCCGCGGTGCACTACGCCATGGGGGGGCTGTGGGTCGACTATCACCTGCAGAGCACCATCCCGGGGTTGTTCGTGCTCGGCGAAGCGAATTTCTCCGATCACGGAGCCAATCGCCTCGGCGCCAGCGCCCTCATGCAGGGGCTGGCCGATGGGTACTTCATCATTCCCTATACCGTCGGCGATCATCTGGCGTCCCAATCGCACCCCAAAGTCACGACCGATCACCCCGCGTTCGCCGCGACGATGGCCGAAGCGGTCGGCCGCGCCGAACAGATTCTGTCGATTCACGGCAGCCGGTCGGTCGACAGCATCCATCGCGAACTCGGCACGCTGATGTGGGAAAACGTCGGCATGTCGCGGACCGCCGAGGGGCTGACGGCGACGATCGACAAAATTCGCACGTTGCGAAGAGAATTCTGGAAGAACGTCAAGGTGATGGGGAGCGGCGAAACCTTCAACCAGAACCTCGAACACGCGGGCCGGCTGGCCGATTTCCTCGAATTCGCCGAACTCCTGACGACCGATGCGCTTCATCGCAACGAGTCGTGCGGCGGACATTTCCGCGAGGAATACCAGGCCGAGAACGAGGCGCTGCGCGACGACGAGAACTACTGTTACGCCGCCGCGTGGGAATTCAAGGGAGCCGATCAGGCTCCGCAGTTGCACAAAGAACCTCTCACGTTTGAGGAAGTCCATCTGACGACGAGGAGCTATAAATAAATGAGCGAGTCACTCAACCTGACCCTCAAAGTCTGGCGTCAGGCGTCGCGCGACGCGAACGGCGCGTTCCGCACTTATCAATTGAGCGGCATTTCCATCGATATGTCGTTTCTGGAAATGCTCGACGTGCTGAACGAGCATCTCATCGGCCGCGGCGAAGAACCGGTCGCCTTCGACCACGATTGCCGCGAAGGCATCTGCGGAACCTGCGGGGTCGTGATCAACGGCCAGCCGCACGGTCCCGATACGAAGACCACGACCTGCCAGTTGCACATGCGGCGTTTCAATAACGGCGATACGATCGTGATCGAACCGTGGCGGGCGTCGTCGTTCCCGGTGATCAAAGACCTCGTCGTCGACCGCTCGGCGTTCGACCGCATCATGCAGGCGGGGGGATATGTGTCGGTCAACACCGGCAACGCTCCCGATGCCAATGCGGTGCTCGTCCCCGGCAGAGAACAGGAAAAAGCGATGGACGCCGCCGCCTGCATCGGCTGCGGGGCTTGCGTCGCCGCCTGCAAAAACGCCTCGGCGATGCTGTTCGTATCGGCGAAGGTCTCGCAACTGGCGATTCTGCCGCAGGGGAAACCCGAGCGTGCCGAACGCGTCGTCAAGATGGTGGCCCGCATGGACGAAGAAAACTTCGGATCGTGCACGAACACCTACGAATGCGAAGCGGCCTGCCCCGCGGCGATTTCCGTCACCAACATCGCGCGGCTGAACCGCGAATACTTCAAGGCGATGCTGGTCTCCGATTCGGTTTAACGTTGAAGTACAGGCGAGAAGATTTTTTACCACAGAGGCACAAAGAACGGACCAATGACGAATGTCGAAGCGCAAGTTTTGAAGTTGCGCTATTCAAACCCTCGCCCACCGGGAGAGGGTGGCCGCGCAGCGGCCGGGTGAGGGGAGAGATCGACGATTGATCGTGAGCAAAAACGATTCAACGTTCCATGCGCCCCTCACCCGACTGCTATGCAGTCGACCTCTCCCGGTGGGAGAGGTGAAGAACTGCGAAACTTCAAAAAGCGCATGCGAGGTTTTTTCCTTCGACATTTAAGCATTCAGTCATTCGGATTTGATTCGACATTCGGATTTCGTCATTCGTCATTTCAGTATTCTCTGTGTCTCTGTGGTTAGCTCTTTTAACAGCGATGACAGAAACGACGAGCGAGGCAACGATGGGATTGCGAACCCCCTGTTACGACTGGCACGTTGAGCACGGGGGGAGAATGGTCGATTTCGCCGGCTGGGATATGCCGGTGCAATACACCTCGATCACCGACGAACATCACGCCGTCCGCAAAAATTGCGGGCTGTTCGACGTCTCGCATATGGCAAGGCTGAAAATCGCCGGACCCGACGACGCGCAGTTCATCGACTCGCTGATCACGAACGACATCACCGGCCTGAAACCGGGCGAGATTCGTTATTCGCTAATGACCAATACAACCGGCGGCGTGCTCGACGACATTCTCGTCTACCGCTTCGACGACGACTTTCTGATGGTCGTCAACGCCTCGAACCGCGCGAAAATCGTCGACTGGCTGGCGCAGCATCAGTCGGGATTCGACGTCACGGTTGCCGATCTTACGATCGAACAAGCGATGATTGCCGTACAGGGGCCGAATGCCGTTTCGCTCCTCTCGCCGCTGGTGAACGACGCGATTGCGTCGCTCAAGTATTATACGGGAATCAAGACGACGGTCGATTCCGCCGCCGCGATCGTCAGCCGCACCGGTTACACCGGCGAGGACGGTTTCGAAGTGATTCTCCCCGCGGACAAGGCCGCCGCGTTATGGCAGCGGCTGATCGCCGCCGGGGCACAAGCCGCCGGGCTCGGTTGCCGCGACACGTTGCGTCTCGAAGCCGGCATGCCGCTGTACGGTCACGAATTGAACGAAACGACCGACCCGCTGTCAGCCGGGCTGGCCTTCGCCGTGAAACTCGACGGCCGGCATTTTCCCGGTTCCTCGGTCCTGGCCGACATCAAGAAAAACGGCCCGAAGCAACGCCGCGTCGGTCTCGAACTTTCGGGGAAACGAATCGCCCGCGAACACGCCGCCGTGCTGAAGAACGGCGAAACCATCGGCGAAGTGACATCGGGAACATTTTCCCCCACGCTGGAAAAAACGATCGCGATGGCTTACGTCAGCGCCGATCTGTCGAAGGCCGGCAACGACGTGCAAGTCGACATCCGCGGCACGAGTGTCGAGGCGAAGATCGTCAAAATCCCCTTCTATAAACGCGGGTGACCATTTGCAGGAGCACAGGAACAGAAATCATGGCGGACAAAACGCCGCGAAATTATTCGCCGCATCAACAGAAAATTATTAAGCGATTTTATAACAATCGCGAACAGCTCGACGAACAGCGGCTTGGCGAACTCGTCGCCGATTTGTATCTGGCCAGCGCCGCCAAGCAGAAAAAGTTGTGGGTCAGCGCCCGCGAGATGATGGAGCGACTCAACGTCCCCGCTTCGCGAATCGAACACGTGATCTCGAGCGAAAAACCCGAGCTTCTCGCCGAGGTGGTCAAGGATTTGCAGTCGGGTAAAATTCCCAAAGCTCCGCCGCCGGCAAAACCTTCAGACAAATAATGGTCATCCACTATATGGCAGCTTGATGCTCAAACCGTTATCTTGTGGGTCTGCTGCCTGCCTCTTCCTCTGGCTCTGGACCCTCGACCCTCACCCCTCGCCGGACCGACCATGCTTTGGGACATCGAAATTAGACCGGCCCCGCATCAACCCGACCGGGAAGGCCGTCGCTTGCTGGGGGAGGCCCATTCGCTGGGATTGATTTCCCTCCGCGACATTCGCACGGCTCGATCGTTCCTGGTCGAAGGCGATCTCGATGCCCACGAGATGGAGCAAGCCGCCCGCACGCTGCTGGCCGATCAGGTCGTCGAGATTTTTTCGTCTCATGTGCTGCATGGACAAACCACATCGACACCCCGCACGGAACAGGACGAAAAACATCTGATCCACGTCCTGTTCAAACCGGGGGTGACCGATAACGTGGCGCAATCGACGTTGCAGGCGCTGCAGGATCTCGGCGTGCACGCCCACCGAGTCGCCACCTGCCGACGATACTGGATCAACGTCGACGCCGCCCCCGACGAACTTCGCCGTTTCAGCGACAAAGTTTTGTCGAACGCGGCGATCGAGCATGTCGTAGCGGGTCCGCTGCATCTCGATTCGCTGGCGATCGGGCATCCGTATGCGTTCTCGCTCAATACCGTTCCGCTGCTGGCGATGTCGCCCGAGGAGCTGGTCAAACTCAGCCGCGAAGGACAGCTCGCGCTTCAGCAAGCCGAGATGCTCTCGATTCAGTCGTACTTTCGCGAGCAGGGACGAGAACCGACCGATATCGAACTCGAAACCATCGCCCAGACCTGGAGCGAACACTGTTCGCACAAAACGCTGGCCGGCCGCGTCCGTTATCGCGAGGACGGCCGCGAAACTCAGTTCCAGAATCTGCTCAAAGAAACCGTCTTCGCCGCGACGATGCAGCTCCGTCAGCAAGCCGGCGACGGCGACTGGTGCGTCAGCGTGTTCCGCGACAACGCCGGCGTCGTCAAGTTCAACGACGAATTCGACGTCTGCATGAAAGTCGAGACGCACAATCATCCCTCCGCCATCGAACCGTACGGCGGAGCCAACACCGGCCTCGGCGGCGTGATTCGCGACCCGCTCGGCACCGGACTCGGAGCCAAGCCGGTCTGCAACACCGACGTTTTTTGTTTCGCGCCGCCGACGATGTCCGCCGATGAACTTCCCCCAGGCGTGCTGCACCCTAAAGCGGTGCTCTCGGGAGTGGTCGCCGGGGTGCGGGACTACGGCAACCGCATGGGGATTCCGACCGTCAACGGGGCGATTCTGTTCGACGAACGCTATCTCGGCAATCCGCTGGTGTACTGCGGCAACGTCGCGATGATTCCCGTCGGCAAGTCGCAGAAACAGGCGAACCCTGGCGACTACATCGTCACCGTCGGCGGACGGACCGGACGCGACGGCATTCACGGCGCGACGTTTTCGTCGATCGAACTGACGCACGAGAGCGAAGAAATCTCCGGCGGCTCGGTGCAGATCGGCAACGCCATCACCGAAAAAATGGTGCTCGATGCGCTGATGACGGCCCGCGATCGGGGGCTGTATTCCGCGATCACCGACTGCGGAGCAGGGGGGTTCAGCAGCGCGGTCGGCGAGATGGGTGAAGAGACCGGGGCCGAAGTCTGGCTCGAAAAGGCTCCGCTCAAATACGCCGGCTTGTCGTATACCGAAATCTGGATCTCCGAAGCCCAAGAGCGAATGATTCTCGCCGTCCCTCTGGACAACTGGGAAGCCCTGTACCGCGTCTGTGCCGACGAAGGGGTGGAAGCCACGATTATCGGCCAATTCACCGACACCAAACGGCTCGTGCTCAAATACGATGCGCAACAGGTCGGCGATCTGACGATGGAGTTCCTGCACGAAGGACGTCCCAAGACCGTCCGCGACGCCGTGTTCAACATTCCCGCCGAGCGGCCGTTGTCGAAACCGAAGACCACGATCGATTACAACGATGATTTGAAAAAAATCCTCGGTTCGGGCAATGTTTGCAGCAAGGAATGGGTCATCCGCCAGTACGATCACGAAGTGCAGGCGGGAAGCGTCGTCAAGCCGCTGGTGGGCGTCAACGACGACGGCCCTTCCGATGCGGCGGTCGTGCAGCCGGTGCTCACGTCGAAACGGGGTCTCGTCATTTCCAACGGCATCAACCCGAAATTCGGGGATCTCGACCCGTATTGGATGGCGGCCTCGGCGATCGATGAGGCGATTCGCAACTGCGTCGCCGTCGGCGGCGATCCGCGGCGAATCGCGATCCTCGATAATTTCTGTTGGGGTAACACCGACCGCCCCGAAACGCTCGGTTCGCTGGTGCGAGCCGCGCTCGCCTGCCGCGACTTCGCCCTCGCCTTCGGCACGCCGTTCATCAGCGGGAAAGACAGCCTCAACAACGAATTTACGTACGTCGACGCCGACGGAAAGAAGCAAACCGTCGCGATCCCGGCGTCGCTCTTAATCAGCGCACTGGGCCAGATCGACGATATTTCGCAAGCCGTCACGATGGACTTCAAAGAGCCCGGCAATCTTATTTATCTCATCGGCACAACGTACGATGAACTCGGCGGCAGCCATTGGGCCGAGATCCACGGCTTGACCGGAGGCCGGATACCGCACGTTCGGCCGGAAGCGGCAACGCTGTTGTATCGGCAGGTTCACGAGATGTTGAAGAACGGTTGGGTGCGGAGTTGTCACGATCTGAGCGAAGGAGGTCTCGCGGTCTCGCTCGCCGAGTCGGCGTTTTCCGGAGGTCTGGGGGCGATCTGTCAGGTTGCCGATGTGCCAGTCTCGGATGCTTCACTCGGCGACATCGAGCGACTGTTTTCCGAGAGCAATACACGGCTGTTGCTGGAAGTCCGGCTGGAGCATCAACAGCGTGTGGAAGAGACGCTGTCAAATGTCGCGCATGCGATCATCGGCCGGGTGATGAGCGAGCCGCAATTGGTGGTACTCGGCGCCAAAAGGCAAATCCTCATCGACGCCCCGCTCGATGAACTCAAAGCGGCCTGGCAGAGTCCGTTGACGTGGGAGTGAACGGCAAGGAAGGACGGCAAGATCGGAGCGGGGAACACGAAATGACCAAAGGGGGAGGAATGTTCAAGTGCTATTGAACGAAGAACAAGAACTGCTCGAGGTTTTACACAGGTATGTGAATGGTGACATTTCACGCCAAATTTTTTTGGGATCGTTCAGCCAAATCATCCCGAAGCTTGAGAGCAAGTTGAATGGCGACCTTTATCCTTTCTTAGATGTGATACTGCCGAAGGAGCAAGGTCGCGAACACGCGAAGAACGAAGGCATGCGTCAATGTTACCTTGAAGCGATTGCACGACTAGAATGCGCGCTCGCCGAACCTTCGTATTACGAAAAGCTCTCAGAGGATGAACAAAAAGAGATTTGTAAAGAAGCAATCGAAGCGATTCCAAAGGTCGCGTTATACCGCTCCATCAGCGAGTGGATACAAAATAATCTTATTGAGGGAAAAAATTATAGCCGATTCGCGTTCTTTGATGCCGACGGGAATTCATTTCTTGAGAGCTTCAGAATTTTATACGAAGTGCCCCTGATTTGCGAATCATTCATTTTGACTGCGCTTGCAGCAGGCCTTTCAAAACCGAGTTTCAGTTATTCCGGCCTCATTGACTCTCTCAAGATTGCCGCACACGCTGATACGGTTTGGGCTCGGTGCTGTGAATGTGAAGGCGCGTGCTGGGTTGAGGAAACGGGGTGGTACACAGATCCTCGAAACGAAATCGAAAATCTACAGTGGATCGAGTATCAAGGGCCTTCAAGCACGCAATGGAGCCCCAAACATCTCGTTCTTGTCCCAGAACACAAAGAGTGGATGTTGGTTCACACGAATGACTTTAAGAAGTTTTCGATGATTTTGCACGGCAGGCAGGATTTCATCAACGCCATCGTGAAACAGTCGACTGAAGCATGAGAAGCGGTGGGTTGCATCCTATGCGGCGGGTGGCTGTCCGCAACCCGCCGCACTTTGAGAGGACCGGGGCTGAGCCATGATGTCCTTAGATCGGCTCAGGATAAATTGGGATTACCCACCTGCACGCGGCAGAGGTACAATTCTGATCGGAAACAAAGGAAATCGACCATGTCCACCACGTCGGTCATCTCGAATATCTGTCGCATCGCCGAGGAATTTGCCCAAGGCCGCGGCCTGACCGGCCTGGAGATCGCCCGCGTGGTGCACTCCCGTGACGAAAGTAAGGACGAGTGGATCGTTCAACTCGAACCAACCGAGACCGATCCGCTCCTCGAAGACGACGGCCAGTGCGCCATCATCATCGTCGACTCCGAGACGGAAGAACCGCGGCTAATCGAGGGGCTGTGAACGTCGGCGGAACGCATTTTCGTGACCAAAAGTCGCTGCAAACCGTACGCAAGGTGCGTGCAAAACGCGCGCAAATCGCCGCGAATGGAGCGCAAAACGCTCTGAGTGGCTCACGAATCGGCGTGAGTGGCGCTCGAATCGGCGTGAGTGGCTCGCGAAAGGGGCGCCAGTGACGCTTTTCATGCCGCGAATAACGATTTTCGCGTGCTGAGTGCGCGATTTGGCACCAAATGGAGCGGTTTTTCTTCCGTTTCGACCTATTTCGCCGCCGTATCCAAGCCCTTAAGCAGCGAAATGTAATCGACGGAGATGTTCAGGACTTCGTCGTTGTAGTGCCCCTTCGGGAAAATCGGACCGTCTTTGGTCAACTTTTCCTCTTCCTCTTCCAGGGTTTTTTCGTCTTCGGTCTTGTCCGAGTCGCGTTCCTGTCGCAGCACCGCTTCATTGAGCGTGATCGACTTGCGATTTTTGCGAGTGAGATATTTCTCGATATCCTTCTGCAATTTCTGGAACTCTTCGTTGCCGGCGATCCGCTTCTGGCTTTCCGTCGCGAGTTTTGCCACCAGTTCGCCCGACCGCAATTTCAACTGGTCGTGTTTGGCCGGGGCGATGCGGTCGAACGCCAAAGCGTTATCGAGGAACGATTCGCCGAGGTCCATGTGATCGATCAGCGAGGGGAGCACGACGTCGGACTTCACCCCCAGGTTTTGCGTGCTGTCGCCGTTGACCCGATAAAACTGGTTGATCGTCAGCTTCAGCGCCCCGCGGTCGGGAGAACTGAGGAACTGGAACGACTTGGTGACGGGCATCACGTTCTGAACCGTCCCCTTACCGTGCGTCGTCTGATCGCCCACGATGATGCCGCGGTCGTAATCCTTGATCGCGCCGGCGAAGATTTCCGAGGCCGAAGCCGAGAGCCGGTTGCACAGCACGATCAGCGGGCCTTTGTACGAGATGTTAGGATCGACGTCGTCGTGCGATTTGATTTTCCCGGTCTGTTCTTTGACCTGCACGACCGGGCCTTCCTTGAGGAACAGCCCCGAAACTTCGATCGCTTCGCTCAGGGCTCCTCCGCCGTTGGTCCGCAAGTCGACGACGACGGCGTCGATATTCTGCGTGCTGAAGTCGTCGAGCACTTTCTGCACGTCGCGGCGGGTGCTCTTGAAATCGTCGAGTCCCTGCTGGGCGCCGTCGAAATCGCGATAGAACGACGGGATGTGAATGATGCCGATCCGCGCCTGCGAACCGGGAACCCGTTCGGAGGTATCGATCACTTCGCCCTTCACCTCGGACGATTTCAACTCGATTTTCTGACGGGTCAACTCGTAATCGACGACCGCGCTGTCGTCGGCTTTTTTCACCTGCAGGCGGACTTTCGTCCCCCGTTCGCCGCGAATCAGACGGACCACTTTGCTGAGCTTCATTTCGACGATGTCGATCAGTTCGCCTTCCGCCTGCCCGACGGCGACGATCTTATCGCCGACCTGCAGACGTCCGTCGCCGGCCGCCGCCCCGCCGGGAACGATGTCGGCGACGATCGTCATGCCGTCTTCCGATCGCAGTGCCGCGCCGATGCCGTCGAGCTGCAAGTTCATCGAGATTTTGAAATCTTCCAGCGTCTGCGGCGACATGTAACTCGAGTGTGGATCGAAACAATGCGCCATGGCATTGAGATACATTTCGAGTTTTTCGAAATCTTCGGTTTGTTTCATGGTCTGCGAGAGCATGCGATAGCGGGTGTGCAGACGCTTGCGGGCCTCTTCGTCGGTCACTTTTTCGAGCTTGAGGTTGAGCAGATCGTACTTGATGCGCAGCCGCCAGCGTTCGCGGACGTCTTCCGGCGTGGCGGGCCAATCGAGTTCTTTGGAGTCGATGACGAGGCTTTCGTCGGTCGTAAAATCCTGGGGCTGATCGATCAACTGCTGGGCCAGTTCGATCCGCTCTTCCAACCGGTGCAGAAAGCGGTCCCACACGTCGTAACAGAACTTGACGTTGCCGACCTTCAGCATGTCGTCGAGGACGGTGCGGTGTTTCTCGAAGAGTTCGATATCCGACTTGATGAAGTATTGCTTCTGCGGATCGAGCTGCTTGATAAACGTATCGAGAAATTCGGACGAGATTTTGTCGTCGATTTTGACCTGGTGAATGTGAAATCGCGACATCATTTCACAGACCAGTTTGGCGGTCGCGTCGTCGTCGTTTTTGGCGGACGACAACTGCTGGGCCGTTATGGTCGTGGCCGCGAGAAAGAACAGTCCCAAGGTCAGCGAACGAGCGGTTCGAGATGTTACCCGACACTTCATAATCCATCCCCGAAGTGAGAAAGAGGATTGTTGAAAAGAGAGCCCGCTCACCGGACCTCTTGTGAAATACCGCGGAAAGCCCGAAATCAAGCCGCGATGCGCCGGGAAACAAAAATCAGCCCACCCGGCACGAAATTCGTCGCCAGCCCGATTTCGTCATTAACGCGTGACACTTGATCTTAGTCAATTAAGGACATTCCGGCAAGAGGCACTCTCGCGGCCCGCTCCCCGCTACGGTTCGACCTCTTTACAAGGTGAAACGTCGTGCGTCCGGCGATGGAATCGCGGAGGCGATGTGCCGGGCGAGATGCCTTGCGAAATTGTCATGTTCAGGAGAACGGAGATTCGCGCCGCGAAGCGACTATTTCGATCACGTTCGTTGAGGGACCGCAAACGTCGGTTCATCGGTACGGGCCGCCGGCGAACGGGACACGTGGGAGCAAAGCACCAGCCGCGTCCCGTCGTGCAGACAGAGCTGATTCCGCCCCATCCGCCGGGCTTCGGCGACGGCGTTTTCGCCGCGCTGCCGTACGAGTTCGAAATGTTCCTGCGGATAGGCCACGGCATACCCCAGGCTGGCGGTCACGAGCACCTCCGGCCCCTCTTCCTCCAAACGAAAGCGATGTTCGCGGATGACGCTTTGCAGATTCTCGGCCAGCTTGCGGCCGATCCGAAAATCGAGTCCGGGAAACAACACGGCGACCGTATCGCCCGACGACAGGCAGACGAAATCCTGCGGACGGATAAACGGCTGTACGAGCGCCGCGAGTTTCTTCAGAAACTCCTGACACCCGGCTTCGCCGAACCGGAGTTTCATCTGCACCCCGTTGTCGAGCCGTACCAGCAGGACGCCGTGTGTATCGGAACCGGCGGCGGGGAGCGATAGCAGATGATTCAGATTCGCGATGAGCGATTCGCGGTCGGGAAGCCCGGTCGCCGGGTCGATGGCCGATTCGATCCACGTCATCTGACGAAAATCGGTCTCCGCGGGAACCGCTTTCCTGGCCTCATCGGCTTCGGCGATCCGTTCCCAGCATTGCTTCCACGTCCGCAGCAGCTCGGTCTGCTCGGCTTCGAGCTGTGCACTCTGGACCGCGGTGAGCGACATTTCGGGAAAATCGCTCATCGTGCGGCAGACCTGCCGGGCATTGCGAAACGATTGCAACAACAGTTCGCAGCACTGGTCGATGTTTCGCGACGCCCGCGCCAGTTTGCGTTGTTCGGTGCGCGACCCGATCATCCGCCCGGCGAGCAACCCAAGTCCCGCGGCGACGACGACGGTGATCAATCCCCAACTGAGGATTTCTCCAAACGACAACGACAGTGCGATGACAGGATTCTCAAACATAAACGCCTCGCGGCTACGGACAGTGTGCAGCATTTTCTGCCGCAAATTTACGTCATGCCGCCTGCGAAAACGTCGCATCGGCATCAGGCCCTCCATAATACCGGGGCTGGTTGCGCGGATTTGTTCGTTTGCAGGGATTTTGCGTGTCTGCCCACCGCTTCTCAGAGAGCCGAAAATCGCCTATGATGCCCGTTTAAATTCAGCGTTCTCGTTCCTAAGGTCCGCTTGGGAACGCAAGTCTTCGAAGCTCCGCTTCGCCGAGCGCCAAGCTAGCGCTCCGCTACGGAAGCCTTCGCGTCGCGGCTAACCAAAAGATCAAAGGCACGCCCGGATAGATCGGATGACCCTGTATGTTCGAAAAAGTGAGTGAGCCGGAGTTCGTTAAGGGGGAACACGACATCCTCAAATTCTGGCAGACCGAGAAAATCTTCGATCGGCTGCGCGAGCAGAACGCCGGCAAGCCGAAGTGGAGTTTTCTCGACGGGCCGATCACCGCGAACAACCCGATGGGGGTGCATCACGCCTGGGGTCGCACGTACAAAGATGCCTATCAACGCTTCTTCGCGATGACGGGGCACGAGCTTCGCTATCAGAACGGGTTCGACTGCCAGGGCTTGTGGGTCGAGGTCGAAGTCGAACGCGAACTCGGTTTCGCCACGAAACAGGCCATTCAAGAGCACGGCATCGACAAGTTCGTACTCGCCTGTAAGAAGCGTGTGCTGCGCTTCGCCGCCCGGCAGACCGAGCAGTCGATTCGCCTGGGTTACTGGATGGAATGGGACTACCCCGACGAACTGCGAAAACTCGCACAGGCCCTCGACGACGGGACACCTGTGACCGTCGACACGCCGCGAAAAAAAGGACTGACGGCGAACCCCGAAGAAATCGTCGCCCAACTCGGAAGTCCCGATCTCGGCGGGAGTTACTTCACCTTCTCGACCGAGAACAACGAAACGATCTGGACGTTCCTCAAAAAGTGTTTCGAGCGCGGCAAGATCTATCGCGGCTACGATGTGATGCCGTGGTCGGGCAGGGCGGGGAGTGCCTACAGCCAGATGGAAGTCGCCGACGGCCGCAAGCTGACGATTCACCGCTCGGTCTTCGTGCGGTTTCCGTTGCGCGGTCGCGAGAATGAGTTTCTGCTGATCTGGACGACGACCCCCTGGACGCTGACCAGCAACGTCGCCGCGGCGGTGAATCCCGATCTTGATTACGTGAAACTCCGCTCGAAACGGGACGATGCGATCTATTATTTCGCGAAGGACAACCTCGAATACCAACGCCTGAACCGGGAACTCAAGGAAGGTTTCGGCCGCCCCGAGTGGGCCTGGCCGAAAGAGGCTCCGAAGCTCAAGACGATCGCGCAAATCTTTAAGGAGCAAGGGGGTTACGACGTCGAGGGAGAGCTTAAAGGCTCCGAAATGATCGGCTGGGAATACGACGGTCCGTTCGATGATCTGGCGGCGCAGCAGTTGCCGGGTGGGTTTCCGGAAGATTCGGGAAACGCCGCGGTCCGAGAGAAGACCGCCGTCTCCTGCCACCGCGTCATCGACGGCGGCCGCGACTTCAAGGGGACGCACAATGTCTCCGCCGGGGAAGGAACCGGCATCGTGCACGTCGCCCCCGGTTGCGGCGACGTCGACCATCAGATCGGCCTGCAACTCGGGCTCGTCGGGATCGCCCCGCTCGGCGACGACGGCCGATTTCTCGAAGGTTTTGGCGAATTCACCGGTCGCTCGGCGACCGATCCCGAGACCGCGCAGATGGTCTTCGATAAGCTCACCGAGAAACATCTGCTCGTCGCGGTCGAGAAGTATCCGCACATCTACCCGCACTGCTGGCGGACCGGCGATGAACTTGTCTTTCGGCTGGTCGATGAGTGGTTCATCAATATGGACTGGCGCGAGGAAATCAAGGACATCACCCGCAAAATCGACTGGCTCCCCGACAGCATCCAGGGGCAGGAACGCGAGCTCGAATGGCTCGCCGGCATGCGCGACTGGATGATCTCGAAGAAGCGGTTCTGGGGTCTCGCGCTCCCCATCTGGGTCGAAGAATACGAAGAAAACGGCCGGCGGCAACTCGACATCGAAGTCATCGGTTCGCTCGCCGAACTTAAAGAGAAAGCGGTCGAGGGTTGGGACGAATTCGAAGGGCATTCGCCGCATCGCCCGTGGATCGACAAAGTCAAAATCAAGAACCCGAAAACCGGCCGGTTGATGTCGCGCATCCCCGACGTCGGCAACCCCTGGCTCGACGCGGGGATCGTGCCGTTCTCGACGCTGTACTACAACCGTGACAAAGAGCAGTGGAAAGAATGGTATCCCGCCGATCTCGTGACCGAATGTTTCCCCGGGCAGTTCCGCAATTGGTTCTATGCGCTGCTCTCGATGGCGGCGATGATGGACGGCTCGCCGCCGTTCAAAACCCTTTTGGGCCATAGACTTGTGATGAACGAAGAAGGCAAGCCGATGCACAAGTCGGACGGCACGGCGATCTGGTTTGAAGAAGCGGCAGAACAACTCGGCGTCGACACGATGCGCTGGATGTATCTCGCGCAAAATCCGGCGAGCGATCTGCGATTCGGGACGCGGCATCACGATGAACCGGTGACGCTGTCGACTCCCGAAGGCCCGATTTCGACGACCAAGGAGGGACTTCCGACCTGCCGTGTCACCAGCAAGCCGGCGGATGAAATCCGCCGCATGGTGCTGATTCCGCTGTGGAATTCGTACACTTTCTTCGTGAATTACGCGATTCTCGACGGGTTCGATCCGACGCAGCCGCAGATTCCGATCGTCGAGCGTCCCGAGATCGACCGCTGGATTCTCTCCAACTTGCAAGGGCTGGTCGACATGGCGAATCGCGAATTCGAGCGGTTCAACGCTCCGGAAGTGATGAAGCAATCACTCGCTTTCATCGACGATCTGTCGAACTGGTACATCCGCCGCAACCGTAGAAGATTTTGGCGGTCGCGCGATGCCTCGGACACCGATAAACTGGCCGCGTATCAGACGTTATACGAGGTGTTGGTGACGCTCTCGAAAATCTTGGCCCCGGCGATTCCGTTCATGGCCGAGCGGATTTACCGCAACCTCGTCGTGACGTCATTCCCCGACGCCCCGCCGAGCGTGCATCTCTGCCCGTTCCCAAAATCGAACCCGGAATTGTTCGACCCGTCGCTCAACAAGCGAATGGCCCTCGCGCAGCTCGTCGTCAACCTCGGCCACAAAGCCCGCGACGAGGCGAATCAGCGCGTCCGTCAGCCGCTCGCCGAGTTGCGCTACTCGTGTCAATCGCCCGACGATCAAAATGCGCTCTCGCTGCTGGCCGACGTCATCGCCGAGGAACTCAACGTTAAGAAAATCACGGCGGCCGACAACCTCGACGATCTCGTGCATTACCTCTACAAGCCGAACCTGAAAACGCTTGGCCCGAAATACGGCAAACTCCTCAATGCATTGAGGACCGACTTGCCGCAAATGGACGGTAAGCTGCTGGCACCGCTGCGCCGCGGTGAAACGGTGCAGGTGACGATTCAAGGAGAAGCCGTCACGCTCGAACCGGCGGACGTCCTCATCAGCACCGAACGGGCCAGCGACTGGGTTTCGGCGGACGACAGCGGGGTTCAGATCGCGCTGAGCACCACGATGACCCCTGAGTTGATTCAAGAAGGCATCGCCCGCGATTTCATCCGCCAGATTCAGCAACTGCGAAAAGATCACGACCTCCAGATTCAGGACCGCATTGCGATTCGCTTTCACGCCGCCGATGCCGATTGCCGCGCGGCGATCGACACGTGGAGCGAGACGATCAAAGGCGAGACGCTCGCCGACCGGATCGAAAGCAGCGACCGGGAAGAGGGAAAACAGACGACTGTGGGTTCGACGGTCGTGTGGGTCGAAGTGACCAAGTCGACATAATTCTCCCGTCGTGAAGCCGCCGAAAAGATGTCCCAAAACATTTTTTCGGCGACGCCAAATGAGTTCTCCGGAATCCGAAAAAAAGAGCCGCGCACGGATTGATTTGCGGGTTAAAAGACCTGTACACTACCGTCATTCGTCGATTCCCAGTTCCCGTCCGTCAAGCGTCGTCTGTTTTCACGTCCCCGTCGTGGAGCACGATTATCATGACCGAATCTCTATCGATCCAATGTCCGGCTTGTTCTGCTACTTTGAAACTCAAAAACCGCGACGCGCTCGGTAAGCGTGCTCCCTGCCCCAAGTGCAAACAGCCGTTTGTGCTCGAATTGCCGGCTTCCGTAGCCGTCGCCGAGATCGTCGACGATTGGGAAGAGGATGAATTCGACGCGGCGGCGTCCGAACCTCAGCGGCCCAACGGCAGTACGGCGACCGACGAATTCGACGATCTGGATGACCTCGATTTCGACCGTTTGCCGAAAGCGACGAAAGCATCCGCCGTAAAAACGGCGCTCCCTCCCAAGAAGAAGAGCGTCTCGGCAGACAAACCTAAGAAAAAGAAAGCGAAGCGGGTTTACGAAGATCGAGAACCGGGAGGCATCGGCATGGCCGTCACCTTCGGTCTCATCGCCGGCGGTATCGGCGCCTTCATCTGGGGAGGCATCGGTTATTTCACCGGTTACGAAATCGGCTGGCTCGCCTGGGGGATCGGCGCAGCGTGTGGCGCCGCCGTCGGCGCGGGAAGCGGGGCGGTCGATGAATTCGTCTCGGGAATGATCGCGGTCGTCTGTGCGCTGGGATCGATCGCTTTGGGCAAATATTTAATCGTCTACTTTCTGATGCAGAAACTCGTCGCCGAGTTCGGGGCCGAACTGGCCGACGTGCTGCAGGCCGATATCAGCATCCTCGAGGTCATGAAGATGACATTGGGCCCGTTCGACATCTTATGGGTGATTCTCGCGGCCGGTTCGGCATACAAATTGGGCTCAGGCAACGGCGGCGACTGATATAGGATCGTTAAAGCACAGGCTCGGCCTGCTTCGGTTCGGTTGTGAACGCCGCCCCGATTTCGTATTTTTGGCGATCATGACCGAACCGCTGCTCAACGTCGTCCTGTACCGCCCCGATATTCCGCAGAACACCGGCAATATCGGGCGGACGTGCGTCGCCGTCGGGGCGAAGTTGTGGCTCGTCCGGCCGCTCGGCTTTAAGCTCGACGAAAAACATCTCCGCCGCGCGGGGATGGATTACTGGCAGCACCTCGACTGGGAAGCGGTCGACGACCTCGCCGAGATCGAACAGAAAATTCCCGGCCGGACCTGGTGGTGTGTCACCAAATTCGGCACCCGCATGGTCTGGGAGGCGGCGTTCTCTCCCGGTGACGTCCTCCTCTTCGGCAGCGAAACCACCGGCCTGCCGCGCTCCCTACTCGACCAGCAACCGAGCCGCAATTTGAAACTCCCCATGCGCGAAGTCGTCCGCAGCTTGAATCTCGCGAGCACTGTGAACACCGTCGTGTACGAAGCGGTGCGACAGTTCGGCGGACTGGAGTGACGGCTATGCCGTCACGATCGGGAGATCGGGAGATAGGGAGATCGGGAGATAGGGAGATCGGGAGATAGGGAGATCGGGAGAGAAGATGTTGGCGTCTCACTCCCTATCCCCCTATCCCCCGATCTCCCTATCCCTGCTTCAGCCGGCGGGCGACGTCGACGGCAAAATACGTCAACACGCCGTCGGCTCCGGCGCGCTTAAACGCCAGCAGGCTTTCCATCATCACCTTGTCGCGGTCGAGCCAGCCTCGTTCGGCGGCGGCGGTCAGCATCGCGTATTCGCCGCTCACCTGATAGGCGAACGTCGGCACGCCGAACGTCTGCTTGACCCGCGTGACGATGTCGAGATATGGCATGCCCGGCTTGACCATCACCATGTCGGCCCCCTCGGCGATGTCGAGGGCCACTTCGCGCATCGCCTCGTCGCCGTTGGCCGGGTTCATCTGATACGTCCGCTTGTCGCCGGTCCCTAAATTTGATGACGAACCGACGGCGTCGCGAAACGGACCGTAAAACGCCGACGCATATTTCGCCGCGTACGCCATGATCTGCACGTCGGCGTGGTTCGACAGATCGAGGGCCTGGCGAATCGCACCGATCCGTCCATCCATCATGTCCGACGGCGCGATGATGTCGCAACCCGCTTCGGCCTGCACGATCGCCTGTCGGCACAGGACGTCGACCGATTCATCGTTGACGACATAGCCGTCGCGCACCAAGCCGTCCTGACCGTGACTGGTATACGGGTCGAGCGCGACGTCGCACATCACGCCGATGTTCGGGACATTCTTCTTGATGGCCCGCACCGCGCGGCAAACAAGATTTTCGGAATTGAGCGCTTCGCTGCCGTCGGCGTCCTTCAGCGACGGATCGGTCGCGGGAAATAACGCCACGGCCGGAATGCCCAGTTCCGCAGCACCGACAACGGCTTCGACCAATAGATCGATCGACAACCGTTCGACGCCCGGCATCGATGCAATCGGCGTTCGCGCCTTCGTCCCCTCCTGCACAAACACCGGCCAGATCAAATCATCAACGGTAAGCTGATGCTCGGCCACCAGCCGCCGCGCCCAGTCGTGCCGCCGCAGCCGTCGCATGCGCGTGTGAGGAAATCGTCCGGAGAAGTTTGTAAAGTCGGTCATACTGTTCTTATCGAGATAGGGAGATAGGGGGATAGGGAGATGGGGAGCAGGCATTGGTGAAAGTCTCCCCATCGCCCGATCTCCCCATCCCCCTATCTGTCTTCATTCAGACGTCGGCGTCAACTGGTCGATCCATTGGCGGATCAACTCCACTGCGGGTACGTCGATCACGTTCGAGGCGATGTGCGGCATGCGGCCTTGACCGAGACGCGTCATGCGGTGAAAGATCATCGAGCGCGACGCATCGCCGGGGACGAGCAGCCGCGGGTCGCTCAGTTCGAACGCTCCTTGTCCGGGGCGAACGTCGAGCGTGCCGGTCTCGGCGAGGGGCAGCGTCGAGAGCAACTGGAATTCGGCGTTGCCCCCTCCCCATTTGCGATGACAGTGCGAGCAGTTCGCATGAAGATACGACCGAGCCCGCTTATTGACATCCTGCGTTTCGTCGTGGTAGTCCGCGAGTTTCGGCAATTCCTCAGGCGGCGTCGCAAGTTTTTCGGTGAACAGATTCAGATGATCGAACGTCGCCAGTTGATTGGCGAGATAACCGCCGTAATTGTGATCTTTATTCATCTGCAGCGTGCTCACGCCGAGCACGTATTTCGCCGCCATCGTATGGCACAAGGTGCATTCCGCCCGGCTGGGGAAATGCCAGACCTGTTCGCGCTTTCCGCCGGGAGCTTTTGAATCGGCAATCGTGTACGTGCGGTCCTCGCCTTGCGTCTTCACCAACTCGGCGTCGGTTTGTTCGTCGTTCCAGAGGTAGGTGTAACCGTTCCAGACCTGGTTGCCGTATTCGTCGTCGTTGCCGGGAAGCCGTTCGTGATGCAGAATTCGCGTTTCCAGCCGCTTGCGCGATTGCGGATTGCCCGCTTCCATTTCCAGCGAAAACGTCTTTACGAGCACGGTGCCATCGGGGAACCGCCACCCCGGCACCGATCCCGGGGCGGGCTGCGGATACGTCACCACATCGAATTCGATTTGCGATTCACCCGGCAGCGCAAGGAATCGTTCTTTATGCGCCCCGTCCGACCAGAGCTGCGCGTTAACCGAGTACGGAATCACTCCCGGTTGCGGTTCATGTTTTTTCGTCGAGGCGAACAGCCCCGTTTCGCTCAACTTGCGCGGGAAGTTCTTCGTCGTGTCGGCCTGCGGCGGCCGTTTCTTCAATTGATGAATCAGCCCCCCCGGAAAATCGAGCAGATAAATTTCGCCGGCGGGATCCTGGCCGAAACCGACGATGCGATAATTCGTATCGGTCAACTCGCGATGTTCGACAACTTTTTTCTGCTGCAGATCGTACTTCAGCCCCCAGACGCGGCCGGTATCGTAGTCGCCATAGATGTAGGTTCCCTCCAGTTCGGGCATCCGCTTGCCGTGATACACGAACCCGCCGGTGATCGAACGGAAGTCCGAGTGCGGATGTTCAACAATCGGCGGAATAAACGGCGTCGGTCCTTTCGGACGCTCGGGACGGAAGGGATGCTTGCCTTCCATCACGCCCCAGCCATAGTTGCCCCCCTTTTCGATGATGTAAACCATCTCCCACAAATCCTGGCCGACTTCACATGCCCAGAACGTGTCGGTTTTGGAGTCGAAGCTGTACTTCCAGACCTGACGATGGCCGTACGAATAAATCTCGGGACGAGCCCCCGCCGTGTCGATGAACGGGTTATCCGCGGGAATGCCGTAGTTCTGTCCCTCAACGGGATTGTCGACGTCGATGCGCAATATCGCCCCGAGCAAATCCGACAGATCTTGCCCGGTGAGCAGACCGTCGGCGATGCCGCTGCCGTCCCCGGTCGCGAGATACAAATACCCGTCGGGGCCGAAGCGGAGGCAGCCGCCGTTGTGTCCCCCCGAGGGCCATTCGAGCAGAATCGTTTCGGATGACACGTCGGCGGTCGGCGGATCGTGTTTCGTCACCTGAAATCGCGACAGCCGCGAACCTTTCGGTTGTTCGACCGTCGGGTCGAGAATGTACGTGACGTAAAAGTAACCGTTCTCTGCGAACTGCGGATGAAACGCCAGCCCGTACGTCGTCTTCCCCAAATCGAGCACCGTATGCGACTCGCTGATTTTCGGGTCGTTGACGAAGGTGAGAATCTTCCCCGGCCGCTCGGCGATCGCCAGCCGATTCGACCCCGGCACGACCGCCATTTCGAGCGGTTCGAAGAATTTCAGTTTCGAGAAAGCAATCTCGGTGACATACGGCGACGGCGGGTCGGGAGTGCCGACGACTTTGGAAGTCGTCCACGGAATGCGTTTGTCGATGCCGAATTCTTTTCGGGCCTGGGCTTTGGAACTCGCCTGTTGAGCCGCGGCATGGCCGGCGAGATTGAGAGCGATGACGGTGCATAACAATCCAAGCTGGGTCATTCTGTGAGACATGTTGGTCCCTCATGAAATGGATGCTGCGAAAGATCGCGATTCGATATGACTGACCGGGACGCCGCGCATGTCGCGACGTTCCCGCACCTCCCATCATGACAAACTCGGCGACGGCGGAAAAGTCTCGCGAGGCCGAACTTGCGCTGACGATCCCGAACCGATTCGTTATCTTATCCGATAGACAATGTTGACACACCGAGAGAAAGGGTGCCTGTGAAACTGCTGCGAGCGATGTCGGAACGGCAACATGCCCACGGTTACCTCAGCAACGACACGCTGCGCGAGCTGGCGAAAGAGTTTCGCGTGCCGCTCTATCGGCTCGAAGGGCTTGTCAGTTTTTATCCGCATTTTCGGCGTTCGCCGCCGCCGCAGAGAGTGATTCAGGTCTGCCGCGACGTCGTCTGTCGTTTGGCAGGCCGCGAGGCGGGGATGACGGAACTATTGGCACGGGCGAAAGATGATCCCACCGTCGCCATCGAAGAAGTCTCGTGCATCGGACGCTGCGACGCCGCCCCGGCGGTCGCCGTCAACGAACTTCCGCTCGCGCCGCGGACGTTGAATGACGTTGAGAGCTGGTGGAGTGAATTGCCCCCCTCCGATCGCGTCAACTTCCCAAAAATATTTCGCTCCGATCCTTATCCCCTCGAAGAAGAGCGTTATGGCACGGTGCGACAACTGATCGCCGACGGCGGCGACGTTCGAGCGGCATGTGTCGAACGGCTGACGGCCTGCAAACTGCGCGGCATGGGGGGGGCCGGGTTCCCCACCGGACAGAAGTGGGAAATGGTCGCCCGCGAAACGGCATCGCCGAAGTACGTCGTCTGCAACGCCGACGAGAGCGAACCGGGTACGTTTAAGGATCGAGAAATTCTCTCGCAGCTGCCGCATCTCGTCATCGAAGGCATGCTGCTCGCGGGACTGACGGTCGGAGCAGAGCAGGGGATCATTTATCTGCGGCACGAATATCTGCCGGAAAAAGAATCGATCGACGCCGCACTCGAACACGCCCGCCAACAAAAAATCCTCGGCGACAACGCCGCCGGATCGGGTCGGAAATTCGACATCGAGGTCTTCGTCTCGCCGGGGGGTTACATTCTCGGTGAAGAGACGGCGTTGTTGCAGGCGCTCGAAGACGAGCGCGGCGAGCCGCGGATCAAGCCGCCGTATCCGGGAACGTATGGACTGTGGGGCAAGCCGACGCTGATCAATAACGTCGAGACGTTCGCGCTGGCGGTGCCGATCATTCATCACGGAGCCGAGTGGTGGAACAAGCAAGGGGTTCGCGGGTCGGCGGGACTGAAGTTCGTCTCGATCTCGGGCGACGTCGTGCGGCCCGGCCCTTATGAAATTCCGCTCGGCACGACGGTCCGCGAACTGATCGAACTCGCCGGCGGCATGAAGGACGGAAAAAAACTGCTCGCCTTTCTGCCCGGCGGAGCAAGTTCGAATTTTCTCCCCGCCGAGAAAGTCGACACGCCGCTCGATTTCGATGCGATGAAAGCCGCGGGGAGCATGTTGGGAACCGGCGCGGTGATCGTGATGGCCGAAGGACGCGACTTGTGGTCGCTGGCAGTCAATCTCGTCGAGTTCTTCCGCAACGAATCGTGCGGCAAATGCGTTCCCTGCCGATTGGGGAGCGAACAAGCCGTTCAAATTCTGAATGGGATTTCGCAAAAGACCCGCCCGGCGAGCGACCTCGCCATCGTCCGCGAACTCGCCCCGGCGCTCGAACAGACGTCGATCTGCGGACTGGGTCAGGTCGCGCTCGTGCCGATCATGTCGTTACTGAAACATTTTCCGGACGTCGTGCCCGGATGATCCGACGAGGAATTTCGATGATTTCACAGAGCGCAACCCCCCCACAAACCGTCACGCTGACGATCGACGGGACGTCCGTCACCGTCCCGCAGGGAACGACAATCTGGTCGGCGGCGAAAGCGGCGGGGATCGAGATTCCTGTGCTCTGTCATTCGCCGCGGATGGATCCGGTGGGCGTCTGCCGGATGTGCGTGGTCGACGTCGGCGAGCGCGTGCTCGCCGCGTCGTGCATGCGCGAATGCCGCGACGGGATGACCGTCGACACCGCTTCGGAAAAAATCGAGCCGCATCGCCGCGTGCTCACGCGCCTCTTGCTTGACGAGCACCCGGTCCCGTGCGAGCGGGAACTGACAAGCGGCGACTGCGAACTCGAAGCGCTCGGCCGGCGTTATGGATTAATCGGTCCCGAGAATCGCACGCCGGTCGAGAAAAAACCGTTCAAGCCGCTCGATTTGTCGTCGCCGGTTATCGCCGTCGATCATCAGGCGTGCATTTTATGCGACCGCTGCATCCGCGCCTGTGACGACGTGCAGTCGAACGAAGTCATCGGCCGCAGCGGCAAGGGGCATACCGCTCGAATCGCGTTCGACCTCAATAACCCGATGGGGGACAGCACGTGCGTGGCGTGCGGCGAATGTGTCAGCTCGTGCCCGACGGGAGCCCTCACGCCGAAGACGATCTCGCTGCCGATTGTTCCAAAGGCCGAGATGAATGCGGTCGCCACCGTCTGTCCCTACTGCGGCGTCGGCTGTTCGACGACGGTCTACTCGATCGAAAATCAAATTGTGATGACGGAGGGACGCGAAAGCCCGGTCAATCACGGCCGATTGTGCGTCAAAGGGCGTTACGGCTGGGATTACACGCTGCATCCGCATCGGCTGACGAAACCGCTTATCCGCAAGGAGACGGCGTATCCCAAAGGACCGTTGTCGTTCGAAGTGAAGGAGTCGGCCGGCCGCCGCAAAAAACCAGGGTGGATCGTCGACGTCGACGAAGTCATGCCCGCCTTCCGCGAGGCGACGTGGGACGAAGCCCTCGATCTCGCGGCCCGCCGATTGACGGAGATCAAGACGACACACGGCAGCAATTCACTCGCGGGATTCGGTTCGGCGAAGTGTTCGAACGAAGAAGCGTACCTGTTCCAGAAACTGATTCGCGCGGGTTTCGGCACGAACAACGTCGATCATTGCACGCGGCTGTGTCACGCCTCGTCGGTCGCGGCGCTGATGGAGACGATCGGCTCGGGAGCGGTCACGAACATCTTCGCCGACGTCGAGAACTCCGACGTCATTCTCATCACCGGCTCGCAGACGACGGTGAATCATCCGGTCGCCGCCACGTTCATGAAGGACGCGGCGAAACGGGGCGCAAAGCTGATCGTGGTCGACATCCGCCGGCACGATATGGTCGACTTCGCCACGCATTTCGCGCAGATCAAACCGGGAACCGACGTCGCCTTCTATAACGGCATCATGCACGTGCTGATTCGCGACGGACTCGTCGACGAGGACTTCGTCGCGGCGCGCACGACCGGTTTCGACGAACTGAAGGAACTGCTGCTCGCCGATTACTCGCCCAAGAAGTCATCGGCGATCTGCGGCATTCCGGCGGAGAAGATCGTCGAGATCGCCCAAACGATCGGCCGCGCGAAGAGCATGCTCATCTTCTGGGGAATGGGGATCTCGCAGCATGTCACGGGAACCGACAACGCCCGCTGTCTGATTTCGCTGTGCCTCTTGACTGGAAACGTCGGCCGGCCGGGAACCGGGCTGCATCCGCTGCGCGGGCAGAACAACGTGCAGGGAGCGAGCGACGCCGGGCTGATACCGATGGTCTTTCCGGACTATCAGCCGGTCGGCAACGACGGCATCCGCCGCAAATTCGAAGAGGCGTGGAACATCGCGCTCGATCCGCAGCCGGGGCTGACGGTCGTCGAGATCATGAAAGGGGCGCTCGCGAAGTCGATTCGCGGGATGTACATTCTCGGTGAGAATCCGTTTATTTCCGACCCGAATATCAACAAAGTCCGCAAGGCGCTTTCGAGTCTCGATTTTCTGGTCGTGCAGGATATCTTCCTCACCGAGACCGCCGAGTTCGCCGACGTGATTCTGCCGGCGAGCACGTTCTTCGAAAAAACCGGCACGTACACGAACACCGACCGCCGTGTGCAGTTGGGCCGCAAGGTGGTCGACGGGCCGGGCGAATCGCGCGAAGACTGGCGGATTATCTGCGAGATTGCCAACCGCATGGGCATGCCGATGAATTACGAATCCTCCGCGGAAATCTTCGCGGAGTTCACGTCGCTGACGGCGAGTTACAGAGGACTCACGCACGAGAATCTCGGTGCGACCGGTAAACTCTGGCCGTGTCGCGATCCCGACCACGAAGACGGTGAAAAAATTCTCTTCGGCGAAGCGTTTCCGACGGCGGACGGCAAAGGCAAACTCGTCCCCTGTCCGTATCTTCCCGCGGCGGAAGTTCCCGATGCCGAATATCCGTTTGTGCTCAGCACCGGGCGCGTGCTCGAACACTGGCATACGGGGAGCATGACGCGGCGGAGCCTGGCCCTCAATGCGATCGAACCCGATGCGTTTGTGGTGATCCATCCGCTCGATTTAGCGGTATTGGAAATCGACGACGGCGAGAGAATTCGCGTCAGCAGCCGCCGCGGGGCGATCGAGTTGAACGTCCGCGCCGAGGAGAGCGTCGAGCCGGGCTGCATTTTCATTCCGTTTCATTTTCGCGAGGCGGCGGCGAACGTGCTGACGATCGACGTGCTCGATCCATTCGGCAAGATTCCCGAATTCAAGTATTGCGCCGTCAAAATTGAACCTCTGACGGAAAGCACGACCGCATGAACATCCATACGGAAGCGGAAGCTTCGCCCCCCGTCCGCAGTGAAGCATGGACGCAGTGGATGGGGGTGATTCTTATGTCGGCGCTTGTGCTCAATTACGCCAATCGGGCGGCGTTTACGCAGAACGCCGAACGGCTGCAGGCGACGTTCGACCTGAGCGAGCAAGAGTACGGGACTCTCGAAAGCTGGTTCGGCATCGGCTTCGCCTGCGGCGGGCTGTTGTTCGGAGTGCTCGCCGACAAAGTCAGCGTTCGCATTCTGTATCCCTTCGTGGTGATCGTGTGGTCGATCGCCGGGACGATGCCGGCGCTCGTCGGGCACGTGACGGTGCTGGCGATCAGCCGGTTTCTCCTGGGATTATTCGAAGCGGGACATTGGCCTTGCGCACTGCGGACGACGCAGCGCATTTTTCGGCCGGCGCAGCGGACGTGGGGGAACAGTCTCTTGCAAAGCGGCGCTTCGATCGGGGCGATCGCCGTTCCTCTCGCGATCGTGGCCTGGGATCGCATTTCGCCGTCGCATTGGTACGGATTGTTTCTCGTCGTCGGCGCGCTCGGCGTGCCGTGGGCGCTGTGGTGGTGGAATTCCACGACGTACGCCGACATGCAGCGCGAAGTTTACGCGACGGCGGATGCCTCGTCGGCCGAACAGGAGAAGAAGCTCGTCGAAATACCCCTATCGCAGATCTTCACGACGCGGCGGTATTGGATACTCTTCTTCTTCGTCAATTGCATCAACATTCACTGGCATTACATCCGCGTCTGGTTGCCGTTGATTCTCGGCAAGGAACACGGCTACGGCCTCGACGAAGTGCAGTACATTTCGGCGATGTATTACGTCAGCACGTTCGCGGGGAGCATCGCCTGCGGCGGGCTGACGTACCTGTTAGCGCGGGGGGGCTGGAACGTGCATCGGGCGCGGTTGGCGATTTTCTGCGGTTTCGCGATCCTGGCGGGGGCTGCGATCCCGGCGGGGGCTGCGATCCCGGCGGCGTTTCTGACCAAAGGGTGGGCTCTCGTCAGCATGTTCTGGGTCGCCGGCTTCGGTTCGCTCGGGCTGTTCCCGCTCTATTACTCGCTCAACCAGGAAATTTCGGCGAAGAATCAAGGAAAAATCGGCGGGACGCTCGGGTTCTCGGCGTGGATGATCATCTCCGTCGTGCATCCGACAGTCGGAGCGATCGTCGACGCCGACGCTTCGATGAGGCCGAACATTCTCGCCGTCATCGGCGCGCTCCCCCTCGCGGCGTTTCTGGTCGTGCTGCTCGGCTGGGAAAGCCGAGGGTCCAGAGTCCAGGGTCCAGAGCCAGAATAAAGAGGACGAAACGACGAGAGCCGGAAGCACGCCGGAACTCATCCGGCGCGATTCTGGCTCTTGTCTCTTGACCCTTGTCTATTCACTTCGACGAATCGGCTGTCTCGTTGGCTTCGACGGCTGCGGCGCTGGCCTGCACTTTCGCTTGTTCGGCGAACGCCAGGGCGTCTTGCCAGTGCTTGAGCTTCGCTTCGGCGGCGGTCACGGCTTGTGCCGCGGTGTCGGCGGCGGTTTTCGCAGCGGCGGCGGCTTCAACGGCGGGCTTCAGGCTTTCGGTTAACGTGACGACCTGTTTTTGCGCCGTGTCGACGTTCGCCGTGTAGGTCTCGACTTCTTTCTGGTGGACGGCAAGCTGATCCTGCGCGGTCTTCAGGTCGGTCGCCGCGGTCTCGACCACCTTTTTCGCTTCGACGATCGCGGCGGTTTTGGCGTCGACCTGCTTCTGTGCCTCCTCGGCGGCTTTGGCCAGATCGGCGTTGTTGGCGTCATTCGCGGCGGCTTCTTTCGCCTTCGTTAACGCCTCGTTTAATGTGACGAGTTCGGCCTCGCCGTCGGCGACCGCTTTGTCGGCGGCGGCTTTGGCCGCGGCCGCGGTCTCGACGGCTTTCTGCTGTTCGCCGACTTTGGCCTTCGCAGTATCGAGCAGCGTCTGGTTGTCGGTCACCGCTTTGTTGGCGGCGTCGAGCTGCGTTTGAATCGTATTCGCGGCGGTCTGAGCCGCTTCGGCGGCGGCAACGAATGTGGCATGTTGCATCTTACTCGCTTCCACCGCTTGCGTCGCGGAGGTAATCCGATCGGCGATCCGCGGCGGATTCGAATCGAGTTCACCGACGAGCGTTCCCTCGGCGGCGTCCCAGACCCGAATCGTGCCGGTCCAGTCGCCCGCGATGATGCGGTTGGCTTCATCGCAGAACGTCACCTGCAAGGCGAGATCGCTAAAGGCGTCGTACGCCTTAATCTGCGCCCCGTCCTGATTCCAAAGCTGCGTGAGACGATCGCGTCCGCACGACGCGATGCGACCGTCGAGTGCGAATTCGACCGACGTGCAACCGCCGCTATGGGCACCCCAATTCTTGACCATGCTGCCGTTTTCCATCTCCCACAAGCGGATGGAGGTATCTTCGCTGCACGAAGCGAGCAAGTTGGAATCGACGCGCCACGACAGGCCGTTGATCGCGGCGCCGTGTCCCGCGAGGACGAGGAATTCGCGGCCGTTGATCCCTTCCCAGACGATGAGCCCGCCGTTGCGGTCGGCGGAGGCCAAGAGGACGTTGTCGGGGCTGAAGGCCAATGCGTAAATCCATTCGGTATGTTTTTTCACTTCGTACAGAAGTTGGCCGTCTTCGATTTTGTAAACCTTGACGATCTTCGACGTTCCTCCAAGCGCGACGAGCGTCTGGTCGGCGCTGATGTCGGCGGCGAGCACGGTATCGAGTTCGTCGCCGATTTCGGTGATGCGTTCGCCCGTCTTGATGTCGAAGAGAACCACGAGCCCCTGATAGGCGCCGCGGCCCCCCGCGACGAGCAGCAGCGAACCGTTGCGGCTGAATTTCAGCACATGCGGCGTCCCTTCGGGGAAGGGGAGCACCCCGACCAGTTCGAGCGTTTTGGTATTGTAAAGCAGGACTTGTTTCTGACCGGCGACGGCGGCGAGCGGAGCCCAAGGGCTGGTCGCCAAGGCGGTGACGGCGCCGCGATGCGTGGTTGTCATTACCGGTTCGAGCAACATCGGCCCGGGCATTGGCGGATCCCCTTCGGGACGTCCGGTCGGAGCGCCCGTCAGCGAGAGACTGACTTTGGGTTTCTTCCGGGCAATCGGCTTCGAGCCGGAGTTTTCCAGCGCTCCGCCGTCGATCCACTTGGCGAGGATCGCCAGCGTTTCGTTGGGGAGTTTTTCGGAGTTGGGAGGCATGTACGGTTCGGAGATGTGCGCGACGACGTCGTACAGATAGCTGGCGCTCGAATCGCCCGCTTCGATCACCACGCCCGAACCCCCCCCTTGCATCGCGGCGGTGTAACTCATGAGATCGAGACCCGCGGTCTTCTTGTCGGTGTTGTGGCACGACCCGCATTTCTCGCGGAAGATCGGTTTGACGTGATCGTCGTACGTGATTTTTTCGTCTGCCTTTTCCTGGGCGAAGGCCGAGGCGGAACACGTCGCGAGCAGAATCACGCCGCACGAAACCATGCGGCAGATCGATCGGATTGAAATCAACATAAGCTGTTCCTCGAGACACAAATCAGGCGTTGGGCGACGGCCTGTGGTTTTAACGGTCATTCAATGCGCTACCGACTCGGTTCCCATGCCCCTGTCAATGATTAAACACAAACTCCCGCGAGTTCAACACGGCCCAGAAGATGTCTTCGAGAACCTGGGGATGCTGGGCGGCATCGACGCTGGAAAGAATCTCGTTGATCGCGGCGATTTCCTTCTCGGTGGGCTTTCGCGAAAAGGCCGCGATATACATTTCGGTCATGATATCTTGCCAGGGTTTTCCTTCCTGCAGACGCAGGCCGATCAGGTTCCCCTGTTTCATTTTCTGGTTGATCGTTTCGCCGTTGAGCAGGTGCAATGCCTGCGAGAGGTTCGGTTCCATTTTGACTTCGCACGAACAGACGCTTTCTCGCGTCGCCCGGCCGAAGGTCGTCAGGAAGTACGTCGACGTATTGCCGTTGGCGATTTGCACGGCGCGGGCGCCGAGCGGCAGTCCGGGGAATTTATTCTTCGTCAGCGTCACCTGGCTGATGCAATCGAGCAGGACTTCGGCACGCAGCCGGCGCAATTGAGCGCGGGCGAAGTTGGCTTCATCCGAGGCGTTCGATTCGTTCGACTGCGTCGAAAGCTGATAGGTGCGCGACGTACAGATGTCGCGGACGAGTTTCTTGAAGTCGTAATCGTATTCGGTGAACTTGTTGCCGAGCTCTTCGAGCAGTTCGGGATTGACCGCCGGGTTGCTGACGCGGACGTCGTCGACCGGTTCGATGATGCCGCGGCCGAAGAAGTGAGCCCAGACGATGTTCGACAGGTTCTTGGCGAAGTAGGGATTATCCTTGGAGGCGAGCCATTTCACCAGCACGTCGCGGCGATCTTTACCGGCGACATCGGGGACGTCGCCGCCGAGAAACTTCGGGGGCATCACGCGGCCGCCGACGGGGTGCGTCACTTCGCCGCCACCGCTGTTGAAGATGATCAGTTCGCGGGGATCTTCGCCCCCTTTGCGGCCGATCTGCGAGAAGAAGGCGGAGAAGCTGTAGTAATCGTCCATCGTCCATTGATCGAACGGATGATTATGACATTGGGCGCATTGAATCCGCATCCCCATGAAGACCTGAGCCACGTTTTCGGCGGTCTTCAGCGTATCGGTTTCGTTCTGGTAGTAGTTGGTCGCCGCGTTCGCGAACGTTCCGCCGTTGGAGGCGAGCAGTTCCTGCACCATTTTGTCGAGCGGCACGTTGTTGGCGATTTTATCCTGCAGCCAGTTGTAATAGCGGATGGCCGACTTGTAACTGACGCGGTTGGGGACTTCGCGGATCTGCAGCAGCTCGGCCCATTTCATCACCCAGATTTCGACGAATTCCTTGCGTTCGAGCAGTTCGTCAACGAGCAGGTCGCGTTTGTTCGGTTCGGCGCCGGCCATGAAGCGGTCGAACTCTTCCACCGTGGGAGGAACGCCGACGATGTCGAGATAGACGCGGCGCAAGAAGGCTTCGTCGGTGCAAAGTTCCGACGGCGCGATACGGAGTTTTCGCAACTTGGCGTTCACCAGCGCATCGATGTAGTTGTTTTCCGGGGTTTCGGGGAACTGGAACTGCAGCCCCTTGGGAAGCACGATGTATTGCCGGCCGACGGTATGCGTGCCGAAGCGGGCCATGATGAACGCTTCGCCGCGATTGGCCGCGGTGACGACCCCTTCCTGCGTCACTCCGGCGGAGTTGTCGTTGTTGGTCATGAAGTAGGCGAGCGAGGTGACGTCGCGGTCGGTGCCGTCGGCGTAAGTCGCGCGGACCGACAGTTTCTGTTCGCTCCCTTCGCCGTCAAGCACGCCGTTCTCGGGATAGAGCTCAACCTTGACGACCTTCGGCACTTCGCCCTGATCGTTGGGAGCCCCCGCTTCGAGCCAGCGGATTAGCGTGTTGTAATATTCGCTCCCTTCTTCGAAGCGCTTGCCGCCGGTGTGCGGCACTTTGCCGGCCGCCTTCTCGACCATCAGGCATTCGTTGGGGAGCGCCAGATTGATGCGGCGGGTGCTGTTTTCGCGCGTCAGCCGAAAATGATCCCCTTCGGGATCGAATCCGAACAGCGACAGACGGAAACCGTCTTTCCCGCGAGCGGCGCCGTGGCAGCTTCCCATGTTGCAGCCCGACTTCATGAAAACCGGCATGACGTCGAGACGAAAACTGATGGGACGGTCGACCGCCGCTTGCTCGACGACGATGGGAATCGTCGTGCTGTGTCCGGCGTATTCGATTTTGAGTTCGGTCGCACCGTCTGCGACCGGGTACAGCATGTTTCCTTCCTGGCGGACGAGAGCGGCGTTCGCCAGCGTCACCGTGGCCTGCGCGGTGGCATCCTGCGTGATGCCGTCGGCAAACACCGCCTGTACGATGAACGACTGCCGATCGCGGCTGGTGTTCAGCTTGATTTCCGAGGGATATACGCGGATCGAGGCGGGGGTCGGGGCCGCGGCCTGGTCTTGACCGAAGCCGTTCGAGGCGTGCGGCACGAAACTGCCGAGGACGCAAAACCAGGCGATGCAGGAAACAAGTCGTAGGCGACTTTTCATGGCGGGGCCTCTTGAGGACATCTTTGAGGTTGGTTGTTTCGCGGTGTGTCGTATCGCCCGATGGATCGCGGTGTTCCAGCGAGTTGTGTTCGACCGCGGTTGATATTGTTCAAGCCGCGATCGATGTGATTTCCAGATTCGGCTACTCTCCGCCGGCCGCGGGTGCGCCGGCTTGTGCGGCTTCGGCTCGGGCCTTGGCTTCGAGGCGGAGTTTCTCCAGTCGGGTCAGCCGTTTTTCTTCTACGGGCTTTGGCGTTTCCGCGGCCTGGGCGACCGGCATGGGCATCGGCTCGGGGGTCGTCGGCATGGGAAGCGGCTTGTCGATGCGGATTTCAGTTCCGCCGACCGCATGCACGATCGGTTCGCCGTTTTCGGTGACGACCACCTGACAGAAGATATTCTTGTGCGTCCCCGGCGGGCTCATCTCGGCGTTCGTCGAGACTTTGAAGACGAGCTCCTGCATGTCTTTGCTGAACTCCATTTCGGGGGCCGTGACCATGTGCGGCAGTCCCACCACCTGGGCTTTAGCCATCCCTTCAAACGGCCGGGCCACGGTGATTTTGCAGAACAGATCGGTCGTCTGTCCCAACTCGACCGCCGCCCGCTCCATTGCGAATTGAATATACATGTCGGCGACGTTCAGCGTGGCGAGTTGCGACGAGACCCAGGCGTCGCCATCCACGTTGGCATTGCCGAGGGCGAAGATTTTCCACGCCTTGATTTCGGCCCCGCCATTGGCATTCAGCGGATAGAGGACTTCATTTTGTCCTTCAGGAACGGCCACCGAACTGGCACCGCTGACTCCCGGCGGGAGGAACGGCAACTGCACCGTGATGGGTGCGGTGAAGCCTTCCTTACGCGTGGCGACGATTTTCAATTGCATCGAACCGTTACGGACGATGGGCACTTTCGGTTCGGCGATTTCGATGGTGAAGGGGAGTTCGTCGACCACCGCGACCGCCAGTTTGTTGACCGACTTGCCCCAGTACAGCCGCTGTCCGTCCCCGATAATCATATCCGCGAAATTCGTGAACCCGCCGGTAATATTCTGCGCAGGGTCGGCGTGTCGGCCGCGCAGGTCGATCAATTTGCCCGAAAGCGGGGCGTCGGCTGCGGCTTCAAACAACACGGGCATCGACGTCAAATTGGCGGGCATCGGTTCGGCCGTCATCGTCATGCCCTGCGGCAACTCGGGGGCTTCGAGCACCATGTCGCCGCCCCAGTTGTTTCGGCCGACCGTCATCACGGTGGCGAAACGGCCGCCGCGGGGGACGTAAATCGTCTGCCGATACTGCGAATAACGAGCCACGCGCGGAATACCGAGCGACAAGTTGACCGGAATGTTCTGAAACTCCACGCGGTAGACGAAGTCGACTCCGCCGCGCTTTAAGTGATCGTACACCTGAATGAAATAATCCCCATCGGCGGGAACGGCGAAGCGGAAGTAGCTGTCGGGGCCGCGGGAATCGTCGTTCGAGGCGATCGCCTGTCCCTGAGCATTCAGCAGCACCATCACCGCGTCGAGCGGCGAGCGAACGCGTCGGGCGTAACATTCGATTTCGTACGTCACCCCTGCCTTGGCGGCGAACTTGAAAATATCGACGTCGCCGGGAGCTTGAATCACGCCGTTGAATGCGAGCGGCAATTCGCCGGGCGTCGCCTGTTCGAGCGTTTCGTTCGGCTCGACTTCCAACACGTTGCCATGTTCCGAAAGACGCGTCGGATTCGCCGAGGGAGCGATCCCGCCGGCATCGTTGGCGTACAATCCGAACTCTTCGCTCGGAGTCGTCGGCAACGAAAATTTCTGCACCAGTTCGCCGCTCGGCAGGCCGAGGAAGCGGACTTCCAACTCTTCACCCATTTTTCCGCCCGCCGGATACGCCGCGGTCGGCCGGGGGAAGTTGCCGATGTGCAAGCGGTACTGGCATCCGCCATTGCCAGCATAAGCACTTTCGCGCATTTCGATCGTGTATTTGCCGTCTTCAGGAGCGACCACCGAGCAGACGGCGTCCTGCCAGACGAGCGGAGAATCGTCGGATGAGGCGAGTTCGAACCGGCGGTCGTCGAGAATGGCGACATACGGATCGAACAACGTCGAACCCAGCCTCATCGCTTCGACTTCGACGCTGATGCGATCTCCCTTTTTAGCTTCGATCTGAAAGTAATCGACGTCTTCGTTGTCGACGACGCCGACCAGGGTCGAATTCATCGGGATCACCTGCGGCACTTCGAAATCGGTATTCGGCTCGACTTCGGCGACGGAGGGCAATGCTCCCACGTAGAACGTCCGGTAGTCCGAAATTCCCGATGCGGTCCGCACCTGCAGGACGTGCTCGCCGAGGCGGCAGTCGGCGTTGATTTTGAGCTGCACCTTGATCTGATTGGCGTCGATCGCCTCGATCTTCAGCGCTTCCATTCCGGCTTCATAGAAGAAGATCTCTTGCGCATCGGCCAGGCGGGCGCCGCTGAAGACCATTTCCAATTCGGTTCCGCGTTGACCGCCGCGAGGCTGAATGATGGAGAGCGTCGGCGAAGCCGCATCGACGGGGGTGGTCGACTGCGAACCGACGAGCATTAGAACGAACAGAAAACTGGAGATGGAGCGAGTCCGCATTGGTCGTTTTCTCCCACACGTTGAGGTTCGTGGGTTTGAAACGTGGGGCCGTGTTCGCGGGAACACAGCCCTCACGGGGTTATAAATGTATCAAATCACACTAGCGGACAAGCCGCCAGTGCCACCCGGTTTTTACGCCAGCAGGTCGGTGCGCACGTTGCCTTCGTTGACGATTTCGATCGGGCGATCGCCGGGGGCCATCAGTTCCTTGTCGGACACGATGCCGAGGCATTTGTAAATCGTGCTCGCCCAGTCTTCGACGTTCAGCGGATTGTCTTCGGGTTCGCTCGCGGTCGAGTTCGACGTGCCGTAAACGTAACCTTGTTTGATCCCGCCGCCGGCCAACACCACGCTGAAGACTTTCGGCCAGTGATCGCGGCCGGCCGTCGCATTGATTTTCGGCGTGCGGCCGAATTCGGAAGCGACGCAGACCAGCGTTTCGTTGAGCAGACCGCGGGTGTCGAGATCGCGGATCAAAGCGGAGAAGCCTTGATCGAACGCCGGCAACTGGCCGCGAATCGCACCGTTGATGTTGTCGTGCATATCCCAGCCGCCATAGGTCAGCGTGACGAATCGCGAACCCGCTTCGACCAGCCGGCGAGCCAGCAACATGCGGGCGCCCGCCGTGTTGCGGCCGTATTCGTCGCGGAGAGCATCCGTCTCGGCGTTGATGTTAAACGCTTCGCGGGCCTGTTCCGAACTCACCATGCTGTAGGCGCGCTGATAAAACGTGTCGACGGCGGCGAGTGAGTCGGACTTTTCTTTAGTCACAAAATAATCGTTGACCGCGTCGAGAATCTGACGACGGCGTCCGAAACGCTGGTCGTCGACGTCGCCGGGAAGCTTCAAATCCTGCACGGTGAAATTGCCGTTGGCGGGATCGGCCCCGAGGCTGAACGGCGCGAACGAAGAACTGAGATATCCCGTGCCAGCGTTTTGATTCGGCTGGCTCGGAATACAGACGTACTGCGGCAGATTGTTGCGCGGCGGGAACTCGTGAGTCACCACGCTTCCCATGCTGGGAAATTCGAGGGCGGGGCTCGGGCGATACCCGGTGAACATGTTATGCGTGCCGCGCTCGTGAGCGGCTTCGCCGTGCGTCATCGAGCGGCAGATCGCCAGTTTGTTCGCCACCTTGGCGGTCTGGGGCATCATCTCGTTGATGAAGACGCCGGGCATGCTGGTTTCGATCGAGTTCATCGGTCCGCGGTATTCGACCGGGGCGTACGGTTTCGGATCCCAGGTTTCCTGGTGAGCGGAACCGCCGGGAAGATAAATGAAGATGACCGATTTGGCGGTCCCTTCTTTGGATTCGTAATCTTTGATGTCAGCCTGGGCCGACTTGGCTCGGAGAAAATGATCCAGCGTCAGTCCGATTCCCCCCACGTAACCGACGTGCAGAAAATCTCGACGAGTGGTGCCAGAATGAAACATGCTTCGCTCCTGAGGGGGTGTGAAAAATCAACTGAGGGTCTGATTGAAACGTTCAACGGGGTAAAGAATACATCGCAGATTGTAAAATCCGATCGGCGATGATGGCGTTCTGTTTCAACTGTTCTAGCGAGAAAATTGATCCGTCGTCCTGCGTCACCTTTATTTAAACCACTGCGGCAGCGAACCGATATTCCCGCAAATCATGGTGCCGTTGCGGGTGTCAATAATCCGTCGTTTTCAACAAGGCGTTTATTATGAGTCGAGGCTTTCTTCATGCAGAGCGGCCAGTTCGCCGGGAAGAAATAAGGCGATGATTTCGGGCAGGGATTAGCGGTTGGGAAAACAAGAGCGTGGGAAAATCAAAAGAACATTTCATTCGGCATCGTCGTCAGTGGAGTTCCGCTGTTACTGACGACCCATAAGTCATTCTTTACGTATCGCGTCCATTAGAATAAAGTCGGGGCCGCAAAGTCAAGTAAGTATTGATGCGTTTTTTCATCTTTTCTTCAGTTTTGGTCGGCGTCGCCGACGCGAGGGACATATACATCAGCATCTCTCGTTCGTGAAATTGAGGCGTATTAATCCCTCTCATTGCAAAAATTGATCCGAATGCCGGGAATCTTCGCCTCAGTCCTCTCAGCCGGTTCCATTTTTGAGCCCACCGGCCCAATTCGGACGCTAGGATGCTTCCTTCCCAAAACGCAGATCTCCGTTATCATACCCCTGGTTGCGAAAATGTGTTCGCATGAAATTTCCGCAGGCGGCTCGCAACCGATGATTGAGACACGCTTTCCATTTTTTTGCCGATCGCCATGCCGCGAACTACAACCGCATCGCGCCGAGGAGATTCACCATGGATTCCGATCAACAATTTTTCGTCGGCTGGGGGACGCTCGCCATGATCAACGCGGGGCTCGCCCAGTCGAAAAATCACGGGGGACTCTTCTGGTTTCTCGTCTCGCTGCTATTGGGACCGATTGCCACGTTCATCATCGTGGCGGTTTTGGGCAGCCGTCCCCGAGAAATTTTATGATGCTCGACGACGGCGTTCTCGCGGCCGTCAGGCCTCCGACGACTCGGCGAGATGTTTCCAGTTCGCGGTTTTTTCGCGCAGCAAGTCAACCTGCGCGACGATCGCCTCGCGGGTCTTCTTGACCTGCTTGAGAATTTTGTCGCTGTTGTTGTTGATCGTCGTGGCCCACGTTTCGATATCGTCGAGCCCGTTCACCTTCGACGTGATCTCCGCAATCGCCGCTTCAATCGCCGAAAAGTCGGCCGCTTGCGATTTTTTGATGCAATGTTGCCGCACGCATAAGGCCCGCGCCAGCGAGTAACCGGCTTTGAGCACCAGGTCCGACCGCTCGTCCTGACTGTCCCAGATCAGAAAAATGTCCTGACCGAGCCGCGTCAGCGCTTCCATCCCCGCGGGAGCCGACTGCCGCGAAAACACAAAGACGCCGACTTGGGCTTCGCGATTATCGCGTGCGACGGCGATTTCATCGCGTGCCGTATTGTACGTGTAACCCTGCACTTCTTTGGCTTCGAGCACGATCCGCGTTCCGGGAGCCGCACTTTCGGGGCCGAGTTCGATCACGCAGTCGCCGACCTTTGAGCCCTTGCCGCTCAAGCGCCCCGGCGTCGTTCCCGTCGGAATGGCGACGTCGTTCTGCCGTGCGGCCTCTTTCTGAATGACCTCGACCACCGTATTCTCGAAGTCGATCCCATGCCGGGTCGAACGCTGCGATTCTTCCCGGCGAATCAGCATCGCCTGCAGCGACGACTTGACTTCTTCTTGAAATTTTTGATTCGTCTCCTTTTGCTCGGTGAGCACCTGCGATAATTCGCGCCGCAGCCGCGCTAAAGCCGAGTTCTCGGCGTCGAGCGAGAACTCACTTGTGATCAATCGCTGCGCCTGATCGACGTTTCGCACCAGCCGGCTGAGGGCGGAATTTTCTTCATCGAGCGAAAACTGTTTGACTACGCCGTCGATTTTGACGTTGAGGTCGTCGCTGAATTTTCCTTGTCGATCGGTGAGTTCCAGAATGAACCGCGACAAGGCGCCGTCCTTGACGTCGAGCGAAAACTGCTTGAGCACCTGCTCTCGCTGCTCGGTGAGTTGTTTTTCGAGCACCGTGCGAAACGCCGCGAGAAATCCACCCGATTGATCGGTGTTGAGCAGCTTGATGAGCGGGCTCTGCTCCCCCAGATGCGAAGCCAGCGTGCGGCAGAGTTCGGAATCCTCCTGCCCGAGCTGCCGGCGGAGCAGTTGTTCGAGTTCGCCATCCTGACGCATCAGGCGTTCGAGACGTTCGGGGAACCGGCCGTTGTTGGGATCGAAATATTCCTTGAGCACGCCGGTCAAGCGGTCGTGCATCTGGCCGGCATGTTCGGTGAGCCGTTGCCGCATCTGTTCGAGCAGGCGATCGCTTTCGTTGCGCAGCGCCGAGGTATCGACCATGCCGCGGGCATGCCGCAGCGAGAGGACGCCCAATCGCAGCGCCTTCAGCGCGAACTCTTCCCGCGCCTCTCCGGGCGGATATTTGCCCAGTTCATGGATCACTTCGGGATCGTGCACCGTCAGATCAAGCTGCAACCAATGGCCGGCTTCGTCGCCGTTACTAAGTTCATCGCCGGCGTCAATCACGGGCCAGGTGTTCGTTTCATCCGCCATGAGGGGAAGTCCTTTTCATAATGGGCAATGGACAATTGGTAATCAGCATTGTCCATTATCCATTGTCCATTGTCCATTACTCGACGAGCCGAATCTTTTGATTGACGGCGACGTCCGTTTGCGTCGTCGTTTGTCCCGACGGCCAGTGCACGACGATTTCATCGACTTTCTCCGACTCGCCCAGTCCGAAGGTCAGCACCAGTTCGGTCTGCGAGAGATAACTTCGCGTGGGGATCAAACGCTGACGATACGTCTTCTCGCCGGCGCGGACTTCGACCAATGCGCCGATCGCGCTGCGGTTCGATTTCGTTCCCTCCAGAGCAATTCGCAACCAGTGATGTCCGAGCGACTGGTCGTTCCGCAATAACCGCGGCGGCTGACCGGTCGCCATGATCAGAATATCCAGATCGCCGTCGCCGTCGACGTCGGCATAACTCGCGCCGCGTCCGACCATCGGTCGATCGAAATCGGCTCCGACATTGCCCGCAGGGACCGGCACGAATTCCGTCGGCTGCTCGGGACCGGCATTCCAGAAGAGATGCGGCGACTGCTCGTAATGCTGGCTCGACTGCACCTTGTTGATTTCATCTTCCAAGTGGCCGTTCGCGGCGAAGTAATCGAGCCGGCCGTCGAGATCCCAGTCGGCGAGCAGCACGCCGAACGTGAGTTCGAGCCGGGTGTTCGGCCCGAGTCCGGTCGAGACCGCCTCATCGCTGAACTGCATCTGGTCGCCTCGCGTCACGTACAGCGCCGTCATTTCGTTCGAAAAGTTGCCGATGGCGATGCCGAGCGCGTCGTCGTTGCGAATGTAACCGCTGTCGATCCCCATCGCGCCGCGGGCATTGCCGTCGACGTCGAATGCCACGCCGGCGATCGCCCCCATCTCGGCGAATGTGCCGTTCTTGAGGTTTTCGAACAGAAAATTCTGCACCGTATCGTTGGCGATCATCACCTCGAGAAACCGGTCGTTGTTGGCATCGGTGAAGGTGAGCCCGAGCGATTTTGCCATCGGCACGCCGGTGGCAGGATTGCGCACCTGGAGCTTCGCCTCCTCGGTTACGTCGGTGAATTTTCCACTTCCGTCGTTGCGATACAAAAAGGGAAACGTCCCGTTGAACGCCTGCGGCCGGCCATAGGCTCTGTTGCCGCCGGTCAATTTGAAATTCTGGTTGGCGTCGAAATCCCGGGTCCACTCGACGTAGTTGCAGACGAACAGATCGAGATCGCCGTCGTTGTCGTAGTCGAACCAGCCGCTGCTCGTACTCCATGCCTCGGCGTCGCCGGCGGTTCCCGCATCGGCGGTGACGTCGACGAATTTCGAGCCGGTGTTGTGGTACAGATGATTTGCACCGAGAGCCGAGATAAATAGATCGGTCTTGCCGTCGTTGTCGTAATCGCCGATCGCGGTTCCCATGCCATAGAACGAAACGTCGAGGCCCCATTCGGTCGTGCCATCGGTGAACTTCCCCGTTCCATCGTTAAGATACAGCGCCATCGTCGGCGGAGATTCCGGAGCAGGCCGCGTATCCCACGGCCAGCGCTGCGAATTGACGAATAGCAGATCGGCGTCGCCGTCGTTGTCGACGTCGAAGAAGGCGCAGCCCCCTCCCATCGTTTCGGGGAGCAGCTTATCTCCATAGGCCCCGTTCTCGTGACGAAAATTGATGCCGGCGGACGCGGTGACGTCCGTGAACGGCATCGAGGGGATCGCGATCTGCGGAGCCTCGCGGATTTCCGGCAATTCGAGCGGCGTGGCCTCCGCCACTTCCACGGGCGTTTCCTGCAACGTCCACCACCAGACGCCTCCGCCGACAATCGCGATGAGACCAAACGCCGCCAGCGACCAGACCATCGCCCGGGTGATGATTTCATCGTTCTGGACGTCTTCATTCTGATCCGGCGGATCTTTGGGATCTCGCGGTTTAATCTTCGATGAATGTGTCGCCATGAGTCCGGTGTTCTCACTGTACTTCTGGTTTCGTCCGTAAAAGTTTGGGTTGCGGGCAAAGCCCACGAGATGAATCAAAACAATTTCGTCGTGAACTCACGTGAGCAATCTGAGAGGCTATCCGGAAAGTTGGCTCGGAAACAATTCGTGGTATCGAGGCGGTGCAATGGGCACAACATCTCGTAGGACTGCCGACATTTCCGGATAGATTCTGAGATCTCATATCAAGTCGCCCGTCTTATTTTTTCGTCACCTCTTTCTCCGCGGCGGCGGGTAATTCCGGCGCCCCCGCGCGCTGCAGCGGATAAATCACCAAAGCCTCGGCGGCGTGGTTCGCCGCGGGATACTTTTCGCGGGCGATGCGGACCGCTTCACCCTGGGCATTGTCGTCGGCCTTATAAATCGTGTGCAGTTTCTGATGTTCGGCCCCCTTCCCGGGTTGATCGAGCAGCGTGTACAACAGATGCAAATTGTAATGCGCGGTGACGTTCTCCACATCGTACTTCAATGTCTCGTGAAACACATCCACGGCCTGATTCAGCAGCGCGTCGCGCTGCTCGATACCGGCGTCATCGCCTCCCTTCGCCGCCATCCGGCCGAATTGCCGGGCGCGATCGAACAGCGTCTGCCCCAGCAGATTTTGCACTTCATAATCATGACGGAAATCAAACCCGCGGTCGATCATCTCCTGCGTCGGTTCGGTCAGCACGCTGCGGAAGTTTTTCTCCGCCGCTTCGAGATGACCTTGCTCACGATTGATGAGGCCGCTCAACCATGCAATCGTCCACGGGGGAGCAGGGGGGGAATCGTATTTCGCCGCGCGGGCGATTGCCGCGACCGCTTCGTCCAATTGGCCTTCGCGATGATAGACGCGGGCGAGATTGAGCGGGCCGTCGAATCGACCGAGCTTCTCGACCTCGCCGAACGCCGCCGCCGCTTGCCGCAGTTCGGCTTTCCCTTCGAGGAACAACCCGATGCCGTAATCGTTCCAGCGTTCCCACGCAGGCGGTTTCGGCGTCTCGTTTGCGACCTTCACATCGACACCCGCGACGGGGAATGTCATTTCATCGACGGCGAGCGTCGTCACCGGCAACTCGTTGGGATACGGTTCGCCCTTCTTATAACCCTTGAGCGGCGGAAATCCCTCCGGAAGATTCTTCGCGACGAAATCCATATACCGCTGATCGAACTTACGATATTGCAGCTTCACCAAAACCGTGATCGGCTGATCGATCCCTTCGGGAACTTCCAAACCATAATGCGCCACCTGTCCCGCACCGGGAGGAATCTGATGATTGTAGAGCGGTGTGAAAATATCCTGCGCATTCCGGCGGTCGATGCGGTTCCCCTTGCGATCGAGCATGAAGACATTCACGAAATGCGACCACGGGTCGACTTCGCCGAGTTCGTTCATGCCGCCGCTGCGTCCGATGACTTTCCCGCCGCTGGTGACGGTGATGTCGACCCAGATCTCGTTGGAATCAACCGTTCCCTGCGTAAACAGATGCCCCATCTTCACCGTGCGGATCACCGTTTCGAGCAGATACGGTTTTCCCGGAACGAGCATCGGCACGGCGGGACGCAGCGGCGCATGCAATTCGCCGTCGACGGTTCCTCCCTCCTTCACGCCGAAGATGTCGATCCGCATCACGTCCTTGAGAAATTTCTGATGCGATTTGACGATCTCCGGACGGTCGCGCAGCCAGGCGATGCCCGTGTTCGCCGACGGAAACAGGTGGTCGTGAATGCTCAGTTCTTTCGCATCGGCGAAGAGTTTCGCCCCGAAATCGTTTGACGGCTTCAGCGGCATGTGGCAGACGTTGCAGTTCTCTTTCGCCTTGGGGGGATAATAAAAGCTGCGGGCACCGTGTCCCGACACGCCGCTGAGCAGATACGGGTCGTAATGATTCTGCCCGCGCAAGAATTCCTTGTAATGATTCAGTTCGTAGGGCAGGCTCACCTTGTGACACGTCGAACAGAACTCGGCGGTTTTGTGAAAGTCCTTCAAAAACGTTTTCTTGTGCATCGCCGGCTTGGCTTTGACGAGCTGGTTGTTGATCCATTGCAACATCGCGTTGTCGCTGGCCGCGAACGGATAGTGAATCGGCTCTTCGATCGTGTAATCGGCGTTCCCTTTCGTACTGTTGACGTGCGTGATCGAATGGCAAACCGTGCAACTGATTCCCGCCCCCGCCGTCACGTGGTTAACGACGTCGAATTTCGGGTCGTCAAACGCACCGGAAAAGAAAGGGACCGGATCGTGGCATCCCGCACACCACCGCGACGCCTGCACGCTGCCGTCCCGTTCGAGAGAGACTTTCCGCGTCTCCACTACCGAAGCGAGATAGGCGGGGTTGCTGAACGAACTGAAGCGGTGCACGCTGTCGGACCACTGCGCGTGGGCATCGGGATGACACCGCTGGCAGTAATCGTTCATCATCAGCGTCGATGCGGGAATGAAATTCCCGGTTGCCGTCCGTGCCGCCGAGGGGAAGAAATATTTTTCGCCGGTCGTCGGTCCTTCGACGTTCCACTGCCGCGGATCCTGCGTATGCATCCAGACCATCCCCGCGACGACGAGACCGACAAATCCCGCGTAACCGACGCCGAGCCGCCAGCGAATCTTCGGCCCGACCAGCCGATGCAGCCAGTACAGCCACGCGGCGAACAGCGGACTGACGACGTGAATCCAATAAACAATGTTACGGGCGGCGGGAAGTTTCAAGTCGATGCCGATCATCCGCGAGAGGAGCAATCCGCTCACGAGCACCGCGACGGAGATCGCCAACAGCATCCAGCCGACGCGCATCGCCCGCTTGTTTTTGCGATGCTTCGTATTCGAAAAATGAATGACGCTGAAAACGATGAACGGCAAAATCAGCATCAGCCCGAGCACGAGATGGATCAGGAACATCCACTGATAAAAATATTCCTGGTACGTCGCACCGCTGCGCCATTCCAGAAAGGTGATGGCGGCGAGATACACCGAGTTCGCCCCCAGCACGCCGACGAAACCGAACAGGACGTAAAGGACGATGCGCAATTTCGGCCCGACGGCTCTTCGCAGCGCTGCCGGCTTGGGCGCAGCGGAACTATCTGACACAATTTGATTCACGACCTGCTCCTGTGACGCTGCATGAGACGTTTGCCATACGGCGACCGACACGAATTGCCCGAACGAGAAACGGCATCAACGATACCATCAGAGAAAAACCCAGGCAAAAGAAGTTCGGCGCGCACGGCAGTGGACATTCTCGAACCGGCACGAACAAAAACAGACCGGCTCGGCAACCGAGTTACTGCAGAGGTCGAGGAGGGTGCTCGATCTCCCAGACCAGAAACTGGTCGGGGGCAATCGCATCACGTCCGACGAAAGGGACGAAGGCGGGGCTGGGCATGACGTCGGATGCGGACGATTTCAGTCCGACCGGCATTTTGAAGAACGTCGGCGGAACGGGCGTCGATGGCGCGGGAGGGACGCTCGGTCCCCGCCGACAGCCCCCGTTGCGGCAGTGAGAGACCGGAATTCCAGCGGGAGGTTCGCCGTCGTGGCTCACCGAAAACTCACTCGGAAAGTCGGCCGGTGCCAACCGGTCGGTCGATGTCCGCTCATGCAACAGATAATCTCCGCAACTCGCGCGCACGTTCGTCGCCGACGCCGCGAAAATCACGGCGGCGAAAAAAACAATCAACAGGTGCCGCGTGGGGTGAGACATGAAGCGATACACAAGTACGAAGGGAGGTGATCGACGGGAATATTCTTCCCCTCGTATGATAAGGCTGCGGGAGTGCGATCGTCAAGAAGCGATCGGCCAATTCGACCTATTCCTTCCGCCCGGCATCCCTTGGGGACTCACACGACAGTCGCTATGATGCGGCAAAGTTATGACGCGTACCGACACGACCCTTTCCGAATTCCGGAGCGAATTTTTAGTATGTCACCCGATTTGATTTTGCCTCGCGGATTTCTGAGCGCAGGCGTGCATTGCGGCGTCAAGGCCGATCGCGAAAAACTCGATTTGTCGCTGTTCGTCTCCGAGTCCCCCTGCGCCGCGGCGGGGACATTTACGACGAACCTCGTCTGCGGGGCTCCGGTGAAAGTTTCCCGCGAACGCCTGCCTCGCGGCACCGCGCGGGGAGTGGTGATCAACTCCGGCAACGCAAACGCCTGCACGGGAGAGCAGGGGATCGCCGATGCCCGCTGGATGACCGAACAAATCGCCGGTCTGCTCCAATGCAATTCACCCGATGATATTCTCGTCTGCTCGACCGGCGTGATTGGTCGATTCCTGCCGCGGGAAATTCTTTCGACGGGCTTTCCGCAAGTTGTGTCGGGACTTTCCGTCGACGCCTCGGCTTATCACAACGCCGCCCGCGGCATGATGACGACCGACACGTTCCCCAAGCAGGCGACCCGCACGGCGACCCTCAACGGCCAGACGGTGCGCATCAGCGGCGCCGCGAAAGGGGCGGCGATGATCGCCCCCAACATGGCGACGATGCTCTCGGTGATTATGACCGACGCCGCGCTCACGCCGAACCAGACGCAGCAGATGATCCGCGAAGCGGTCCATCAGAGCTTCAACTGCATCAGCGTCGACGGCCATATGAGCACCAGCGATTCGGTGATTCTGCTCGCCAACGGGCAGTCGCAGTGCGGTGAATTGTCGGCGGAAAACATCGTAAAACTTCAGTCGCTGCTCAACGAAGTGGCGAGCGAACTGGCACAGGCGATTATCCGCGATGCGGAGGGGGCGACGCATTTCATTACGATCGACGTCGCGGGAACGCGGACGCGCGAAGAAGCGTACAAAATCGCCAAAGCGGTCGCCGACAGCGCGCTGGTTAAAACCGCGATTGCGGGCGGCGACCCGAACTGGGGCCGCATCATTTCGGCGGCGGGTTATTGCGGCGTACTCTTCCAGGAATCGGATCTCAGTCTGAAAGTCAACGGTTTCCCGCTCTATCAGGACGGCACTCCGCTGCCGTTCAATGCGAGCGAAGTCTCGAACAGCATCAAACAGCAGCGAGACACGGCGATCGAATTGCAACTGAAACTAGGCGACGCATCGATCCGCTTCTGGACCAGCGATCTCACCGCGGAATACGTCCGCCTCAATGCCGATTATACGACATGATGAGTAATTGTTATTCATAGACGGAGTGACATGCCGGACAAAGAGACGGATTTTGAGCAACGGATTGAGGCCGATATTCAGATGCTGGGACGGAAGTTCTGGGATCGGATCGAGCGGCGTGCGCCGAATATTCTCGATCGCCGCTGGTGGGACGACCGCATCCTTTCGTGGGCCATGGCCGACGAATCGGTCAAAGTGCAGATGTTCCGCTTCGTCGACGTGCTGCCGATGCTCAAAACGCACGAGCAGATCACCCGGCATCTCAACGAATATTTCGACGAAGTCCGCGAACACCTCCCCTGGGCCGCACGGCTGGGGCTCGATCTGGCGCAGCCGAATTCGGTACTCGGCCGGGCGCTGGCGCTCAACGCCAAAAGCAATTCGCTGCGGATGGCCAAACGGTTTATCGCCGGCCTGAAAGTCGACGAGGTCTTGCAGTCGGTCCGCAAGATTCGCAAGCAGGGGTTTGCCTTCACGCTCGATCTTTTGGGAGAGGCGGTGATTAGCGAGCAGGAGGCGGAGGCTTATCAGAACGCCTACATCCAACTGCTCGAAGGGCTCTCGCCGCTCGTCAACGAATGGCCCGGCGACGAAGTGCTCGACCACGATCACGAGCGGTCGATTCCCCGCATGAACGTTTCGCTCAAACTCTCGGCGTTGTACAGCCAGTTCTCGCCGCTCGATCCCGAAGGTACGGCCGAGTACGTGCTCCCCCGGCTGCGCACTTTGCTGCGAACGGCTCGCGACCACGGGGCGTACGTGCACGTCGACATGGAACAATACGATTATAAAGACCTCACGCTCGAACTCTTTCGCCGCGTGCTGAGCGAAGAGGAATTCCGCGACGTCGCCGACGTCGGCGTGGTGCTGCAGGCCTATCTCCCCGATGCCGAAAAGGATCTCAACGAGTTACTCGCATGGGTGAAAAAGCGGGGGACGCCGATCTGGATCCGGCTTGTGAAAGGGGCGTATTGGGACTACGAGACGATCTCGGCCCAGACGCGGGGCTGGCCGATTCCGGTCTATCAGCAGAAATGGCAATCGGACGAAAACTTCGAACGGATGACGCGGACCCTTTTCGAGAATTACCGCTGGCTGCAGCCCGCGATCGCCAGCCACAACCTGCGCAGCATCGTCCATGCCCTCGCCGTCGCCAAGCAATGGAAGGTGCCCAAAAAAGCGTTCGAACTCCAAATGCTGTACGGCATGGGGAACGAACAGGCGCAGCTCTTCGCCGAGGAGGGATACCGCGTGCGAGTTTACACGCCGTTCGGCGAACTGATTCCCGGCATGGCGTATCTCGTCCGCCGGCTGCTCGAAAATACGTCGAACGATTCATTCTTGAGGCAAAGTTTTACGGAACATCTTTCGTTTGAGGAACTCTTCATGTCTCCATCACGCCGCGGCGTTACCGCACCGGCTGTTAAAACCGAGCCCATTGCGGAATTTATCAACGAGCCGCATACCGATTTTTCCATCAAGGCGAACCGCGACGCGATGCTATCGGCATTGGAAACGGTGCGCGACCAGTTCGACAAGGAATACTCGCTGGTGATCGACGGTCGCCGTCTCGACACGCGGGGCAAGCTGATCGCGAGAAATCCTTCTCAGAAAGCGACGGTCGTGGGGACGATCGCCTCGGCTGCGCCCGAAGATGCGAAAGAGGCGGTCGCCGCCGCGCAGCGGGCGTACCGCCGCTGGTCGAAGACCGACGTCCAATACCGCGCGGAATACTTGAACCTGGTCGCCGAGGAAATGCGGATTCGCCGGTTCGATCTCGCCGCCTGGGAGGTTTACGAATGCGGCAAGCCGTGGGCCGAGGCCGATGCCGACGTCGCCGAGGCGATCGATTTCTGCCGCTACTACGCCGATCAGATGCTCAAGCTGGCGATTCCGCAGCAAGTCGACCTGCCGGGTGAAGAGAACTCCTATTCGTATCGTCCGCGGGGTGTGTGCGTCGTGATCGCACCCTGGAATTTTCCGTTGGCGATTCTCACCGGCATGACCGCCGCCGCGCTGATCACGGGGAACACCGTGGTGATGAAGCCCGCGGAGCAATCGTCGATCATCGCCGCTCAGCTCATGCACATCTTCGAAGACATCGGCTTGCCGAGCGGCGTGGTGAATTACCTGCCCGGCGTCGGTGAAGACATCGGTCCGGCGCTCGTGCAGAATCCGGATGTCGCTCTGATTGCATTCACCGGTTCGCGCACGGTCGGGCTGACGATCAATCGCGAATCGACGGACGTCGCACCCGGTCAGCGGATGGTCAAACACGTCATCGCCGAAATGGGTGGCAAGAATGCGATCATTATCGATGAAGATGCCGACCTCGATGAAGCGGTGAAAGGGGTCGTTCAGAGCGCGTTCGGGTACGCCGGGCAGAAGTGTTCGGCCTGTTCGCGGGTGATCGTGCTCAACAGCGTGTACGACACGTTCGTCAATCGGCTGGTCAGCGCGACCGAAAGTTTGAACATCGGCCCGGCCGATCGGCCGGGCACGTTTGTCGGCCCGGTGATCGATGAAGCCGCCTTCAACCGCATCCGGGAATACATCGAGATCGGCAAGCACGAGAACACGCTGGTGAGTGCGGTCGTGGTCGAAAAACTCGAACAAGAGGGGTATTTCGTCGGGCCGCACATCTTCGCCGGCGTCACGCCCAGTTCGCGGCTGGCCCAGGAGGAAATCTTCGGCCCGGTGCTGGTCGTGATGAAAGCCTCCGATCTCGGTGAAGCCGTGGCGATCGCCAACGACAGCGACTACGCTCTGACTGGAGGCATCTTCAGCCGCAGCCCGGCGAACCTGAAGCGGGCCCGCGTCGAATTCGAAGTCGGCAACTTGTATCTCAACCGCTCGATTACCGGAGCGTTGGTGCATCGGCAGCCGTTCGGCGGATACAAACTTTCGGGGATCGGCACGAAAGCCGGCGGGCCCGATTATCTGCATCAATTCCTGATTCCAGTGAACGTTACCGAAAACACGCTCCGCCGCGGCTTCGCCCCGCCTCCGGATGACGAGGGGTGAATTGAAGGATGAGGGATGAAGGATGAGGGATGAGTCAGAAAAAATGCGATCGGTGCGCTTCTGACTCATCGTTCATCTCTCTGCCGTCATCCTTTCGAAAGGCACCTTCGCTTGCGCTTCGGGCTGGTAAGAGATCGCGCGTGAAAAAAGCCGAGCGGAGTTCAACTCCGCTCGGCTTTTTATTTCAGCCAAACTCGGCTTAGTGCTGGAACAGGAATTCTTTCGAATTCAGGATCGCCCAGCCGATGTCTTCCATCGCGAGCCGGCGGTCGGCACTGGCGGCGATGTGTTTGGTCGCCGCTTCGAGTTCCTGAGCCGATGGCTGCCGGCACAACGCCGTCAGGTACAGCGAACGGATGATTTCGTCGTCGGTCTTGCTGGCGGCGAGCATCGTCGCGATGCGGCCGTTGTCGGCTCGCAGCTTGTTGTGGACGACCGGGCCGTTGATCATCTGCAAGGCCTGCGAGAGGTTCGATTCGTTCGAACGTTCGCACTGACACGCCATTTCGCGTTGCGGCTGACCGAAGATCTTCAGGAAGTAGTGATCGGTCGGCGGATCGGGCAGTTCGACCGCCCGCGTTCCCGGCGGCAGGCCGGCGTACGATTCCGGCGCACCGGTCACTTCGCAGATTGCATCCAAAAGCTGCTCGGCACTGAGCAGCCGCGTGTTGGCATGTGAGAAGTAAATCTCGTCGTTCGAATTGAAGTCGTTCTTGCGCGAACTGAGCTGGTACGTCCGGCTGTTCATGATCGTGCGGAGCACCCACTTCTGGCTGAAGTTGTTCTGCACGAAACCGGCGGCGAGTTCGTTGAGCAATTCATCGTTCGACGGCGGGTTCGAATCGCGGAAGTCGTCGACAGGTTCGACGATGCCGCGGCCCATCACGTGACCCCAGATGCGGTTCACGGTCGCTCTGGCGAAGAACGGGTTGCTCGGGGCGACCAGCCATTTGGCGAAGACTTCGCGGCGATCTTCCGTCGGCGGGACGTCAACGTCACCCTGCAAGAGCAGGTGCACCTTCATTTGCTGCCCGGTTCGCGGCTGTGTGATCTCACCGGAATCGGTCACGAAGATGACTTCTTCTTCGGGATCGACGGTGTTCTTGCGGCCGATGCGGGTGAAGGCGGCGGCGATACCGTAGTAATTGTCCTGAGTCCAGCGTTCGAACGGATGGTTGTGGCACTTCGCACACTGAATGCGGATGCCGAGGAACAACTGAGCCGTCGTTTCGGTGGCGTCGTTGGGATCGCGGCTGGCGCGCCAGTAATTGGCCGCCGGGTTTTCATTCACGCTGCCGCGAGCGGTAATCAACTCGTACACGAATTCATTCAGCGGTTTGTCGTTCCGCATGGCATCGTAAACCCAGCGGCGGAACTTATGCACGCCGGAGAGCTTGAGCTTCTTGCTGTTGGAGCGAAGAATGTCCGACCATTTGAGCGTCCAGAACGAGGCGAAATCGTCGGAGGCGAGCAACTGATCGACCAGCTTCGCCCGCTTGTCGGCCGCGGCATCGGCCAGGAACGCTTCGGTCTCCGTCAGAGACGGCAGACGTCCCGTGGTGTCGAGATAGGCGCGGCGGAGGAATTCTTCATCCGAGCAGACTTCCGACGGAAGAATCTGCAGTCGCAGCAGTTTTTCGAAAACGCGTTGATCGACAAAGTTCTTGGCTTCGGGATTCGTCCAGGCAAAGCCGGGAACCTGTTCCAGGAACGTCACGTGGCTCGTCACCATTTTGTCGAGAATACGAGCGAGCACGGCCGATTCGCCGCGACCGATCTTCGTCACCAGGCCATTGGCGGATACCGTGGCGACCGATTCGTTCGACGAACTGAACACGCACAGCGACGTTACGTCGCGAACCGCACCGTCGGTGAAATAACCGAGAACGATCACCTGCTGCTGACCGCATTCCTGCTGCAGCGTCCGTTGCGGCGGGAAAATTTCGATACGATCCAGATTGGCGACGGCGGCATCGTCAAGCTGCATCCCTTCACCGATCCAGTTGCGGATCACTTCGTAGCTGACTTCGTCTTTCTTCAGTCGGCGACCGCCGCCGTGGGCGACTTCCATCAAAGGCTTCTTGAGCAACAGGCTTTCTTCCGGAGACATCACGTTCGTGCGGCGGCCGAAGTATTCGGTCTTGAGCGTCATGATATCGAGCGGCGGATCGTAACCGCGAAGAGACAGGCGGAAACCCCCTTTGCCGGAGGGCGAACCGTGACAGGCGCCCATGTTACAGCCGGCTTTTGTCAAGGCGGCGAGCACTTCGTTTTTGAAGCTGACCGCGTGCGGCTGATCGATGGCGGCAACCGTGACGGCGGACGTCACCTGCAGATTGCCGACCTGCGCGGTCACCGTGGCGGCGCCATTCGCCACCGGGCGGACGACGCCGTTTTCGATTTTGATGATGTTCGGGTCGGACGACGTGTACGTGGCGATCGATGTCAAATCGCGGACTTCTTCCGAGCCGTATTGACCGGTCAACAGCAAAAACTGTTGAGCCCGAACTCCCTTGAGTTCGAATGCGGCGGGTTCGAGCACCAGACCGGTCGGCTCGCCGACGACAACGACGGGAGGAATATCTCCCGAAACTTCGTCTGCGTGAGCGACGTGCAAGGTCGCCGTCAGAAGAACAGCTCCCAGCATCCAGCCGGTCGATTGCAACAGGTATCCAAATTTTGCCTGCTTGCGCCTCATGGTTCGCCTCTCCTCATTTCGTATCGAGCTCAAAACATTGTTTTAGCCGAAGTCGTTTGTAGCCGCTGTGATTGTTGTCAAGTCTTAACGATAATTGCGATCTCATTCGGGTTCTCCACCGTCAGTGCCGCAGTCGAATGGCGCGATGTCCGGCGTATCGAACGTCTCGTGAGATTCACTTCCCCCTTAATCATATGCAACAAAACTGATATTACAAGTTTAACAATTCGGTTATCCGAATACCACCCGAGATTAAACATCTTCAACATTCGCTGAAAAGCCCGTCGAAATCGTCGTGAATGTTTCGATCGCTGCCATTGGCAGGCGGAATCGATTGACCTCACACTTCTTTCTTCGGTGAGACGTTGCCAAAAAACAACACGCACCGGTCGACGACACGGTTATTCGACGATAAATTTCGCGGCACCCGAAACCGAGGTCAGTTTCGCGGCGCCGTTCATTCCTTCGCCGGTGACCGTCAAGTTGTTGATCTCACCGACCGCGGCATCGGCCGCGGCGGTCAAAATCACTTCGACTTCGTTCTGTCCTTCGGCGATCGCCGCGGCGGGAGCCGTTACGCCGGCGGGGAGATTCTGGAACGTCAGATTGATCGCGCCGTTGTACGCGGGATTCCGCACGGCGGTGACCTTAATCGTCACGTTGCCCCCTTTGACGACTTTCGCGTCGGCCGGACCGATCGCCAATTGGAACGGGCCTTGCAATTTCAAAGTGATGCCGGGCGTCGGCTGGACGATGTTGACGTTCTCTTTGGTATGCGTGCCGACGAGCACCACCGTGTAATCGCCGAGCGGAACCGCATTGGTCGCCGCGAAGGTGACGGCGATTTCATTGGTGTCCTTGGCGATGGGAGCGACGGTCGCCGTCAATCCCGCGGGGAGTCCGCCCATCGGGGCCGGAGTCAGAGCCAACGCGATCGCTTCGGTCACTCCTTCGCCCCGTTCGGCGACGATTTTCACGGTCGTGGAAAGATCCTGGCCGAAGATGATTTCCGGCGGATCGGTTTTGAGGACGTACGCCGGTTTCGCCGCCGCCGAGGCGACCAACGACGAATCGACATTGGGCGGGGTGAAGGGCATGGCGTTGTTCGCCGCTTGCAGCGCCGGCGTGACCGAGGCGCGCGACTGAACTTCGGCTTCGCCGATTCTCGCCTTACCGACGATGCGAATCTTATTCACCTTGCCCCCCGTCGCATCGGCGGGAGCATTCACGGTGAGGACGACGGTCGCCAGGCCCGTGCCGATCACGGTCGGAACGCTGGTGAAGCCGTCCGGCAAATCGACGGCGGCCACTTGAATCGGGCCGCTGTAATCCAGGCGTACGGCGTTAACGGTGACCATGGCCGTTCCGCCCGCGGGAATATTGAGCACGTCGGCCGTGGCCTCCAGAGTAAAGCCCGGCTGATACGGTGCGACTTTCACGCGATACGCGAACGGGCTGCCGCCGCGACGATGCAGGTCTTCCGCCTGCAGCGTGTAATCGCCGTCTTCGGGGAATTTGTAGTTGATAAACCCTTCCGCGACGCCGTTATCTTCGGCGGCGGCGACCTGGGCTCCCGCCGGATTGAACAGGCGGAGATAGAGATCGGTGGGCGAACCCTGACGACGCGTCACGCCGGTGAAGACGAACTGTTGATCTTTCTTCGCCGTGAAGATAAAACGGTCGACGTCGCCGGCGGCTTCAAAGCGGCCGTTGAGATGGACGCCGAGTTCGACGCGATTGGATTGTTCCGGCGCATTGTTCGGTTCGGTTTCCAGGATTTCGCTGTCGGAACTGACGGTAATCGTCGCGAACCCGCTGCTGGCGCCTCCCTGGCGTTTCGCACCCACGGCGAGCGCCGTCAACAGCGGATCGTCGGAGACCACCAGGCTGACCGGCCCGACGTTCTCGATCTGTTCACCCGCGAACAGCACCGACGCGGACGAACCGGCTTTGATGCCCATCGGCACCGTCACATTGACGGCCGGGAAATCGCCAATGCGGAGACGGTACGGAAAATTGCCGCCTCCCTGAAAACGAATGTCGCGCACTTCGACCATGTAATCGCCCGCGGCTTCGAACGTGTGCGTGAAGCGGGCGTCGCCATGCAGGCCGACGGCGTCGTCGTTGTACAGAATTTCGTGACCGTTGCCGTCGAGCAATCGCAACATCGGATCGAGGGCCGAACCGAAGCGTTTGCCGAGAACTTCGAACGTCACCTGCTGTCCGGCGGCGACGGTGAATTTGAAATATTGACCGGTAAGCGCGGCGATCGTGCCGTCGACGGCGGTCGGGATCGTAATGCTTTGCGCCGCCGTCGCCGCAGTGTTATTGCCGACGGAAGGAACGGTCGGCAGGTCGTCGACGATCACGAACTTGAGGGGCGAGATTCCGCCGGCGGTGGCGATGCGAAGGGCGTGCACGCCGACGGGGGCATCGGGCGGAAGCGTCATGCGGTAGACGACTTCACCCGCATTGGCGCCGTTGTTGGCGACGTCGGGGCTGAGGACCGCGTCGGCGGGAAAGCTCGTCCACAGTTCGGTCGGGGCCGCGAGATTTCCACCCCGCAGGGTGATATCCGTCGTTCCCCCCGGCGCCACCGCGAACGGCGTGGTGCTGCCGATGGAAGGGGGAGCCGGGGTTTGTCCCTGCACATGATTGGCCACCCACAGGCAGCAAAAGCTCATCAGGCAGAGACTGAAACGGTTGAAGCGTAAATCGATTTTCATTCTGGCGTGCTCCGAAGTGGCAGGACGAAAAAAGCAAATGCGAGTGAACTTTTCAGGATGTCAACAGGCGGGTCGGGCATCAACGCGGTCGGACAACTGCGGCAATGACCCGTCAATCGGGATATTCGGGGGAAATCAAACTTATTCAGTTCCGTTTATCTACTCATTATCATACTGACGGCGAGAACGAGCGTCAAAGCAAAACCACCCCAACCGGAGGAGTTTCTCCAGACACGCCCTAATGCCAAAACGCAAATTCCTGAAGCAGAATGTGCGAATCATGGAAATGGCCGTAGCGATTTTATTGGATTTGCCGAGTCGAATCGTCAAATGAGAGGGAAAATCAAACTTTCAATCGGGTTCTGCAGGGGAAATGCGTGCCTCTTCCAGCGACTGCAATAATGGAAAAACGGCAGCAAGCGTCGCGTGCATTTCACGGTAGCTTTGGCGGATCAACTCTCGCTCGTGTTCAATCTCGGATAGCACCGACTCCAGAATCTCGGCCTTCTGCTCATCTGTTGCCTGATAGCGAGGGTTCTTTGGCGGTGCACCTCGTCGCGAGTCCCAATTCTTGGGTCTCCCCATCAACGGCTTTTCTTCAAAATTCGTACGAATTTCAAGTTCCCACTGATCTCGTAATTCCAATGTCATTTCGCGAAAACTTTCGTCACTACTGAGGTATGCTCGAAGTTTGTCGCCGCCGAATTCCCTTGTTTTTTCACCCGAGAGCGAATAGGGAAATATCAACTCGTCGTATGTCTTGGAACCTTGGATCACAAAGCCGCTGATCCCCATGCCGTCGAGCTTATCGTTATTGCGGAACTCGATCAGGCTGCCGCTGATTTCCGGTTCGCCGATCGTCGCTTCTGCTGAATCCGCGCGGCATTCCATTTCAAGATACGCCCCCCATCCGTTCTCGGGAAATCGGTACGCTTTGAATTCAATTCTGTTGATCAGGTAAGGGTCGACGTCCGGCTGCCATGTCCGAACCGACACTTGAAAATAGGTGTTCGGCGATCGAAAGGCATGAACGTTGTTGATGCTAAAATGTTTTTCACTCCAGTGCGCTTGATATCCAATGGGATTGGGCCCCGCTTTCGCAAGCATCTCTCGATAAGGCGTGAGATCCCAGCCTTTACCCGACAGCCGCACGGCGTTGCGATCGAGGATTTGAAATAATACCTGCAACTTGGGGTGCGTGAACTTAAACGCGGACGTATCGACCGCCAGCCGTTCAGCACGCGCGCGCTGTGTCCGTTGAGATCTGTGATTGAAGTTTTCCTGTTTTTCGTATGCTGCCGACAAGCGAATGGCCAGCCCGGCGGCGAGTGTCAGAACAAACACCGCGATCCAGCGCAGGTGGCGCCGGTTGGATGATTTCGCCTCGGCATCGAGAGTCCGCTTCGATCGCGAAGCGAGGAAAAGCAGCACGCTGGCCACGCTTGCCAGGGCGATGGCGATCAGACTGTTCGTAAACGTTTGCCCGTTGAGGAGCAGAAGAAAGGCGACGGCGACGATCAGGCAGACCAGAGCAATGCTTCGCATGGAATCGCCCCTTGAGAGATGTGAACTTAGCCGGGCGACGAAATGTCGTCCGCCGACCGATGTACACATTCTCAATCCGCCAATCGCATCCGTCAATACGAACAGTTCAAAACGGATCCGACGGCATATGGCCGTCTCCCTTCGGGAAATACCCGCCGGCGGGTTCGGTGAGGCCGCGGTAGTTGACGAAACGCATCGATTCCCTGAGCCACGTCAAGTTGACGATCCCCGTCGGGCCGCTACGGTGCTTGGCGATGATCACTTCGGCGAGACCGGGTTGATCTTCAGGATTGTACGCATCGGGACGGTGCAGAAACATCACGAGGTCGGCGTCCTGTTCAATGGCTCCGCTTTCGCGGAGGTCGGCCAGCCGCGGGCGCTTGTCTTCGCGCAACTCGACGCCGCGGTTGAGCTGCGCGAGAGCGATGAGCGGGACGTTGATTTCCTTGCACAGCGCCTTCAATCGCCGCGTGATCTGGGCGATCTGCTGTTCGCGCGGCTGCCGTTTGTCTTCCGGTTCGATCAACTGCAGATAGTCGATGACGATCAGCCCGATGGGATGCCGGCGTTTCAAGCGGCGGCAGATGGCGGCGATCTGTGATATCGTACGTCCCGGCTGATCGTCGATAAACAGCGGCGTCTCGCTCAACTCCTGACTGGCTTCGAGAAGCCGCAACCGGTCGTCTTCGTCGAGTTCGCCCGACCGCAGCGAATGCCCGTTGACCCCCGAGCGAATGCACAAGAACCGTTCCGCGAGTTCGAGTTTCGATTGTTCGAGACTGAAGAGAATCACACCCTGCTGCGATTCGCGGGCGGCGGCTTCGGCGAGGTTACAGACAAACGCCGTCTTTCCCATACTGGGACGGGCCGCGAGAATGATGAGTTCCGACCCTTGAAAGCCGTTCGTCAGCACGTCCATGTCGGCGAACCCGCTCGGGAGCCCGCTGATTGCATCCCCTTTGGCCCAGCGCTCATTCAAGCGATCGAACGCATCCATCAGAATGTCGCGGATGGCGAAGTTTTCGTTGTTTTCGCGGCTTTCGAGAATGCGGAAAATTCCCTGTTCCGCTTTTTCGAGCAGGCTCGACGTCTCTTCGGATGAAGTATATGAATCGCGCAGAATTTCGGTGCAGACGCGAATCAGATTCCGCTGAATCGCTTTGTCGCGGATGATGCCCGCGTAATACCGCGCATGAGCCGCGTGGGGGACCGACTCCAAAATCTGTATCAGGTAGGCGTCGCCGCCGATTTCTTCGAGTTCGCTTTTGCGGTCGAGTTCCTCCTTGAGCGTGAGGGCGTCGATGCCGCGCACTCCGGCTTCATGCAGCGAAAGAATCGCCTCGTAAATTTTGCGATTGTTGTCGCTGTAAAATTGATCCGACGTGATGAGTTCGGTGACGTCATCGATGGTGTCGTTGAGGAGCAGCATGCTGCCGATGACCCCTCGTTCGGCTTCGAGGTTGTTCGGCGGCTGTTTGTCGAAGAGATCGGCGACGGGGGTCAGCGTGGTCGGGGGGAATCCTTTCGCCAAGGGATCGCTCCTTCAATTGCGAGGGGGAGAAAAGGCTGAGATGGCGTCGGCGAATTGAGATTTGACGATCCGACGCGGCCCGTGATTACAGGGCTACTTTATCGAGATGATCGTAAAAAAAACAGAGCACCGCCGCGCTTGCGGAGATGCTCTGTTATGGACGGTGAATTCATTAGATACGCTAACACAACCGGTTGGGCTTGTTCAAAACGCCAAGATTCTAGCCGAAAATGGTTACGCACAGAGGTTGTGTTAGCATTTCTTAGATACGCTGCACGCCTCGTGAACTGTGAAACGCCGCTGAGGAATTTCAGAAGGAACAATCGCCGCAAAAAAACTATTTTGCCGCCGCCGGGACGACCCAGACTTTGACTTCGGTTTTTACTTCGGGGTGGAGTTCGAGTTTGACGGTGTACATGCCGAGTTCTTTCAGCGGCCCTTCGAGGCGGATGTGGTCAGCGTCGATCGCATAACCGGCGGCGACCAGCGATTTGCTGATGTCGTGAGCGAGAATCGAGCCGTACAGATGGCCTTCCGCATTGGCGTTGGCTTCGATCGTCACGCTGTATTTGCTGATCGCGACCGCCTGATCGCGCAGCGCCTTAAGGCGTTCGGCCTGAATTTCCACGAGCTTTTGCCGGTGCCGTTCGACCATTCGCTTGTTGTTTTCGGTGGCGACGGTCGCCAGGCCCTGAGGCAACAGGAAATTGCGGGCGTAGCCTTTGCGGACGCGGACGATTTCTCCCTGTTCGCCCAACTGATCGACGTTCTCCGCGAGAAGAACTTCGATCGTCTTGCGGCTGACGCCCAACTGGTTATTTGCTGTCTGCTGAACCATCGCTCGTTCTCAACTTTCTGCAACCTTGATTGGCTCTACTCTGAATTGTTGGCACTGGCTGATTTGGATTTAGAATGGAACTTCATCCTGGGGAGGATCGCCGCCGCCGGAGGAATCGAATGAATCGGGGGCGGAATCGTACGACGGAGCTTCGGAACCCGAAGAATCGCCCGCCGACGAGTCGGGAGCGCGGTAACCGCCGCTCGATCGACCTGCGCCGCTTCCGCCGGTACTGCCCCCGCCACCGCCGCCCCCTTCGTTGCGTCCGCCGACCATGGTCATGCTTTCGCCGACGACTTTCAGTTTGCTTCGCTTTTGTCCCGTTTCTTTATCGTCCCATTGGTCGAGATGCAAACGGCCTTCGATCAGCACCTGACGCCCTTTGGCGAGATATTCCCCCGCGACTTCCGCCTGCCGGCCCCATAAGGTGACGTCGACGAACGTCGTTTCTTCTTTGCGGGAATTCGACTGCTTGTCGAACCACGTCCGGTTGACGGCCAAACCGATTTCAGCCACGGCCATGCCGCTTGGAATGTATCGCACCTGGGGATCGCGGGTCAGGTTTCCCAGCAGAATGACTTTGTTGAAACTGGCCATGAGTCTGCCTCTCGTGCTCGATTTCGATTATTCGGCGTCGTCGTCGACTGCGTCGAGATCAACATCTTCATCGTCCGTGGCGTCTTTACGGCGCACTTCGGGTTCTTCCGCCACCGCCGCATGATAGGCGGCGTCGTGCGTGCTCAGGGCCTGCACCATGGCGTCGAAGAGAACTTTGGTGTGCTTGAGAATCAGATGCCGCAAAATCAACGTCGATAACTTCGTTCCGCGCCTGATGACGTCGATTCCGTCGCCGGGCATCTCGAAATAAACGAGATAATGCAGCCCCTTGCGGTGCTCGTTGACCTCGTAAGCCAACTTGCCTTCCTGCCAGGCGCGGTGCGCGATAATTCTGGCTCCGGCTTTTTCCAGGAGCGAGAGGACTTCCTGGGTCGACTGATCGGGATCGGTCGCGTATTGTCCGCTCTCCAGGATGAACATCCCCTCATACAGATTCAATTTCGTCGGAGCAGTTGTAGTCGTCGACACCTTGCAATTCCTCTCTTCGTGTTCGGTCCCCGGCACGTTTTCCGTCCGCAACACATGCGCGACGTTTTCGCCGCGGATGCGTCTATTTCGGAAAGACGCCTCTGCCGGAAATACGGGCGGAAACCTGTCTCTACGTATATACTTAATCGATTCGCGACCGGACGTCAACTCAACGCCTCGGCGGCGGAAATTTCACTGTTCTTCACCCGTCTGATTTTTTTCCGACGAATGCTTCACGATTTCGAATCATCCGGCTTCGTCGGAGCAGGGGGGGCTTCATCAGGGCGATTGACGGCGTTCATCGCGGGTTCAAGTCCCTGGTTCACCCAGAGTTCGACGCCATTCGCCGCCTCTCGGATCGCGTTGTCGATTTCGTCCTGTTCTTCTCCGCGAAAACGGCTGAGTACAAAATCCGTGGTATTCATTTGCTGTGGCGGCCGGCCAATGCCGATGCGCAGCCGGGCGAACCTTTCAGACCCGCACCGCGTGATAATATTCTGCAAGCCCTTCTGGCCTCCCGACGAACCCGAACCCCGCAGGCGCAGCCGCCCCAAGTCGAGATTGAAATCGTCGCAAACGACCAGAATGTCATCCAAATTCATTTGATAAAAGCCGACAATCAACGCGACCGATTGTCCGCTCAGGTTCATATACGTTAAAGGAGCGGCCAGTAATATCTTCTCGGCTCCGATCATAATCTCGGCAATATCGGCCTCGAATCGGGTTTTCGGTCTCCCCGCCTGATAGCGGCGAGCCAGTTCGGCCAACACGGCATATCCAACGTTGTGCCGCGTTTGCTCGTACTTTTTTCCAGGATTCCCCAATCCGACGACCAGTTTCATGACTCAAAAACTACCCGGATCAATCGAACGGTCACCGGTTCTCTGGATTCTGTTGAGATGATCTTACCGTACGTCGACCGACCATGGGAAAACTTCTCTAACCCGCAGGCGTTTGCAGAATCGGTTTTCGCCTGACCCCGCCCTCTCGGACTTCGAAGGTTATTTCTTCTCGGCGTCATCGGCAGCCGGTTTCTTGCCGATAATTTCGGGTTCGACAACGCCTTCCGCCGGTTTTTCTTCTTCCATCGCCGGCTGAACCACGTGAACCACAATGGCGTCGGGCTGTGCATGAACGTGCACCCCTTCCGTCAGCGTGAGATCTTTCACGTGCACCGCTTGTCCCACCTGGAGATCCGAAATCCGCACGACGATGCTGTCGGGGATTTGAATCGCCAGACAGTCGATTTCCACTTCGTGCAGCACGAGTTCCACAATCCCGCCCGCCAAAGCACCGGGAGCCGTTCCCTTGAGTTCGATCGGAATCGACACGCGGACGCGTTCGTTGGCATCGACGCGCAACAGGTCGAAATGCTGAATCACCTGACCGAAGGCATCCCACTGCACTTCGCGGAACATCGCCTTTTCGGCCTTGCCGTCGAGTTCGAAATCGAGCAGGTGAGTTCCGCCGACGACGGCGGCATGCAAGACGTCGCCATCGACGACGACGGCAATGGAATCCTGTCCGTGTCCGTAGATGTTTCCAGGGGTCTTCTGCTGTTTCCGCAGGCGGCGATTCGCGGCCGTCCCCAGCTTTTCGCGTTTTTGCAAATTCAGTTTCACTTGCTCTGACATGTCTTCTTTACCTCTAACTTCAGACGTATCTTATTCGCAGAGACGGACTTTCGGCCCGTGAACGATTTCTCGAAAACAGAGACGGCCACAGATGAAGCAGGTAAGCATAACGGGGCGGCGGACTCCCTGCAACTCATTCTCCCCCCGGTTTTCAGCCCGACGCCGCAGATTTTGACTTCGGGCATCACAGATCATCGCGTTAAAACTTCTCCTGTCATTCTACAGGAATATAATTTCCGCAGAGTCGAAGCGGGAGAGTCGGATTCGCTGTCGGGTTAGCCAAATTCTTGTCGATCCGTTATTCTCATTCTGTGAGAACATTCTGACGGGAGTTTTTGATCGTGAACCGGATCATTTTGAGCTTGGCGGTCATCGGCAACGTGTTGATGGGGGTTTCCTTCGCCCTGGGAATGACGATCGGCGACCCGCAGGTACGCGATCTCGCCGTGCAATCTCGCGTCACCTGGCACGAACTGACAGCCTTGGGTTCGCTCACATTCGCTCTGTTTGTGCACGCGATCGTGCTCACGTATTTCATGGGAACCAGCCGGTGGATTGAGGAAACGTCCCGCGCGTACAAACTCTCACCGGCGTACTACGACCGCTGCCGTTCGCTGAAATACACGATTTATCCCGGGATGATCGGCTGCCTGTTTCTGCTGGTGATCGCCGCCGCGTTCGGTGCCGCCGCCGACCCGGCGTCGCCGGTCCGTTTCGAAGGCTGGCTCGGCCTCTCCGCCGGCACGATCCACCTGCTGGTCGCGAGCACGGCTTTCGCCGCCAACCTGCTGGTCACGTTCCTGGAATACTCCGCTATTCTGAATAACGGCCGTGTGATTTCTTCGGTGATCGAAGAAGTGAACCGCATCCGCGGTGAGAAGGGGTTGGAACTGGTGGGGCAGGGGAAGTGAGCTATTGGAGACAGAGAATATGATTCGCATCTCAAATGTGATTGTCACCGAAAAGTCCCTGACAGTCGATCTCGTCGACGGCCGCTCCATCTCCGTCCCCATTGGTTGGTATCCGCGATTGGAAGCGGGAACGCCCGCCGAACGTGCGAACTGGCGTTTGACGGGGCAGGGGGAGGGCATTCACTGGCCTGATCTCGATGAGGATGTAAGTGCGGCGAATCTCATTGCCGGTCATCCTTCGAGCGAAAGTCAATCTTCGCTTAAAAAGTGGAAAGAAGAGCGTTCGCGCGGCTCGACAGCCACGAATGCGTGAACTCGCATGTCACATCCAACCCGCTGGCAAAAACTGCGTCGTCAATGCCTCATCGCCGGAATGAGCGGGAGCGTCGTACTGTTCGCTTCGGCATGGTTCGTCGGCGGTGCGCTGGTGTCGACGGCTCAGCGGTCGGTTGGAGCGCCGCCGTTTGATGTCGAGACGGTAGTGACGACGATCGACAGCGATTCGGGGGCGAAGCTCGCCACGTGGTATGTGCCTGTCGACAAATCGTCGGCGACCGTCGTACTCATTCACCCGTGGCGCGGCGATCGGCGGACGATGCGTAAACGGGCTGAGTTGCTCATCGATGCCGGGTATTCGATCGTAATGATCGACCTGCAAGGGCACGGCGAAAGCCCCGGCGAATATATCACGGCCGGTTTTCTCGAAAGCCGTGACGTCAAAGCCGCGGTTGAATTCGCCCGGAAACAGAATCCGCAGCACCGCATCGGGTTGATCGGCGTTTCGATCGGCGGAGCGGCGGCGTTAATTGGTTCGCCACTCGATATCGATGCGCTTATCATCGAGTCGGTTTATCCCACGATCGACGATGCGGTCTGCAATCGGATCGAATGCCGACTGGGACCGCTGTGTCATGCCCTTGCGCCGCTGCTGCTGTGTCAACTCGAACCGCGAACCGGCATCAGTTGTTCGCTGCTGCGGCCGCTTGACCGTATTGACGAGACAGGCTGCCCGATACTGATCATGTCGGGAGACGAGGATCGCCACACGACGGTTGATGATACGAAACGGCTCTATGCAACGGCGGAAGTGCCGAAGGAATTGGTGATGTTCCCAGGTGCGGCACATGTCGATCTGTTGGATCATGATGAGGCGCTGTACTCAATGAGCGTGCTGCCGTTTTTTGAATCGCATTTGACGCCGAGCGAGTAACGACGATGAAAACTACTTCCTGCCGCGCGAAGCACGGTAGCCGTATTCGATGGCGAACCAGTTGGCGTATTGTTCGCGGGCTTCGACCTTCGTGTTTCGCAGGTCGTTGAGGTGGCCGATTTCGTGAATCAGGACGTTGTTGAGATAAAAATCCTTGATCGTCGATTTGGTCCACTTCAGCGTCCACTTGCGTCCCTTCTGATCCCACTGGCCGCCAAACATGCGGGCTTCGATGAGCTGGGCCGGCGTCGGCGGGCGGGCGTAACTTTCGGTGAGCGAGTCTTCGATCGGATACAAGAAAACCGAGACGCCCCATTGCATGCCGTAATACGGAAAAAACGACCGCTTCTTCGTCATCCGGCTGAGTTGCACCACTTCGAGGTCTTCGATAAACCGTCTGGGGAGCAGATCGATCCGCTGTTGGATTTCTTCGATGGTGACGGGATGCCAAAATCCCTTCCCCGGCTCGTGCACGATGTAATCGAGGCGGCCCGTTTCGGTCGGTTCGTGCCAGGTTTCGGGGGCGCAGAAGGGAGACGAGGTATCGGATTGGCCGCGACGGCGATAGGCGGCGACCGGTCGGGCGGAGTTTCGGCTGGCATTGCGGGTGGGGGCATTACGCCGCACGCCATTGTGACCGGAAAGAGTTGTCTGTGCCGTGGTAGATCGATGGTTAAGTTGTCGTTGAGTTCGCATGGACTGCTTGCCCCCTGTATCGAGTCACTCGTGGTGTGAGGGAATTCGGGTGGGTGCCTCCTGCAAAGTTCGAGATACGCTCGATGGACCTCCTGTGCACGCCGCTTCCTAATGGCGTCTGTCTATATCCATCTTAAGGAGCCCAAAAACGCGGCCACAAGCTGTACAGCGCAAGTGGTGTACAGCCCAGAGGTTTGGTCGAAATAATTTTTCGGGCTCGCGGGGGGCGACAAGACAGCCTTCCGAGAACCCCCGCGAACGGGAGCCCGTAACCGAGAAGGCGTACACAAGTTACGATGTTCTTGGCCGGTGATTCGGCCTCCACCCGACAAATAATGCGACTTGGCGGGCGTGTTCAGTTAACACGTAAGTTGTTACATAAACACAACTTACAACACGGAGACCCTGACGGATGTAGGCCCTGTAACGCCCGCAAGGAACGAAGGGACGGGGCGTCGCAGCCGGCGCTCAAAAGCGACCCCGGTCGGGAATCGCGAGCGACGATCGTTGGTTACGGAGCGACAGCGCCGATATACGGCTTTCGCCCCTCCGGCGGTGCACCGACGAAGCGATGGGGACTCTGGTCCGAGGGCGCGAGAAAGTTCGCAGCCGCTGGATCGGTCGACGCGAAATGAAAATCGTTAACCCCTTGGATTCCATCATGAGCGAAGAGTTCGACGATTTCACCCGCGGAGGACGTGGCCGACGACGGGCGCGTCGACCAGTTGTGACGCCAGCCCCCTTCGGGATCGAGCGAGTGTAACATGCCAATCAAGATGCCGGGGTTGTATCCCTTTTCGACGATCGCTTCGGCGGTCGTCACCTCGGCGAACAGATTGCGGTAAAATCCCAAACCGCTGGTGTCCGAAGCCGGCATTTCCGAAAACGCGAACCCGTGATCGACGCGATAAAAGGTATTGTTATTGAAGATGGCGGTACGCAGCGCTCGCGCCCCGTCGATGCGGACGCCGGTTTTGGTCTCCGCGAAAATCGTTTCTTTCACGTCGAAGTAACTGACGTCGGCGGTGAGCCGGATCCCGCAATTCATCGGGCCGAGAAAGCGGCAGTTCGCGACGACGATCTCGGAAAGAGGCGAACTAATCGAGGTCAGCGAGACGCCGTCCGCCGCCGGGTTACCCGCCTGCAGGACGACGAGTTCGAGCACCACGTCATCTTTGGGAGCGCCCGTGACCGAATCGAATTGAATTCCCAGTTTGTTGAAGCCTGTCACCGAACTGTTTCGCAGCGCAAAACCGGGAAGATAGCCTTCCAAAGCGACGGCGATATCTTTTCCGCCCGCCTGAATGTCGAACCCCTTCAGCGTAATGGCTTCGGCGTCTTTAACGACGAGCGCCGGTTCGGTTCCGGCGGGAGCCAACACGATACGGCCTCCCTCGACCGTCGATACAAAGTTCACTCCGCGCGGGAAATTCGCCTCGGCGGACGAGTTGTCGATGACGATCCGCTCGGGATACGTCCCCGGTTCGATTTTGATCCAGCGACGTTCGGAGCGACGGCGCGGATCGAATGTTTTCTGCACGTGTTTGACCGCGGCATCAATGGTGGCGAAATCGCCGGAAGTTCCCACGATATATTCGAGTTTGTCACCGATCGTATTCGCACTGATATCGCTCTTCGGCGTCGAAACGGCCGCGGCCGGTGTTACAGGTTCCGTCTTCTGCCGATGGGGCTTCCCGGCGGCTTTTTGATCGTCGTCGCCCCCTCCCCCTCCGAACAGGAAGATGCTCGCGATAATGGCAACTACGGCGAGGGCGCCCGCGGCCAGGGCGATATTCCGCTTTGACGTCAAACTGGAACCCGGCGGCGTATGCGATCCCGCAGCCGGTCGGCTGACGGCTGCCCCGAACTCGGCGATTCCCGGCGACGGCAAGCCCCGCTCTTGGCTGGAAGACGGCTGCTTCGGTGCCGCGGTAAAATCGAATGGCGACGAATTTGTATTTTGCGAAACGGGAGAGGCGATGCTCGCCGGCGCGGCGGGTGTCGCCAGCGGAACGGATCCGGGAACGACCGCCGACGAGACCGGAACCTCCGCGGCAACGGGAATGGACGTCGCTGCTGACGTCTTGGAGACGTCACTCGTCGGCCAGACCGATCCGGCAGCCGGGGCCGCGGAGCGGGCAACGGGGAGCGCGACCCGTGCCGCGATTTTCACCGGTTCGGGCTCTAATGCCTTTGAATTCATCGCCGGAGCGGTCGCGGTGGTCGATGCTTCGCCCGGTTTGTCCCCGCCCGATGTCTCACGATCCGCGCGCGGCACCAACAACGTTGAAAATCCGTCGGGGGAAGAACTTCTCTCGGAGACACGCTCCGCGGCCGGTGTGTCGCCTACTTCTTTCGAAACCGGTGAGGGAGAAAGGGCTTCACTCGCGCTCTTCGACATCTCGACCCCTTCGGGCGGGACGGTTGATCGATGAGCATCGGAGCCGGCGGAACCGATCGGCTCTGCTTGCGCGGGTTCAATCGACGATGCCGGCTTTGTCCCCGATGCTTTTGAAATCACCGACGATTTGCGCGCCTCGATTTCGTTTAATCCCGAGAGAAACGCATTCATCGGGTCGGCGGACTCGGCGGACTCGGCCGAAGTGGCGGACGCGGGTTGTTCCGCGGACGGAGTCGACGTCGCCGCGTTCGAATCGCCGACATGAACGTTCTCAGCCGGCGCGGCGGAGGAAGCGGGCGGAGAAGCGTCCGCCGTCAGTTTTTTACTCGAAGGTGATTTTCCCGAATCTCCATTTCCCGAGCTGGCGGAAGAAGGCGCTTCCGTTTGAATGAAGGGCGTGCCGAGCGGCGCGGAGTCGGAGGGCAAATCTGCGGGAATAAACGAAAACGGCGACGGCGCGGCATCGCTGCCCGAGTTCACAGGGGATGCCGGTTTCGATTGCGCCCCCTTCACGGAGGGAGTCGACGCCGGTTTGGCGTTCGACCGCTTGGCAACCGCCGGTTGAGATGGAACCGGGGCCGAGCCTTTCCGCGTTTCTTGCAGAGGGGTCGAATCGCCGGTTTTGCGAGGCAGTTTTTTTGCCGGCGTCGAGGCGATGCGCGAAGAATCGGCGGGAGAGGAAGGTGATCCCGCTTTTGCGGCGGGACTCCCCTTCGGTGAAGGGGCCGGCTTGGACGGAGCCGACGGCCCCCCCGACATCTGAGAAAAGAACGACGCCAAGTCCTGATCTTGCCCCACCTGATCGACACCCGCCGAGACGAGATCCGAATTCGACGCCGAATCCACCACGGGAAAATTGTCGACCGATGAGCCCGCCCCCAGTACCGAGCCGGAAAAATCCGACTGCTGGCCGAGCGATTTCAGCGACGAGTGACGTTGCAGCCAAACGATCAGATCGCGCTCGACTTCTCCCGCGGTCTGATAGCGATGCGCCATGTCCTTCACCATCATTTTATTAATGATGTTGAGCAGATCCTTGGGAATATCGGGTCGTTCCCCTTCCAGCGGCGGCGGCTTTTTCGTCTGATGGGCCATCAACCGCTGGGCCAGCGTCCCTTCGGTAAAGGGGGGATGTCCCGTCAGCAAGAAGTAAAACGTGCAGCCCAGACTATAAATGTCGGCCCGCGCATCGACGGTGTGACTGTCGAGCGCCTGTTCGGGGGCAAGATAATCGGCCGTCCCCAGCACTTTTTCATCGTGGCGAATCGTCAGCGGGTCTTCGTCTTCGACGTCGAAAAACCGGGCGAGTCCGAGGTCGAGAATCTTCACCACGCCGTTCTGATCAAGCAGCAGGTTTCCCGGCTTCACATCGCGATGCACCAGTCCCGACTGATGCGCGTGATACAAACCCTCGGCGGCCTGACGGATGTATTCCGCAGCGGGCGCGTAGTCGAGCACCCCTTCTTTGACCACGAGTTCCTGGAGGCTTTTTCCCTCGACATATTCCATCACGAGGAAGTGGATGTCGGTGTCTTTGTCTTCTTCTTTATCGACGTCGTAGGCCCGCACGATGTTCGGGTGATCGAACGAAGCGACCGCTTGCGCTTCGCGATGAAAGCGGGCCAGATACGACGCATCGTTGACGCGCTTCGTCGGCAGCACCTTGATGGCGCAGCGCCGCCGCATCAACACGTGTTCGGCGAGATAAACCGAACTCATGCCCCCTTTGCCCAAGAGCGACAGCAGCCGATATTTCCCGAGGAAAAAACCCTTATGTTTTCCTTGCAGCAGTTTGTCGGCCTGCCACTGCGTCAGCGCTTTGCGTTTGACGAGTTCCTCGGCGAGGACGCGGGGGTTGTCAAAGGCGACGCCTTGGTTTTTCAGCGTCGATAACAGCTTCTTGAGTTGCTCGACTTCGATCAAGCCACTCTGCTTTATGAGATTGAGAAGAACTTCAGATGTGAATTTGATGGGCATTGATCCTGTCCTGGAAACGCAATGTCTGCCTGCCGTTACCTTAACATCCTCTGAACGCCCTTTCCAGCCAGAGTTTGCTGATCGGGACAGATTGTCAGATGGTCAGTTCACCATGTGACGAATAAAACGCGGAGGTGCGTCTGCTAATGATCACCTGGGCCGAACCCATTTGCTCCTCGGGTGTCGAATCAACGGCGACAGGCTGATGATCACGCGATATCATGAGTCATTTGAAGAATTGAAAAACTCTGCCCTCGAAATGAGGATTGAAATGTCGACCCTCGTCCCCCTCACCGGCGCCGCGCAAATTCGTGCCGTCTGCCCGCACGATTGCCCCGATACGTGCGCCATGCAGATCACGGTCGAGGATGGCCGAGCCGTGAAAATCGCCGGCGATCGCGCCCATCCTTTTACGCAAGGATTTCTCTGTCACAAAGTCTCGCGGTATCTCGACCGCGTGTATCATCCCGAGCGGTTGACGGTCCCGCTGAAACGGACCGGCCCCAAGGGGAGCGGCCAATTCGAGCCGATCTCCTGGAACGCCGCCCTTGATGAGATCGCCGCTCGCTTCCGCGCTATCGCCGCCGGCCCTCACGGCCCACAAGCCATTTTACCGTACAATTACGCCGGGACGATGGGGAAAGTCCAGAATGAAAGTCTCGACCGCCGATTTTTTCATCGGTTGGGGGCCTCGCTGCTCGATCGCACCATCTGCGCCACCGCAGGCGGAGAAGGCTTCACCTACACCATCGGCTCGCGTCGCGGGACCGACCCCGAAGCGTTTAACGACAGCCGCTACATCATCAATTGGGGTTCGAACACCGCCGTCACCAACATGCATCTCTGGGTACGGATGCTCAACGCCCGCAAGCAGGGAGCCAAAATCGTCACGATCGACCCGTATCGCTCGCTCACGGCGGCGCGCAGCGACTGGCATCTGCCGATTTGCGTCGGCACCGACGCCGCGCTCGCCCTCGGCATGATGCACATCATCTTCCGCGATGAACTGCACGACCGCGATTACCTCGAAAAATATTGTCTCGGGACGGAAGAACTCCGCGAACGCGTGCTTCGTGATTATCCCCCCGAACGTGTCAGCGAGATCACGGGTTTGCCAATCGCCGACGTCGAGCAACTCACCCGCGAATACGCCACGACCTCCCCCGCGGCGATCCGTATCAACTACGGCATGCAGCGGCATTACGGCGGCGGGATGGCCGTCCGCACGATTTCCTGTCTTCCCGCGACCATCGGTGCCTGGCGACACAGGGCAGGGGGGATTTTGCTCTCGACCAGCGGGTACTATCCGCTCAACACGCAAGCCCTGCAGCGGCCCGATCTCATTCCGCCGGGGACGCGGACCATCAACATGGTTCAACTCGCCGAGGCGCTCGCCGGTGAACTCCCCGGCCCGCCGGTGCTGGCAATGTACGTCTACAACAGCAACCCGGCGGCGGTCGCGCCGGATCAAACGCGAGTGCTCAAGGGACTCCGCCGCGACGATCTCTTCACCGTCGTGCACGAGCAGTTTCCGACCGACACCGTCGACTACGCCGACGTCGTGCTCCCCGCGACGACGCAGCTCGAACATTTCGACCTGCACACGTCGTACGGGCATCATTACGTCCTCGCCAATCAACCGGCGATTGCACCGCTGGCGGAAGCGAAGCCCAACACTGAAGTTTTTCGGCAACTCGCCGCGCGACTGGGATTCGAATCTGAATTGTTTGACGTTTCCGACGAAGAACTCGCCCGCGTGGCGCTCTGGGAGAACGAATCCAACGTCCCCGAAGCATTACGCGGCATCACGCTCGACCGCCTCAAAGCCGAGGGTTCGGTAAAACTCAACCTGCCGCGCGAACTGACCCCCTATGCTCAGGGCAATTTCGCCACACCGAGCGGCAAATGTGAGTTCTACTGCGAACGCCTGCAGAAAATAGGGTTCGATCCGTTGCCGACGTACCTGCCACCGAAGGAATCACGCGAGTCAAAACCCGATCTCGCCGCCAAGTATCCGCTGCAACTTCTGAGCCCGCCGCGGCCGCAGTTTCTCAACTCGTCGTTCGTGAATATCCCGTCGTTGCGCGTTCCCGGCGAAGTGCCGGTGTTGCTCATCTCAGCCGCCGACGCCCAATCGCGTTCGCTCACGGACGGCGACCGTGTCCGCATCGGAAACGATCGCGGCGAGTTTGAAGCGGTTGCCGCTATCAGCGACACCGTTCATGCGGGATTGGTCGTCGCCGAGGGAATCTGGTGGCATAAATTGACCGGCGGCAAAGGGAACGCCAATCTCACGACATCGACCGCGCTCACCGACTTCGGCGGCGGCGCGACGTTCTTCGATAACCTCGTTGAAGTGGCAAAGGCGTGATGAGGGATGGGGAGATCGGGGGATGGGGAGAGGAGAATAGGGCAAAGTGGCCCCAGTCTTTTTCTCCCGATCTCCCCATCTCCCGATCCCCCTATCTCAATTCATAGTCATTGCCACTTCACACGCTGCCTCTTAACATGCTCGTATGAACCACACGCCTCACATCAATGACGACTCACGCCCGCCGACTCCTGCGGAGTGGGTAGGCATCGTTCTGCTCTGGCTGGGGGCGGGTTTGATGACGCTCAGCGTGTGGGAACGGACCGCGGGACTGCCGTTTTCGATGCCGGGGTTCTGGTATCGGCATCAGACATTGTGGGGTTTCATCGGAGCGGCGACACTGGTCGTTGGCGCCGTGCTCGTCAAGAAACAACCGCGGCGGTTCGTGAAGACGAGTTGGCGCGCCGACCAACCCGGCTTGCGATTCCGCCGGATTGAACTCTTCACCAAAGACAACTGCCCGCTCTGCGAAGAAGCGTACGTGATCATCGGCGAATATCGCGATTACCTGCCTCGACCCGAACTCCGCGATATCACATCGAACCCCGTCTGGCAGGCGGATTACGCCGATAAAATCCCGGTTGTCGTCTGCGATGGCAAAGTCCGCTTCCGCGGCCGCATCAATGAAGTTCTCCTGCGGCGGTTGATTCAGGGAACGCCGCAGGTAGCCTCCGGCGATGGGGAGATCGGGGGATTGGGAGATGGGGAGTAAGAAGTCTTCACTCCCCATCTCCCCATCTCCCGATCAAGCCGATCATCTTTTCGACGGCTGCAAAACTTACTATAATCCACCAAAACTCCAGATCTACCTGCGGAAAGCGCATCATGCCGATAAAAACCGCTCCGACCGTTTCGAAAATTTTGATCGCCGATGATAACCAGCAAAACTGCGAACTGCTGGATGCGTACCTGTCCGGCGAAGGCTACGAGATCGAAATGGCCTACGACGGCGAAGAGGCGTTGCACAAGGTCGCCAGCTTCGGTCCCGACATCGTGCTGCTCGACATCATGATGCCCAAACTCTCGGGGTACGAAGTCTGCCAGCAACTCAAGCAGAACCCGATGACGAAGGACATTCCCATCCTCATCGTCACGGCTTTGAATGAAATGGGGGACATCGAAAAAGGAGTCGCCGCCGGCTGCGACGATTTTCTCTCGAAGCCGATCAACCGCATGGAACTGACCACCCGCGTCCGCTCGCTGCTCCGCGTCCGCCATCTCACCAACGAACGCGACCGGCTCTTGGCGTATCTCGCCGAGTTGGAACAGCACGTTCCGCCGGGATAACGTCTGCATTTGCTGATTCACATCCGGGTTCCTCGACCGCGCGCTCGCGAAGCAGGGGCTTCGAAGACTTGCGTTCCCAAGCAGAGCATGGAAACGAGATGATTCATCCCCTGAAAGCACGCCATGTCTATCGACTCCACGACCACATCGACCGCTCAACTCCCACTTGTGCGGATCAAACCGCGCCGGGCGCAGCCGTTTTTTGGCCGGCATCCCTGGGTCTTCGCGGGGGCGATTCAAATCGTTGAAGGCGACCCTGCTCCGGGGGATGAAATCATTCTCGCCTCGAATGAAGGGCAATTCATCGGCCGCGGGATCTACAACCCGCATAGCAACATCCGCGTCCGCATGTACGGCTGGGACCAGGAGACGCCGCTCGATCGCGAATTGTGGTCGCGTCGGCTCGACGAGGCGATCGATCTCCGCCGGCTGTTGTTTCCCGACGCCAGCTCGTCCAGCGCATACCGCGTCGTCAACAGCGAAGCCGACGGACTCTCCGGCCTCACCGTCGACCGTTACGGCGACTGGCTTGCCGTGCAGTTTACCTCTCTGGCATTGGCATGTCGCCGCGAAGAGATCATCAGCCTGCTGAGGGAAAAACTCAAACCGCGCGGCATCTGGCTGCGGACGGAGAAAGGGATTCGCGAAGCCGAGGGGCTCGAACTCGAAGACGGCTTGCTCGCCGGGGAAGAACCCGAGCGGACGATGTTCATCGAAGAGAACGGCGTGTCGTTCGGCATCGATTTGCGTCAGGGACAGAAAACCGGCTTCTACTGCGATCAGCGCGACAACCGCGCGGCGATCGCCAGGTATTGCCACGGTCAGAAAGTGCTCGATTTGTTCTGCTACTCCGGCGGTTTTTCGCTCGCCGCCGTCAAACTCGGCGGGGCGAAGTCTTGCCTCGGCATCGATTCCTCCGCGACGGCGATCGAGCTGGCCAAGGCGAACGCCGAACTCAACGGCATCGGCGACCGCACCCGCTTCGAGCAGGGGGCGGTCTTCGAAACGCTGGAGAAATTCCAGCAGAATCAGGAACTTTTCGACGTGGTGATTCTCGATCCTCCGAAGATGGTGCGGCATCTCAAAGGGATCGACAAAGCGATTCGCGGCTATCACAGCTTGAATCGCCTAGCGGTCGACGTCCTTAAACCGGGCGGGATTCTCGTGACGTGCAGTTGCACCGGCCACGTCAGCCGCGAGATGTTCGCCCAAATTCTCGCCGACGTCGCCCAGCGGTCTCATCGCCCCATTCAAGTTCTGGAAGCCCGCGGCGCGGCCCCCGATCATCCCGTCTCGACGTATTGCCCGGAGAGCGAATATCTGAAATGCTTTATTTGCCGCGTGCTGTGAAGAATAGGGGCGAGGGGCGAGGGGTTAGGTGACGGGGGATGAGTCGCACATTTTTTTGAACTGTTTGGTGGCGAACGACGTAATCTACTTACAGGGACGATGCACAGCGGGCATAATGACTAACGAATTCCCAATGACCAATTCCCAAAGGGGGGAACCATGTCGGCCCATTACCTGTTGATTCTAACGCTGCTCGCGGGAGACGCATCCGACGCCGTCGCCGCGAAAACTCCAATGAATGTCGAAAACCCCCACGCGATGCTCCAACGCGAAGTCGTCACCGGGACGCTGATCTTCAGTCAGGGGGACTGCCTCGCCGTCAAGGCGTACACGCAGAGCCCGTACACGCACGTCGGCGTCATCGTCCGCCGGAATGAAGCCGTCATCGTCTACGACTCCACCGCCGGCAAGGGGGTTCGCTGCCAGACGCTGGCGAACTATCTCGAAGACCAGAACCCCGCCGAGATTTACGTCTTCCATCCGCGCAAACCATTGACCGCCGAAAAATCACGGCAGCTCGAAGTCTATCTCGACGGCCAACTCGGCCGCCCCTACGACATCACGCACCACGTCACCGGCAGACGCTCAGAAGGAATCCACTGCGCCGAGTACGCCACCGACGCCCTGATGTCGTGCCGCATGATGCACGCCGAGAAGCCGTCGCGCGTCTCCCCCGCCAGCCTCGCCGTAGGCATCGTCGAATCGAAGGTCTACCAAGAAGGCCGGACGATCGTCCTGATAGAACCGACGATCGCCGAGTCGACCGAAGATCTGTCGTGGTGCTCGCGGATGTGGGTCGACACGAAGAATTGCACGTCCGATTTTTGCGGGATGCTGAAGCGGAAGGTGATGTGCCAGAGATAGTCAAGAGTCGAGGGACGGTCGCCCGCCCCGTTTCACGTGAAACGGCCCTCCATCCCCCACAACCGAGCGATGTTTCACGTGAAACAAGCAGTCTGAAAATCGCACGACGAAAATCGAGCGAAAATGCAGCGAAATGCGCGTCGCAGCGCACTTTGTGCGCGTCCTAAACCATTCTCCCACCTGCAGAAGGGGGCCGAAGGCCGGATGACGGCGCATTTGCAGCGCAAAAACGCCAAAAAAACCACCAAAAACGACAAAAAACGACGCTTTGCGCGCAATTCAGCGCAAAAAAGCGCGCCGAAATCGACGTCGTGTCTGCAATCCAACTCCTGACACTGTCAGCCCTTACGAACCCCTCACCGGTGCGCGCCAATGCGCGCTGCGCACGCATGTCATTGCGTGCATATAAATCGGCGAGTTTTGTCGAGGAAGTGCCTCTCAGGGCATCAGTCCAGGTGGTTTGGGTATATCCGGTAGCCCCAAATCACTCGCCGATGGCAAACACGGCGATTCCAGAACAAATGGGACCGGAACATGGGAAGAACGAGAAGAATGGGATAGCAAACATCGCCGCAAAAAGTTGTATGAAATGCAAATTGCGCGCACGAAACGCGCGCAAAAGCATCACTCGCGCGCTCAAAAGCGACACTCGCGAGCGCAAAAACGCCACTTGGGCGTACCTTTGCGCATTTCTCGCACAAATTTGAACACCATTTTAGGAGGAGGGCGCAAGGGCAGGTGTCTTCGGGATTCGCGGTTAATGGAGCGTCTGCGGCGTTCCCTGAAGACGCCCGACGATCCCCTCGGCCAGCCGCCAACCCGCGCCGCGCAACCATGCGCCTATGCGGGGCGTTGATGCTTCGCACCAATGTCGGATCGATGTTGGGGAATGGGAACGTTTTCAAAGAGCCGCAGGGTTTACCCCTGCGGTTTTCCTATCTACATTTCTTAGGACCGCAGGGATAAACCCTGCGGCTCTTTGTCTTCTCATGAAGGGATAACGACCACGTTCTCGATCACCTCTGCCATTTTTCCCCATTGATTCGCCACGTATCGAACCGTCTCGCCGATCGATCGCTCTCCGCAGCGACGCCGGTCGCTGCCTCTCCTCGTCCACCAGCGCCGGTTTTCTCCGACCGAATTGCTCAGGTCGGCCTGGGTGTTCCCCTTGAGAACCCGACGAACCGCCGGGCCGTCGAGTGGGCAGTCGATTACGACCGTGTGGACATGATTCGACATGACGGCTGCTCGTAAAATCATCCAGCCGCGCTCGGTCGCCACGCGGACGAGGGAGTTCGCGACGACGAGCGCTTCCGCCGCCGTCAACCAGACCGCCGGCGATTTCTGGAGGTCGCGGGCCCGCCCGTGCGTATGCGCATCGCCGACGACGTAGGGGGTATCGAACTGATTCTGCTTGGGGAGCGAGCCGCCTTGAGGGAGGATCGCGTTAGAGACATAGCCGCGTTCGTCGCCGGGCAGCCAAGTGCCATAGGTCGTCCAAGTGATGAACAGCGCCACGGGATCATCCATCGCTCGCCCCCCTGTTCGCTTTGCCTCAAATTCGCTTCACGTCAAAGAGCCGCTTCGCGTCAAAGTTCGCTTCACTTCAAAGAGCCACTTTTCTTCTCAAAGAGCCGCAGGGTTTACCCCTGCGGTCTTCGACGTCGCCTTCTACAGTGTAAGACCGCAGGGATAAACCCTGCGGCTCTTTGTGGGGCAACAAGAGACATCGACTCGTTGGTACGTCAAGCCTCTCGTCGCTTCGCGTCCCCGGTTGACAAGCAATCGGGGGCTACCCGCTGTTGCACGCCAAAAATCAATTGAGTTTTGGTGGCTGTTCGACAGTGCCACCCGCCGTCATTCAACAATACCCAAGAGCTCTCGAAATTCGGCTTCCAAACGTTCAAATAATGGTTGAAGCTCATCGGTAAGCCGCTGAAATACCGACTCTATTTTTTTGTCGTCCGGCGGAATCCGTCGAAAACTTTGAACGACGCCAAAGCAGCCGCTTCGAAGCGACTCTATTCGGTCCGCCGTTGATTTCGGGAAGTAAAGCTGACGCGGGGCATAATAAGACCTAAAAGCAGCTAAGGCAGTCGAAACATCTTCAAGCCGTTCTGACGCGGGAGTACCAGGGAGTTGTTCAAGGTCACCCGGGAATCGTTCTGTCGCCTTAACCATATCGCGCATGAGCCGATATGTTTTCGCAATTACCACGGCTCGCCGGGCGTGGAGCGCAGCGAATTGCGTCTCGTCACGGAATGCCTGGAGACCAAGCTCCGTTCTGAGATGCTCCATTCGCCGATCGTAGCGGTCTTGTACGGCTGCCAAAATTTGGTCAAAGATTTCTTTCTTGAAGTACAAGAGAATCCCGACAGCCGCCACGAGGATGGCAACAATATATTTACCGACGTCAGCCCACCATTCGAAATTCATCGCCATCCTCCGCATGCCAGAAGCCAGTGGAGCAAGCCGCGTCTGCCGCGATCACGTGACCGTAGCATTAATGGGGGCGAAGCATGTCCTATGGAACTGCCGCAATATGCCCCGTAAACCGTCATCAAAATAGAGTCTGCTGACGCATACTCGAGGATGCGGCCATCTGCTTTTCCCTCCAATCGTCCCACGGCAATTCCTCGGACAAGACATTCTCAATGTATGCTAGAAGCAGTGATGAGTTGAAAATCATTGAAGAAAGTTCACGACGCGCTTTCTTAGTGCGTCGGTCAAGGCCGAGATGTGAACGTCGCGCCGACCAATTCGAGAGGCGATCAATGAGGTCGAGCGCGTGCTTGGCGTCCGATTCGGAGAAGTTTGGCACACGCAGTACCATGATTCCACTTCGACGGAAATTGTATTCGTCGCGGTACAAGTCGTACCCGGCGTCGTGCTCCGGCCCGTCGACTTCAACGGCACATCCAAGGTCATGATTCCAAAAATCAAATAATCGGTAGCCCCAAGTAGCTTGGCGTGTCCACGTGAAGCACATTCGCAACAACTTTTCCATCATCCATGCTTCTGCTTTGGAGTTCCGACATTTTTGGATGTTCTGCGATTTCCGCATCCGCATGTATTTGTGCTGCTCGGATTCAGTCGGCCACCTCAGCATTTTCATCTATTGTTCTCCAATCGCTCCTGTGTCAGTTGATAGACCAGTGCTCGCCAAATTGTAGCGACGATACACTCATCACCTCGGCGTCAGTTGTATGACCATGAAGCGACATCAGGCGACGAATATCGAATTCCGTAAGTTATGTTGACGAGCGTCCTAACCTACGAGGGCTTTGGCAACCGTGCTCATTGATTCGCCGGCGGTTGCTGCTGCGTTTGCAACCATTGGCGAAATCCTTGAAATACTTCTTGCGAATATTGCTGTTGCGTTAGATCTCCAAACCACATGTTAAAATCAGGGATGCCTGACGCAGCTCGCATTGCTTCGATCAATTTACGTAAATCGTGACATCCACATTGATACCGACGATAAAATACGGAATATGCTAGTGCTCTGTCAGGCTTTAATCTTGGGGTAGAGTCGCTTCAGTTTTAGGCGT
>JBBECD010000106.1:0-30181 GCA_040881995.1 Planctomycetaceae bacterium
AACTTATACGCACGTGGAGGCATTTTCGTTGAAACGCGGTGCGCAATGCGGGCTAGGAAAATGAACGCCCCTTCGGGGCTGAAGACAAGGCGTCAATCGACCGATGCTCGACTCGTTGAATGCACACGAGGTTATCCATCACCAGGTCTCATTTTGTGACATGATTAACCTGAGACTCAATAACCATAACGTCTCACTCTGTCTCTCGACTACTTAAACGCCAGATCGTCCGGCCGCGGCAACTCATCGAGCGAACCGATGCCGAATAAAGAAAGAAACCGCGGCGTGGTGCGATACGTCAAATCTTTCGCGTTCTTGCCGCGGGTGACGGCGATCAGTTCGCGGCGGACGAGTTGATTAAGGAGGTTCGAAACGTTTTTCTTGCCGCATTCTTCGACCTTGTCGCGATAAATCGGCTGCTGATACGTCACCAGCGCGAGCACTTCGAGCGCATCCTGCGAGAGGCGGACTTCCTTCGGCCCATAGCCGAACACCCGCTGCCGAATCTTATCAAATTCAGGCCGCAGAGCGAGACGATGTCCCCCTTCGACCAACTGAATCTGGTAGGGGCGATTCTGCGCGAGATAATGCCGATTGAGATCGTCGATCTGCTGTTCGATGTAGGCGTTTTCGTACGAGCCCTTGAACAGGCTCGCCAGTTTTTTCGTCGTCAGCGGTGCGCCGCCGACGAATAATGCCGCCTCGATGACATGCCGTGGCGTGAGCGGCAATCCCGGCGAGAGTTCAGGCAAATCGGCGCCCTCGGTCCGATTCCGCGAGGAAAGAATCTCGTCTCTCGCAACCGTTTCCGAGAGGGGAGCCGATGCCTCGACCTCAGCGACAACTTCGGTGACGGAATTCTCCTGTTCGTGTCTCTCGCCGAACGGAACATCGGCGAACGCCGGCGCGACGACGTTATGCACAGCGACGTCGACGGCTTCCCCCTGAGCCGACTGATCCGCCTCGTCGAGAACTTCCAGCGCCCGGCGATACGCTTGCTCCAGGTCGTCCGCCGAGAATTCATCCTCGAGCGGAAACATCTCGCCGGCAGACGGTTCCCCCGCGGCGAAACCGTCGGGTTCGTCGAACAGACCGGAGTCGAAGTCGTCCGGCACGTCGTCAAAATCAGATGCATGGGCGGAATCATCGGGGAATGACATTAAAGGGACCGCTTCAAGAACGAATAGCAAAATCGGAAGGGCGAATCACGACGAAGCGCGATTGGCGAATCACATCGTTGCCGGAGTATACCGGTAATGCGAAAGTCATCTCAAGACGATCTTGCGGAAGTACCGATTCGCCTGCCCTGCTTGACGCGGCTCCGACCTTTCTGGGAAGATGCATAAGAGACGCTAACACAACCGGTTGGGCTTGTTCAAAACGCCACGATTCTAGCCGAAAAAGGCTACGCACAGAGGTTGTGTTAGCATTTCTAAGCAACTTTTGATCGACGATGACAGGCTGCCAACGAGGATTATATCCATGAAGATAAACCGGCTCGGTTCGATCGCTCTTTCTGCTTCGATTCTCCTCGCGCTGACCACGTCCCACGCTGCCGACCCGGCCGACGTCAAAAAGCTCGCCGCGGTCGTCACCGTCTATAGCACCAACTCCCACGCCGAGGTCATTGTCGGCCGCGTGATTCTCGGCGACAAACTCGACGGTTCGGAAAAATACCCCGGCCTCGAAATCGTCTCGATGTACGCCGACCAAAAAGCCGATAACGACCTCGGCGTAAAGGTCTGCGAACAATACGGCATCCGCCAGAGCGAAACCATCGCCGACGCACTGACTCTCGGGACCGGCGAACTCGCCGTCGACGGCGTGCTGCTGATCGCCGAGCATGGCAAGTATCCCGATTCGGTCTACGGGCAGACCGAATTCCCCAAGCAGCGATTCTGGAAAGAGATCGTCGCCCTCTTCGAAAAATCGGGTAAAATCGTGCCGGTCTTCTCCGATAAGCACCTCTCGCACAACGGCCCCGACGCCCGCGCGATGTACGACGACGCCGTCCGGCTCAAGATTCCCTTCATGGCGGGCTCGTCGGTCTCCTCCGCATGGCGCGTCCCCGAAATCAACACCGACCCCGGCAAAAAACTGCTGAAAATCGTCTCGCTCGGCTACGGCGGACACGAAGCGTACGGCTTCCATTCGCTCGAACAACTGCAATGTCTCGCCGAGAATCGCCCCGGCGGCGAGACCGGCCTCAAGTCGGTTCGCGGTTTGAAGGGAGATCAGGTCTGGCAGGCGGGCCGTGACGGTCTCTTCGACATCGAAGTCGTCAACGCCGCCCTCGCCGCGCAGCCGAAAGAGCCGAAGCTGACATGGGACGACCTCCCCGCGCTCGTCGCCGAGCCTGCCGTGATGATCCTCGAATACGAAGACGGCTTGCAGGGCTGCATGTTCATGCTCAACGGTGCCGTCGCCGAGTTCACGACCGGTTGGCGCGACGAGTCGGGCGTGCAAGGGGTTTGGACGAAACTCGAAGAAAACCGCCCCTTCCGCCACTTCGGCGTGCTGCTGGGCGGCATCAGCGAGATGATGCATACCGGCAAGCCAACCTGGCCCGCCGAACGCACCCTCCTCACCACGGGAGCCCTGCACGGCGGCTTCGTCTCGTGGTCCAAAGAAGGAGAACCGACCGACGTCACGGCATGGAACGTACCGTACAAAAGCGAATGGACCTGGACGATGCCGGGGGCGTTTCCGACGGAGTGAAGGGCGGATGCCATCGTGAGCGTATGCCTCGTCTCACGTGAAACCCATCCCCCACAACCAAGCCCCGTTTCACGTGAAACAAGGAGTTTGAAAATCGCGGGGCGAAAATCGACCAAAAATGCAGCGAAATGCGCATCTGCGCGCAATTTACGCGCGTCATAACCCCTTCTCCCTCCGGGAGAAGGTGGCCGAAGGCCGGATGAGGGTGCCTTCAGGCCGCAAAAACGGGCGCAAAAGTGACAAAAAACCACCAAAACCGACAAAAATCGATGCTTTGCGCGCATTTCAGCGCAAAAAAGCGCGCCAGAATCGACGTCGTGTCCGAAATCGAACTCATGACGCCGTCAGCCTTTACGATCCCCTCGCCGACGACGCAAAAAGTGCGCTGCGCACGCATGTCATCGCGTGCATGTAAACCGGCGACTTTTGTCGAAGAAGCCCCTCCCAACCCAACAATCCAGGCAACTAAGGAAAACCAGGCAACATCAAATCACCCACTGCTGCCAGACACGCAAATTCGCCGACAAACCAGTCCGAAATATGGATAAACTGGGAGGTACAAGTTGGCAAACAACCCGTCGAAAAGTTGTTTGAAATGAATTTTTGCGCGCACTAAACGCGCGCAAAAGTGCCACTCGCGCGCTCAAAAGCGTCACTCGCGCGCGCAAAAGCAGGACTTTGCGCGGATCTGCGTACCATTGCAAACAATACTTTGGGAGGATGACTCAAGCGCGGGCGTTTTCCGGGTCAGTGGTCCGTTGTCAGTGGTCAGTGGCCGATACCGTGAAGCGAACTCGGCCTGGTGCCGACCCGCTTCCGCGCAACCACACGCCTATAGAGGCGTTGATGCTTTGCATCATTTTCCGATCGATGTTGGGGAATGGATGCCGTGTTTGGAAAGGGGAGGGCTGTTTCGGAAGGGGAGCGTTGTTTGGGAATAGAGTCGATGCCGCGTCCGAAAAGATGCGAGTATCGCCGGTGGTGCATCACCGTCCTGCGCAACGAAGCAGCGTATCGATCTCGCCCATAGCCTTCGATCTCGGCAGGGTGTGGTGAATGAACCCGCCGTTTTGAATCACGTACGCTCTTTGATCCTCATAGACCTCGAACGAGAGTCTTACAGAGGTGCCTGAGCGATGTTTTAACAATCGCCACGCGACGCGGAAAGAACGAAGCAAAACTCTTCGAAGCCGAACGACCGACGAGACACAAGGGAAGACAAAACCGACTGGCTCAGAGACCGTAATCTTCATCGCACCCCGAATGCCCTTTTTTCTGCCAGTTTTTTGAGGAGCATCCGTGGTTTCGCCCAAAGTCCGCCTTGACAGAAAACTTCCTATAGGTGGCACCCGGCGAATTCGCTCTTGACCAACTACTAGTCCTCCCGTATAAATCGCCGCGAATCAGGGATGACTTTCTCGGAGGGATCCGTCGATCATGGCGAAGCGGCCGCAGGGCATCGAATACGTTCGGAGACGGTTGAGGTCACCTGCTGCGCATTGTTCGTCGCTGCTTACGGCCGCTCGTGACGGATTCAGCGTGCTGGAACTGCTGATCGTGATGGGCGTCGTCAGCGTGCTCACGGCGATCCTCTTGCCAGCGATCGGAGCAACCCGTGAAGCCGCTCGGCAGCTTCAATGCAAAAACCAGCTCAAACAGATCGGTCTGGCCCTTCACAACTACCATGACATTTGCGGTTCATTTCCGGCCGGATGGCAGTGGGAGGCGACAAAAACGTCCGCTTATGGCTGGGTCGTCCCATTGCTTCCCTTTCTGGAACAACGACCGATCTACGACCGGACCTACCGCAACCTATTGCTCACCCATCCCCACAACACCGTCGTGCGCCAGACGTCGATCGGTTTGCTGCTTTGCCCATCGGACACCACCGCGCCGACGTTTATGCTCGCATGGGAAGATGAATCGGCAGGAAGTTCCGGACCGTTGTTCGAACTTCCTACTGCAAACTACTTCGGAGTGTTCGGGACAAACGAGCCGGATGAATTGAATCCGCCGCCGACCGGCGACGGAACGTTTATCGAGTTGCGGCCGATACGGCTGATCGAACTTCAACGCGGAAGCAGCAATACGATCATCGTCGGCGAACGAACGATGGCCCGCGTCCCTTCGACCTGGCTGGGTGTGGACCGGCAGGGAGCCGATGCGAACTGCCGACTCGTCGGAAACGCCTGGACCTCTCCGAATTGCGATTTGTGCGACGAATGTGAATTTGCCAGCCGGCACCCCGGTGGTGCGAATTTTTTATGGGGAGATGGGCGTGTTGAGGCCGTTTCCCAACAGATTGACTCACGAGAATATCAACGGCTGGCTCGTCGCGCGGATGATTGACGTCGATTGCGGTACGGACAAAGTAGCCGAGGTGGAACGAATTCACCCACTGTTTGCACCAAGGAGCCGTCGATGCGCCAACGACAACTGACGAGATGCGAACTGGAACTGATGGAAATCGTATGGCAACATCAGCGAGCGACGGTTCAAGACGTGGTCGATCGCTTGGATCGTCCGCTGGCCTACACGACTGTTATGTCAACGATGAACACGCTGGAAAATAAGGGAGTGATTCGTCGGTGCGGAAAAGCCGGGCGTGCTTTCGTCTATGAACCGGTCGTCCCGCGAGAAGAGGTGCAACAGGCTATGACCGAGAACCTGACCGGGGCCTTTTTCGGAGGCTCGGTCAAAGCGCTCATGATGAGCCTGCTAGGCAGTCGATCGATGAACCGCGACGATATCGAAGAATTGAAAGCCGTTATTCAACAACTGGAATCCGACTCATGATCGCCATTCAGTTCCTGGAGCTGTTCATCTCCCTCTCCTTGCAAGCGACTCTGGTCGTGGTCGCGACCTATTGGATCGGCCACTGGACGGAGAACGAACGGACAAAGTGCGGGTTGTGGACCGCTTGTTACATCCTGTTGTTGCTGCTGGTCGTCTGTGGCGTCTTTCTGCCGCACGTACGTTTGCTTCAGCCAATGCGGCCTCTCACCCGGCCGACGGCATTCGAAATCGTGACGCTCGAAACGCAACTGGGACGTTTTCTGTTGTATGGGTGGCTGATCGGATGCGGCGGTTCGCTCGTTCTGTTTGTTTTTCGCTCGATTCAGGCGGAAAGGTTTATACGAAGCTGCAAAGCCGTGGAGCCCGACGTGGTTTCTCTGGACGAAAATGTGGACGATGATCCGCAAATTCATGAACGGACGGTGCGACTCGTCAGCACGGTCAGAACAACAACGCCCTTCTGTTGGCAGTTTCATCAGCCGTACATTGTCATTCCTCACCAATTGCTGACCTATGAACGCGACGAACTCAAGTATGTTCTGCGGCATGAATTGGCTCATCTGCGCACCGGCCATCCGATGCAGTTGTTTCTCCAGAGAAGCGTTGAAATCTTATTCTGGTATCATCCGATGGTGTGGTGGGCGGCGCGCGAGTCGGGGTTGGCTCGCGAGTTTATGTGCGACGACGAGGTTGTACAATCTCGCGCCGACATCGTTCGTTATCTCAAAACGCTGTTAACGATCGTCGAACAAACCACGAGTGAAGATCGCGCGAAGGCATCTCTGGCATTTGTCCGCAACCGCTGCGAGTTGGTTGAACGGGCACGCCGCCTCGTTCGAATCGCCCAACAAGCCGCGGAGAGTGATCGCCGTCAGCCGGCTCGGCGATTGACGGCGAAGGGCGCGACCATTGTGCTGACGGTTGCCGCCTGTGCTGCGACGTTGTTGTGGTTGCCCGTCAATCTGTTGGCCTCGCCGGGCGCGCAGTGGTCGCCGTGGCCGTCGTGGACCTCGCGCATGCTCAACGACGTCGGCATTAAGACTCGCGATTTCGAAGTCTACGACCACCGCTACACGCTGCACGAAATTCTTTTCTCGGAAGAGAGAAAAGTCGAACGTCCCGCGCTTCGACCGCCGGCGGCGGATTGAACGTGACACAGCACCCGTCGAATTCTGCCGTTTTAACTCATGACCCAACTACTAGAAGAGCCGTATAAGCCGACGAACGGTTCGACACTTTTGTTATGAAAGAACGTCGTCCCACGAACGCGTATTGCAAAGGCCTGCACCATGATCGTCTCCGAAATGCATCGGCACGGTGAATTTCTTTTTCGCCACCGAAGTTATGTCCCGATGTTTCTGCTGATTCCCATTGCCGTGGCGCTGTTGCAGATATCGCCCGAAGGACAGCGCAGTCCATCGGACGATTGGTGGGCGTATGCCTGCTTCGGCGTGTCGTTGTGCGGACTATTCGTTCGTGCGATGACGGTTGGATTTGTGCCTGGAGGAACATCCGGCCGCAATACGTCAAACCAACGAGCCACGGTGTTAAATGTCGCAGGATTGTATTCGGTTGTTCGACATCCGTTGTATGTGGGCAATTTTCTCATGTGGTTGGGCATCATGCTCAGCGTCAGCGACGTCATCATCGTTGCCCTATATATCTTGGCGTTTTGGCTGTATTACGAGCGCATTATGTCCGCCGAAGAGTTGTATCTAGCCGACAAATTTGGGCGAGATTATTCGGAATGGGCCGAGCGAACACCGGCGTTTGTCCCGCGGCTCTCGCAGTGGCAAAGCGCGCCCCTTCGTTTTTCTCTAAAGACCGTGCTGCGCCGCGAGTATTGCGGCATCCTCGGATTGACCGTCGCGTACGGCGGTCTCAACCTGGCCCGGCACTCGGTCGTCGACGGGCAAATCTTCATCGATGCGGTGTGGCAGATTGTGCTGGCAAGCGGGACGATAGCGTTTTTCGTCCTCCGCTTTTTAAAGAAATGGACTCGCATGCTCGACGTAGACGGGAGATAACAATGCCTCTAGTATCCGATCAGAATCTTAGTCCTTTAGGAATGTCTTCGATCGCATTGCCCCTACCTAGAACGGTCACGAAACGTCGCATTGTCACGGTCAAAGTCGTTTCGGTTGCTGTCGTCACGGGCGTGTTGCTGTTTTCACAGCATAGATACACGGAAGACGGCCTCTTCGACCTGATGATGGAGGCCGCCGGGTTCTTGATGCTGCTGATCGGCGGCTTCGGGCGCGCCTGGACCTCAGCTTTCATCTCCGGACGAAAGAACAGACAACTGGTCACGGACGGGCCGTATTCAATGGTGCGCAACCCGCTGTATTTCTTTAGCTTCGTCAGTTTTGCAGGAGCCGGGCTGGCGTTTCAGTCGCTCGCCGCTTCTGCCTTTTTGATGCTCTTGTTTTTCGCCACGCACTGGCCGGCGATTTTGGAAGAAGAGCGTCATCTCCGTTCCCTTTTCGGTGAATCATTTGATCGCTACGCCAGCTCGACGCCACGTTTTCTTCCGAAACCGTCGTTGTTGACCAGTCCAGACGTGATGTATTTCACGCCGTCGATATTTACGCGAGCGGTCGTCGATTGTTCGCTCATTGTCAGCATTTTTATGCTGGCACACATCATCGAATGGTCTCATATACACGGGCGGCTGCCGGTGCTCTTTTCTATTCCTTAGTTGCGTTTCGCTACATCCGGCATGTTTCATCCTGGAAAAATGTAGGAAAACGAGTTGAACCTCAATTAAGACCGTTTACGAACTCACTTGACACCGGGCGCCACTGGCGACATCGATGCCTCTTCTGATTGAGACGCCTATCCCTATCAACCACACAACATGCTAACAGACTCTTCGGGTGGCACCTATAGGAAGTTTTCTGTCAAGGCGGACTTTGGGCGAAACCACGGATGCTCCTCAAAAAACTGGCAGAAAAAAGGGCATTCGGGGTGCGATGAAGATTACGGTCTCTGAGCCAGTCGGTTTTGTCTTCCCTTGTGTCTCGTCGGTCGTTCGGCTTCGAAGAGTTTTGCTTCGTTCTTTCCGCGTCGTGTGGCGATTGTCAAAACATCGCTCAGCCACCTCTGTAAGACTCTCGTTCGAGGTCGATGAGGGTAGCCGATAAGGCCGAGCACGCCGATGCACACCAGCATCTGAATTCTTCGAGGTTTTGTCACCGTACAACCTCCTTCGTCTCTAACCTCTCCTTTTCCTTCACCGGCGGCAGCGGCGCGTAGAACTCCTTCAGAAATTTGAAGGGCGACGTGGTCCAGACCAACACGCGGGAGTCGGTCGTTGTGTTCAGCAGGTAGCGGCCGTCGGGGGTGTAGGCGATGTCCGAAATATCGACCTGCATGGGGAGCGGCGAATCGGGCGAGGGCTGCCAAGTGTCGGTGTCCCACAAGCGCAGCGTCAAATCGCGGCCGGCTGAGGCGAGACGTTTGCCGTCGGGGCTGAAGGCGATGGCGAGCACGCGGTCGGTGTGCCCCTTGAGCGTCGTGACCTCTTCGCCGGTTTGGCCGTTCCAGATCTTAATCGTACCGTCGTAACTGGCGGAGGCGAGTTGCTTGCCGTCGGGACTGAATTTGACCGACAGGACGCCTTCGGTATGTCCTTTGAGAATCGCCTGCAACTCGAAGTCGTCGAGCGATAACAGCCGCACCGTGTTGTCGCGGCTTGCGGTGGCAAAAAAACGTTCATCGGGACTGACCGCCAGACTGGTAATTTGCAGCACGTGGCGGGGGAGCGTTTTCAACAGTTTTCCTGCGGGGACGTCCCAGACGCGAACCGCGCGGTCATCGCCTGCAGTGAATAACAGTTGATCGTTTTTGGCAAAGGCGACGGCGTGCAGGTCGTCGGTGTGACCGGCGAGTTCTTGGATCTTTTCGCCGGTGGCGACGTCCCAGAATCGGACGAGGTTGTCACCGCCGCCGGTGACGATAGTTTTGCCGTCGGCACTGAACGCTGCCGCGAAGACCCAATCGGCGTGCGCGGCCCATTCGCGGAGTTGCTCACCTTCGGGAAAATTCCACAGCCGCGCGACGCCGGAACCTTCCCCCGTGACCAGCCGCGCGCCGTCGGGGCTGAAGGCCAGGCAGCGAATGGCAAAGCCGTAAACGGGACGCATATGTAAGTTCGTGGCGACGGGGTCTTGCTTGGCGCGGGACTCGTCAAATTCATGAGGCACAGCCTGCGGAGGTTTTGGCTCTTTCTCGGCGAGATCGCGCTGCTGCGCCGTTCCGCGAAAGAGAAAAAACCCGACGAGTAACAACAGCACGGGGATCAGAAAGGTGAAACAGCGCGGATTCATGGCAACTTCCCACACGTGAATGAGAACAGATGAAAAAAGACGCAGCTCGAAGAGCGCTGAAGAAAAGTTATGTCTGATACGTCAAACGGACGAAGCGCGTTGGAATGTCGATCGATCGACGGGTTTCGATGCCCAGGCGTCGAGTCGCCGAAAAAGCCGCAGAACGCAAAAATGCCAAAAATAGGAGATTTCCCGATATTTTTGTTGCTCTGCCCCGAAAATTAGGTCATCATGATGGATGATCGAACGGATGAGGTCGTGGTTCTCTGCGTGGATGTCGTTGGATTTACGGGTTGATTCTTACGTGCGGGAGATGGCCATCATGAAATGTCTGCTTCGCTCCACATCGTTGTTGCTCATCGGCATGGGGCTCATTTTTGCCGGCTCGCGCCCGGTGGGGGCGGGTGAAATTGATGCGGGCGAGTTCGACTGGCTGCATGTGGTTCCCGGCCAGTTTTCCTGGGTGAACGTCGATTTCTCGACGTTCGGGGGGGGAGTTATCCCCGTCAGCCTCATCGGTTCGCCGTTTCCCTCGCCGCTGGTTCCCGGCACGAACACCGACACGATTGTGGAACGCGAGACGGGGTTGCCGGCGGGAGGGACGGGACCGATCGATATCGAAATCGTGGCGCTGCAATTGAGAAGCGTCGCACCGGTTGCAGTGGTCGACAGCTTTTTCGATGTGTTCGTCGAGCTCGATCTCGGAGCGCCGCCGTCGACGGGGGAGGTGAATATCACCCAGCACGACGACCCGACCGGCGGGACGTTCGATTCGTTTTTCGACGTGTTCGTGACCATCACGCTCGACGAGCAGATCGGCACGGGACATGAAGTCCAGCAGCAGCAGTACGCGATGCAGTCGACGAACGGTCAATGGTTTCACTTCGGCGTCTCGGATTTCTACATTCAGCCGTTCATCGTGAGCGACGGCAGCGACATCGAACTGCTGTTCGCCCCCGCGCAGGCCATCGTTCCCGAACCGACGTCGCTGGCGCTGTTATTGACGGGAGCGCTCGGATTGATGGTCTATCGACGCCGCAAGAGTTGAGCGGTGTGACATCAATGATGTTCGGTGGCGTAGTTTGGATCAAAGATCTTCGGGTTGAAGTCCCGTGTGCTTGGATACATTGGACATCTGAGGCACCGCTTCGCCATGTTCGATGCGGTCGGCGATGACTCGTAATGCCAGTGCCTGGACTCGCGCGATCGCTTCGTTCCGCGTGTCGCCATATGCCAGAACACCGGGAAGTTCCAGCACTTCGCCCAGCCAGCGACCGTCGTCTTCTTGTTCTAACTCGATGTTGAAATTCATCATGGCGGTGGTCCGTTATCTCTCTTAGAGGCTATCCGCAAAGTTGGCTCGGACACAATTCATGGTATCGAGGCGGTGCAATGGGCACAACATCTCGCAGGACTGCCAACATTTCCGAATAGATTCTTAGAAGCGAAGAAAGTTTGGAATTGCACTTATATCTTCCCCGTCCTATCAAAAGAAATCAAGACGCATTCTCGGCCCGGATCGCTTCCAATATTCGCTCCAGCTCGTTCGGCACCTCGATCGTATGATTGGCGAACGGCGTTGACGTCACCCCCTGCGAAGTCAGCAGCGCCGTGTGTTCGTCGGGCGAGTCGAAATTCGCCGAGTGATACGCCAGCGTGGCGTCGGGATCCTTAAGACCGTGACCTGTCAGGATGCATACGACGCGGTCGGACGGGGCGATCGTTCCTTCATCGACAAGTAACTTCGCCCCGGCGACGCTCGCGCCGCTGGCGGGTTCGCAGCCGAAGCCCCCTTTGCCGACCATCGCTTTGCCGTCGAGTATCTGTTGATCGCTCACCTCGCGAACCACGCCGTCGCAGACGTCGAGCGCCCGCAGCGCTTTGAGCAGATTCACCGGGCGATTGATCTGAATCGCCGTCGCCAGCGTATTCGCTTTCCGCCGCTCGGCGGTCATCTGCTCGAAGAACTGATCGATGACATTTTGATTCGGCAAGCCGTGGTTCCAGCGGATGCCTTTTTTCTCGTAGAGTTGATAGAGCGTGTTCGCCCCTTTGGCATTGATGACGGCGAGCCTGGGAATGCGGTTGATGAGTCCGAGGTGTTTCAGTTCGAACAGGGCTTTGCCGAACGCGCTGGTGTTGCCGAGGTTTCCGCCGGGAACGACGATCCAGTCGGGGACTTCCCAGCCGAGCGATTCGAGCACGCGGAAGATGATCGTCTTTTGTCCTTCCAGCCGAAAGGGATTGACGCTGTTGCACAGATAGATGTTTTCGCTGGCGCAGATTTCCCGGACCCGGCTAAGGGCGTCGTCGAAGTCGCCGTCGATTTGAATCGTTTGCGCCCCGAGGTCGAGAGCCTGCGACAATTTGCCGAACGAGATTTTTCCGCTGCCGACGAAGACCACCGCGCGAAACAGTCCGGTGCTGCTGGCGTAAATCGCGAGCGACGCACTGGTGTTTCCCGTCGAAGCGCAGGCGGCGATTTTCGCACCGGCCATCCGCGCATGCGTCACCGCGGCGGTCATGCCGTTGTCCTTGAAACTTCCCGACGGGTTGAGCCCTTCGTATTGCAAGAACAGGTTTCCCGCGTTCACGCCGGTGTAACGGGCGACGGCGTCGGAGGGGCGGAGAATCGTCTGTCCCTCGCCGATCGTCACGATCTTGAGCGGATCGGCAAACGGCAGCAGTTCGCGGAATCGCCAGACTCCGCTGAAATCGAGCGGGTTATGCCGCAGGCTCCAGCGAAGTTCGAAGTCTTTCAACGACTTCGGAACGTCGAAGCGATTCCAGTCGTAGTTGACGTCGAGCAGTCCGCCGCACTCGGTGCAGGCGGTGAGCGTTGCCTCGATGCCGAACGTTTTGCGGCAGGTGGGGTTCATGCATTCTTGAAATGCAAAAGGCGGCGGCGTGGGAATAAATCGTCTCCTGAGTCGGTATCGAGGTCAAGTTTCTGTGGCGTATTTTCCCGAGTCGGCGGAGTTCTCGCAACGTCAATTGTCACCCGCTACGGGCTGGCGACAACGGCGAAAGGCATTTTTCGCACCACGAAATCGCGTTCGCGGCCCAAATTCTCACGAGAAATCGGCCCGCCCCTCGCCTATAATACAGAGTTCCCCGATTCGCCGCGCGGGAGCGTTGATTTTCAGCCGCGAACGTGGTCAATTGGAGAGACCGAACCACATTTCAGGAACGATGTCTACGCACAGAGGTTGTGTCGGACGACACAGACGAAATGGCCCGCCGGAAAACTGACGAGCGATGAACAGCACCGAAGTCCACGACGGCATCGAACTCACCGATGCACCGATCGATTATACGGCTCTTACCGAACAGATTCGCTCCGTTCAAGCGGGAGCGGTCGTCCTCTTTCTCGGCACCGTTCGCGAGATGACGCAGGGACGAAAAACCCTTTGCCTCGATTACGAGGCGTATCCCGAGATGGCCATCGCCAAAATGCGCGAACTCGCCGCCGAAACCCGCGAGCGCTGGCCCGTCGAGCGGCTGGGCATCGTCCATCGGCTCGGTCATCTCGACCTCGGCGAGATCAGCGTCGCCGTCGCCGTCAGTTGTCCGCACCGCCAACAGGCTTTCGCAGCGGGGCAGCATCTGATCGACCGGCTCAAAGACGTCGTGCCGATCTGGAAGAAAGAAAACTGGAGCGACGGCACGACCGCGTGGGTCCATCCCGGCAGCGGTTCGCCGATTCCCCTCACCGAGAAAGGGGACTGACGTATGGCCGACCTGCTCCCCCTGCTCGATACGTTCGGCCGCGTGCACGACAATCTCCGCATCAGCGTGACCGATCGCTGCAACATCCGCTGCTTTTATTGCATGCCCGCCGACAACGTGCAGTTCATGGAGCGGAAGGAACTGCTTACGTTCGAAGAAATCGAACGCTTCGTCCGCGTCGCGGCCACGCTGGGGACGAAGAAAATTCGCCTCACCGGAGGCGAGCCGCTCGTCCGCCGCGACTTGTACAAACTCGTGGCCCGACTGCGGGCGATACCCGGCATTCACGACATCGGGCTGACGACCAACGGCATTCTGCTCGCCGACCAGGCGCAAGGCTTGTACGACGCCGGTTTGCGGCGGATCAACATCAGCCTCGATGCGCTCAGTCCCGAGAAGTTCAAGGAAATCACCCGCCGCGAAGGTTACGAGCAGGTGCTCGAAGGAATCAAAGCGGCGCAGGACGTCGGGTTCGCTCCGGTGAAAATCAACGCCGTGTCGATCCGCGGCATGACCGAAGACGAGGTCGTGCCGTTCGGCCATCTCGCACGAAACACCGGCGTTGAAATCCGTTTCATCGAGTTCATGCCGCTCGACGCCGACAATGCCTGGGAGCGCGACAAGGTGCTCTTCGCACACGAGATCGTCGATCGCCTGTCGCAGGAAATCATGCCGCTGGTGGCGATTCCCGACAGCGATCCGCGAGCGCCGGCGACCGAGTTCACGTTCGCCGACGGCAAAGGGTGCATCGGTTTCATTTCCTCCGTCAGCCAGCCGTTTTGCCTGAAGTGCAATCGCTATCGCCTGACCGCCGACGGAAAGCTGCGGAACTGCCTGTTCAGCCTCGATGAGACCGATATCAAGACGCTGCTGCGTGGCGGCGGCAGCGACGACGAAATCGCCGCGGCGGTCCGGCAAAGCATTCTCGAAAAGAAAGAAGGGCACGAAATCAACACCGCCCGCTTCATTCAGCCGAACCGCCCGATGCACTCGATCGGCGGGTGATTTATTTTTTTCGACGGCCATATTTAACCCTCTCCCGGCGGGAGAGGGTGGCCGCGCAGCGGCCGGGTGAGGGGAGCGTTGGGCGTTCGGACGCAAGCAAGAACGTGGACCAGCCCTAAGGGTGCCCTCACCCGGCGGCAAAGCCGCCGACCTCTCCCGGCGGGAGAGGTGGAAGACATCACATGTCGACGCATTCCGACAACACCGGTATTGATCTATCGTGACCCATTCCCGCATCTATCTCGACAACGCCGCGACGAGTTTTCCCAAGCCCGAGGGGGTGTACCGCGCGGTGGAAACGTATCAGCGGGAACAGGGGACGGCGGTCGGCCGCGGGATCTATCACACGTCGATGTCGGTTTCGCAGAAAGTCCGCTCGTGCCGGCATCGGGCCGCGATGTTGTTCGGAGCCGAGTCGCCCGAGAGAATGATCTTCACGTTCAACGGCACCGACAGCCTCAACATGGTCATTCATGGGCTGTTCGCTCATCAGCCCGGCGGTCATGTCGTGACGACCGCCGCGGAACACAATTCGGTCTTGCGGCCGCTGCGAACGCTGGAACGCCGGAAACAATGCGAGGTCACCGTCGTCGACGTCGATGATGTCGGACGCTGTCGTCCCGGCGAAATCGAACGATCGCTTCATAGCGGCACGCGGCTCGTGGCGATCACACACGTCTCGAACGTCACGGGGACCATTCAACCGATTGAAGAGGTTGTCGATATTTGTCAGCGACGGCGGATTCCGGTATTGCTCGACGCCGCACAATCGGCGGGGCATCTGCCGATCGATCTCAAAACGTTGCCTGTCGATTTTCTGGCGTGTCCGGGCCACAAAGGCTTACTGGGACCGCTCGGCACCGGGCTGTTATACATCCGCCCCGGCTGCGAAGACCGGCTCGAAAGTTTGCGGCAAGGGGGGACCGGCACACAGAGCGAACTCGACGAGCAGCCGAGCGAACTTCCTGAGAAATACGAATCGGGCAATCACAACGCCCCGGGCCTCGTCGGCCTCGACGAAGGGCTCGCGTACATCCAGCAGCGAACGATTGCCGTATTACTCGATCACGAACGGCAACTCACCGAGCGGCTGCTGACCGGTATGCTGTCGATGAATAACGTGACGGTCTATGGTCCGAAGCAAATCGACGGCCGGCTGGGCGTCGTCAGCTTTACCGTTGCCGGTTATGCGCCGCAGGATGTCGCGGCGATTCTCGACGCCTCGGCCGAGATCGAAGTCCGTTCGGGTCTGCATTGCGCCCCGCTGATGCACCGCGCCCTCGGAACCGTAGCGGGGGGCGGCACGGTCCGCATCAGCGTCGGCTGCATGAACACCGCCGAAGAGATCGACCGGGCGATCGACGCGATCCGGCAGTTGTGACGCGCGAGTCGAGAGACAAGAGTCAAGAGCCAGAAAAAGGCACGGCGAAGCGTTTCTCTCTGACTCATCCTTTATCCTTCATCCTTTTCTTAAGAGCCCTCACCCGGCCGCTGCGCGGCCACCCTCTCCCTGCCGGGGAGAGGGTTTTGCTGCGAGCCAAATTGAGCCGGGGGTTATGCCGATTTCGATTCCGGGACCGGGATGAGCTTCGGGATCGCGACTTTCATTCCGAGAATGCGGCCGTGGCGGGTCACCAGCGTGCGGAAGCGGTCTTCAAGGAAATCGTACATCTCGCGCGGCGGGCAGTCGGCGAGATACTCGTCGACCATCATGCCCATCTGGCGGTCGAATTCCTTCTGGCTGTGGGAATGGACGTGATACCGCCCTTCCATCCGCCGAATGTCGCCGTCGAACCGGGGGCTGATATGATACAGCTCGTGCACGACGGTGATCATCTTTTCGCGAAACGTCTGATCGAGAAATCGCGGCAGATAAAACGTGAGAATGTAGAGCATCTCGCGTTCGTCGACGAACAGCCGTTGCACGGTCCACTTGCGCCCCTTGCGGGTCGTCGTCAGGGCACCTTGCTCGAACCGCAGCGGAGTGAGTTTCGCCTGCAGGCCGTGCGAGACCCGGCTGCGCGTCTGCGCGAACGTAACGGCGATTTGATCCATGCGGACGTGTGCGAATTCGTCCATACGGGCGGCGATATCGCAGCACAACAACCGCATGGCGTGCGTGAAATCGAAATGAGCCGACGAGTGCATGGTGCGAGAGATTCCTTTCTCATGCGACCAACGTAAACATCACAAGCCAGATTGATTTCAGGTGAACCGGTTATTCTTCCGAAGGTTTTTCTGCGGAGGTCTCGTTCGCTTCGGCGGGCGCTTCCGGTTGCGATGCCGATACGGCGGGGACTGCCGCCGGAGCCAACGATTCCGCGGCGACGGGCATCGGGGTACGGCGTTTGCTCTTCACGCGGTCGCGTTCGCCGACGAACTCGATGATGGCCTGTGCGCCGGCGTCGCCCAGTCGCGGCTTCGCGAGGCGGACGATGCGGGTGTAACCGCCGGGCCGATCTTCAAATCGTTCGGCAAGCTCGTTGATGAGAATATCGACCGCCTCTTTATCGCGGAGGGCGGCGTAGGCGCGTCGCTGCATGTCGACGGCGGGGGCCACGGTGCGAGCCCATTTCTGCCAATCGTCCGACTGACGCCAGCGCTTCCAGCCTTCGGAATTGCGGGCTTCGGTCGACGCCAGCGGTTCGGCTTCGCGATACGCAGCCGCCGTCTTTATGCCGAGCGTGATCAGTTTTTCGACGAACGGGCGCAACTCTTTGGCCTTCGGCACGGTCGTGACGATCCGTCCGGCGACCTTCGGTTTTTGCGGATCGTTTTCTTCGCTCCGCAGCGTGCGGATCAGACTCACCGCCATGTTGCGGAACATGGCGTTACGATGGCTGGCGTTGCGGCCGAGTGTTCGACCTCTCATTCGGTGTCGCATGGCGGTACTTCAATCTTTCTCGCGCTTCATTTCGATTATTGTTCGGACGTCAGGTGGCGACGTCCGCAGGTATGTCATTGTTTCATGTGAGGAACACCGGCGGACAAGCCGCCAACACCACCCAAAATGCAAACCTAGCGTCCGCTGCTGGTCGAATGGGGAACCTTCATTCCCAACCGCAGGCCGATCACGCCGAGGCGTTCGCGGACTTCGGTCAACGTCGTTTCGCCGAAGTTGCGCACCTGCAGCAGTTGGTCTTCGGTGCGCGTCACCAGGTCGCGGACGGTGTTGATCCCTTCCGATTCGAGGCAGTTCGTCGCCCGGACCGACAGGTTCAGTTCGGCCAAACTCTGATTCAACTTCTCTTCCAGTTCGAGATCGACCGGAGCGTAACCGGTGGCTTCCAGCATGCCCCGCAGGCTCGCTTCCGGCGAGATTTCCGGTCCCGGCTCGCGGTAGGTGATGAACGGGTTGAGGTGCTTGCGGAGAATCTTCGCCGCTTCGATCAAGCTGAGTTCCGGGCTGATCGTGCCGTTGGTCCAGATTTCCATCACCAGCTTGTCGTAGTTGGTGCGCTGCCCGACGCGGGTTTCTTCGATGCGGTATCGCACGCGGACGACGGGCGAGAAGATGCCGTCGAGCGGAATCACGCCGACTTCGGTCTCTTTCTCGTACTGTTCCGACGCCGGGACGTAACCGCGGCCGTTTTCAACCGTCATTTCGACGTGAAACGACACGTCGTCGGTGAGCGTGGCGATCACGAGATCTTTATTGAAGACTTCGACCTGATCGTCGCAGATCACGTCGGCGCCGGTGACGACGCCTCGTTCGTGCTTGTCGATCCGCAGCGTTTTCGGGGTCACGCTGTGGTTCTTGACGATCAGCGATTTCAGGTTGAGGCAGATATCGGTGACGTCTTCCACCACGCCCGGAATCGTCGAGAATTCGTGCTGAATTCCTTGAATGCGGGCGCGGGTGACCGCGCTCCCTTCAAGGCTCGACAGCAAAATGCGGCGGAGACTGTTGCCGATCGTCGAACCGAAACCCCGTTCGAACGGTTCCGCGACGAATTGGCCGTACGTCGAAGACAACGTGATGCGGTCGGTCGCCACTCGGCTCGGAAGTTCCAACCCTCGCCAACGAATACGCATGGATGATTCCCCCTCAAGTATGGTGTCCGGGTGCATCGCCGACTGAAGTTCTCAGCCCGCAATCGTCGATCCCGTTTCGAATCCTCTGATTCGTGAATTGCTTTTAGAGTCCCTGACAAAACCGGTTGTGCTCGTTAAAAATCGTTCAAATCCGTTAGAAAATTCGCACGCATAGAGGTTTTGTCAGGAGTTATTCGATGAACCGACGGCCGAATTACACGCGGCGTTTTTTCGGCGGCCGGCAACCGTTGTGCGGCAGCGGCGTGATGTCTTCGATCGACTTCACCGACATGCCGCTGGTCTGCAGGCCGGTGATGGCGCTTTCCCGTCCCGACCCCGGTCCCTTCACCAGCACTTCCATCTCGCGAACGCCGAATTTGGCGGCGCGCTCGGCACAGACTTCCGCAGCTCGCTGAGCGGCGAACGGCGTGCTCTTGCGGCTGCCCTTGAAACCGACCGTCCCGGCGGAGGCCCAGCAAAGCACGTCGCCGTTCACGTCGGTAATCGTTACCGTCGTGTTGTTGAACGTGGCTTTGATATGAGCGACGGCTCGAGTGACGTTCTTGCGAACTTTTTTCTTTTTGGCTTTCGACACTCTTCTGCTCCTCACAGATCGCTCGTCCGTCTCACGGACCGCTGACGATGCGTCTCAACTGTTCTGAATTTCTTTGTGAACCCACGGTCCTATGTTGTCTTTTAAACTGAACACAACCGGTTGTGCTGACTGAACGCCCCCAACACTCGCAGAAAACCGCGAGGCACAGAGGTTGTGTTACACCAATCAGTGCCGCATTTCCTTAACGCCCTTCTTGCCGGCGACCGTTTTCTTCACCCCTTTGCGGGTACGGGCATTCGTGCGGGTGCGCTGGCCGCGGACGGGGAGACTGCGGCGATGCCGATAGCCCCGATAGCTCTGGATTTCGCGCAGACGCTGAATGTCCTGCTGAATCTTGCGGCGGAGCAGACCCTCGACTTCGTATTCCTTGTCCAGCAAGTTCGTAATCCGGCTGGTTTCGTCGTCGGTGAGATCGCGCGCCTTGGTCTGCGGGGCGATTCCCAGCTTGAAGCAGATCTCCATGGATTTGGCGTTGCCGATTCCATAAATATACGTCAAGGCGATAAACGTCGGCCTGTCGTTCGGAATGTCGACACCCAGAATACGAGGCATTGCTGCACTTCTCCAAAATTTCTTTGAATGGAACGTCTCTTGCCAACAGGCGCATTACGGAGCGATCGCGGCGCAGCGATCCCCGGGATACCGGCGCGTGCCCGATAAATTATCCTTGACGCTGTTTGTGACGCGGGTTCGACGAGCAGATCACATAAATGCGACCTTTGCGTCGGACCATTTTACAGCCTTCACAAATTCGACGAACGCTGGCGCGAACTTTCATCTGACGACTCTCCCTGGTACGCCGCCGATCGACCCCGGCACATGTGGTGCGGCACGATCGGCAGACGCAGAATCCAACGGACACCGCGACCCCGGAGGACAGCGGTCTCCTCTTATGTTACGACGTCTTCCCGCCCCATGTCGGGAGACACCTTCCCTTTCATCCGCAATCGGAAGTGGGTGATTATAGACGTGAAACCCCCGCAGACTCAAGCGAACTCGAAAGATTTTTGTTCGAACGCCGTCGGCGAGCGTTCTTAGCCCACAAACGGAGCCCAAAACTCCAATCGAATCTGGCGTTGCGTACACATTATCCAAGTCAGAGACCGCGCGGTTCCCCTTCGAAGCCGTCCTTGAGGACCGAGATATTCACGATCGTGTCGCAACGGACGAACATTTCACCGGTAAAGTTGGAGAAGATCCCCTTCCCCAGCCGTTCGAACGTGCCGAACGGTTCTTCCCATTCCTCGGGAGGTTCCTCGGCGTCGTTGTACCAATAGCATTCGCCCAGTCTGATAAACGTCGGCGGCGTACCCGAGACCAGCGCATCAAAATCGGCCCGCGACGCCTTCCCGCGAAACATGCGGACGTGCTTGTCGGTCTGCCGGCATTCGAGTTCGATCCAGATAAAGTCGGTGGGCATGTGTTTCTTTCTGATGGTTCAAATATTCGCAGCCAGCAGGCCGGGCTCGACGTGAAAGTAATCGGCTAACGTACGAATGGTCCGCCGACTGAACGGTTTCTTGCCCGCGAGAATTTCAGAAATCGTCGATTTGGCGATGCCGGTCTCGGCGTGCAGTTCGATTTGCGAGATTCCTTTGGCTTCCATCAAATGCGGCAGCATCGCGGCGTCGGTCGGCGGTTCGATCGGGTGGTGTTTGTCTTCGTACGCCGCGACCAGATCGCTGAGGGCATCAAGATACATCTCTTCGCCCGAAGAGAGCGAACCTTTGGCCAGAAGTTGGTCCATCACCTGCTGGGCCGTTTTGAGTTCGGGATCGGAATGGAGGGAAATGAGCGGGAAAGTGCGAACCAGCTCAAGATACCGATCACGTGTTTTGCCTTTTAGCCGTTTCCAGACGGCGAAACTCGGCGTCATAGTTCATCCTCTTCTGGCAAATCAATCTTGGTTTCGTCATTTTCGAGGCGAAGCCTGATGGGACAAACGCCTGAAATCTGCTGGATTGTGTCGACCAATATCTGCGAATGCGTGCTGACCCACACTTGCGAATGTTCGGCTGCATCGACGATGAGGCGCGCGAGCGGAGGCAGCAAATCGGGGTGAAGGCTCGATTCGGGTTCGTTGAGCGCAATCATTACGGGTGGTCGCGGACTAAGCAAGGCGGCAACCAGACAGAGATACTTAAGCGTTCCATCCGACAGTTCCCGCGCCAGCATCGGACGACGACATCCTTGAGCGTGCAACGCCACGGACATCTCCATCGCTCGAGGCGAGAACGAGTCGCCAGGCGAGTTGGAGATCACCATTAGTACGCGACCGGGAAAGGCCGAGCCAACGGCATCCATCAGCCGTCGAGAGTCGCCAATTTCCAAGATCGTTTGAAGTGCGGCTGCAAGGTCGCTACCGTCATGACTAAGAACGGTCGTACGCACGCTCACCTGCGGCGTACGAATCGGCGATTGATCGTCGGTGCGAAATCCATGATAAAAGCGCCATCCACGCACTTCGTCGCGCAGTGAAAACAATTCAGGAAAACGTTGAGGTTCTCGCAACTGAGACAAGACCGACTCGTTTTCCCCGAGCACCAGCGGATACTCGACACGTTTTCCGATTTCGTCGCGAATCCACGTCAGCCCCGCTTTGCGTTCGAGCAACGTGGTGGTTGGTTTGAGTTGCTTTCCCTGCCAGACGACCTCCTCTTTGATCTCCGGATCGTAGGCGAACAAACTCGGCGATGGCTGAGGAAAACCGCAACTTAATTCGAAGTTGAAGTCATCGGTCGTGAATCCGAGCGACATCCGCACGGGTTTCTTGTTGAGCCGGGGACCGGCCCACAATGCCGACAACAATCCCCCCTCGCGCGCAATCGTGCGGGCAAAGCTGCCTTCGCAAATCTGCGCGATCAACCACAAACTACGATAGAGATTTGATTTTCCCGAACCATTTGAGCCGGTGACGACATTCAACTGCGACAACGGCAACACCACGTTGCGAAGTGAACGGTATCCCCGAATACGCAGTTCTGTGAGTGCCATCGAATCGCGTCACCTTTCGGTCTACCCCCCCTCAATACTCAAACGCCGCATCCTCACCGCTCTCCATCGCCGAGAAATCGCTCTTCACCACTTGCCGAATCTGCCGCTCGTTCACCTCCTGCTGCAGCTTGGCGATCGCCCCGGCGAGCGGCATCGAACCCAAGTCGCCCGCAATGCGGTCGCGCACCGAGACCGCTTGCTGTTCTTCTTCTTTGGGGCCGACGACTAACATATAGGGGATAAGCTCCAACTGTGCATCGCGAATCTTCGCGTTGATCTTGCTGCTGCGATGATCGACCGTCACGCGGAAACCCGCCTCGCGGAATTGACGGCCGACTTCGTTCGCGTAGTTGATCGTCTTCTCGCTCACCGGCAGCACGCGCACTTGCTCGGGAGCGATCCACAGCGGAAAAGCCCCGGCGAAATGTTCGATCAACATGCCGCAGAACCGTTCCATCGAGCCGAACGGGGCGCGGTGGATCATCACCGGACGCTCGGGCTTGTTCTGGTCCGAAATGTATTCGAGCTCGAACCGCTCGGGGAGATTGTAATCGAGCTGCACGGTGCCGAGCTGCCATTCGCGGCCGATGCAGTCGCGCACCATAAAATCGGCCTTCGGCCCGTAAAACGCCGCCTCGCCCGGCATCTCGACGAACGAGAAACCCATCTCGGTCAGCACGCGCCGCAACGACGCCTCGGCTTTGTCCCAGTTCTCTTCGCTGCCGACGTACTTGTCGCTCTTGGGATCGCGCAGCGAGAGTTGCACGCGGTAATCGGTCAGGCCGACGGCTTCGAGCACGAACTGAGTGAGCTTCAAGGTATCGCGAAACTCCTGCTCGACTTGCTCGGGAGTGCAGAAGAGATGCGCATCGTCTTGAGTCAAGCCGCGCACCCGCAACATGCCGTTGAGTTCGCCGGTCTGCTCGTGACGGTACACCGTCCCGAATTCGGCGAGACGGACGGGCAAGTCGCGGTAACTTCGCGGCTGGGCTTTGTAAATCTGCACGTGATGCGGGCAGTTCATCGGCTTGAGCAGATACCGCTCCTGATGCTGTTCCCACTCATGCAGATAATCGATCTTCTCGGTCGACGAATTTTTCGCCTTGTAGTCCGGCAGCGCGCAGCCCAGCACCTGCGACGCCTTGAGCAGAATTTCTTCTTCTGGTGGAGAGAGATTCACCGACTTCAACCGGCGAATCCAGTGGTCCACCAGCGCACCGGCGTCGTGGCCGAAGATCGGCGCGAACTGCGAATCGCGGTAATACGGAAAATGCCCGCTGGTCTCGTACATGTCGACCCGGCCGATGTGCGGCGAGTAGACCGGTTCGTAACCCCGATTAATCAACTCGCGCTTGATGAAATCCTCAAGCTGCGACCGCACCTTCGCCCCCTTCGGTAGCCAGAGGCACAAGCCCTGTCCGACTTTTTCGCTGATCTGGAAGAGACCCAACTGCTTGCCGAGCACGCGGTGATCGCGGCGTTTCGCCTCTTCGATCTGGTCGAGGTAGCCCTTGAGATCCTTCGGGCTGAACCAGGCGGTTCCGTACAACCTTTGCAGCCGTTTCCCCGTGGCGTCACCTTTCCAGTACGACCCGGCGACCGAGAGAATCTTGAACGCTTTGATCTTCCCCGCATCGGGAATATGCGGTCCGCGGCAGAGATCGACGAATTCCCCCTGACGGTAAAACCCGAGTTGGTCGTGCTCGGCCAGCCCGGTGTTAATGTGCTCGACCTTCAGCGATTGCCCCATCCCTTCGCACATGGCGAGCGCCTCGGGACGATCGAGGGCAAACCGCTCGAACGGCTCGGCATCGCCGATGATTTTCGCCATCTCCGCTTCGATGCGGGGGAAGTCCTCTTCGCTCAAGGGGTGATCGAGTTCGAAGTCGTAATAAAAGGTATGCCCGACGGTCGGCCCGAAGGCGAGCTTCACGCCGGGGAACAGCCGCATCACCGCCCGGGCCATGACGTGAGCGCACGAATGCCGCAGCACCGCCAGCGCGGCGGGGTCTTTCTCGGTGAGCAGTTTCAACGGTATCGGCCGCTCGGCGGTGACGTCGGCCAGCGGACGATGCACGTCGACGGTCTGGCCGTTGACCACGGCGGCGACCGACGCCTGAGCCAGCCGCTCGCTGATCCCCTGCGCGACGTGGTAAGCAGTACAATCGTCGGGTTTATCGAGCACCGAGCCGTCGGGGAGTTGGATCGAAATCATTGAAGAGTCCAGGGGGGCAAGAACAAGCGAGCGGGGGGCGTCAGCCCCCTGTGTCTTCACACGTTCATCGAAAAGACAGGGGGCTGACGCCCCCCGCTCGCTTTTGTTATCGATAACGACGTTCAATCGCTGTTATAGGTTCGTGGCCGAAACACGTCAATTGCACGCACTTTTCGCCTTGCTTGTGTACGCATAACAACCGTGATACCGTTTAGTTTTCCCCGTCTCACGACTCCTACGAAAGTTTCACCATGAACATCTCGTTCTGGAACTTCTCGCTCGCCTGTCTGCTGACGTTCGCCGCCGTTCACGCCGACGAAACGTCGATCGACCCGCGCGAATATGCCCCGGTCGATGCCGACCTGAAAGTCGTACTGCTCGACACCTCTCCCGACGAATCGTTTCTCTCGATGAAACTCGACTCCGCCGGCAGGCTGTTCGTCGGCGGTCGCGAAGGGCTCTTCGTCTACGAGCCGGGGGACGAGACTGCCTATCAGCCGCGCAAAGAACTCTACCGTTTCCCGCCGCATTCGTGGGTCTATGACATCGAAATCCGTGGGGCCGATTTGTACGTCCTCACGCTCAACGCGCTCTACATTTTCGAGAATGGCGTCACCCAGCGCGAAAACCTCACGCCGAAACTGCTGCTGTGGGGCGTGCCGGCGGGGCATGTGCATCAATGTTTTCACAGCCTCGCGTGGGGGCCGGAGGGGGATCTCTACATTTCGATGGGCGACCCGCTGTGGTACTACGGCGACTTCAACCGCCCCGACCATTGGGGACACTGGACGTTCTATCCCCGCCCCGAAGGGACCGAAGTCCCCTACACCGGCGTCGGCGGCGTCTTTCGATTGCGGCCCGACGGCTCGAACTTTCAGGTCGTCGCGCGGGGACTCCGCAACAGTTGCGGCCTGGCCTTCGATCGGCATTGGAACCTCTTCACCAACGACAACGACCACGAAGGAATGCCCAGCGAATACGTCCCCGGCCGGCTCAACTACGTCACCCCGCACAGCGACTTCTCGTGGCCGCGCGGCTGGATGCGGAGCAAAACCCCCGACCGCATGGACATGCTCGATACGATGTTCGAAGGCATGGGCCGAGCCGTCCCCGTCGGGCAGTCGTACTACGACGACGACTTCCTGCCCGAGAAGTACCGCAACAGTCTGCTCGTCGCGCGGTGGTGCACGCGGCAGGTGACGTTCTACCCGCTCAAGCCGCGCGGGGCGTCGTTCGAGTGCGAAGAATTCCCGCTGCTCAACGGCGAGAACCTCGCCCGCCCGGTCGGCGTCGCCGTCGGCAGAGGCGGCCGGATTTTCACCACGATCTCATACATGGCCCACAACGAAGGCTCGCCGATTTATCGGAGCGATCTGGTGATGATCACCCGGAAGGACGACCCGGCGAACTCGCCGTTCGAGGGGTACGATCACCTGACGGCGACCGACGAGAAACTCTTTGACGAGTTGAAATCGACGTCATGGACACGAAGACGATTGGCGCATACTGAATTGATTCGGCGTGGGGAGAAAGTTGCCTCGGAAGCCATGAAACGGTTTTTGGCGGCGCCAATGGACGCGGTGGAGTATCCGCATTTGATGTGGATCGCCGCGGCTACGGCGAAACTTGACGAGCAGGAGATGCAGCTTTTCCAGGAGTTACCGTATTTTCATGTCACTAACAATCCGGTGGTAATCGTTCAGCAATTAAAGATGCTGACCGAATTCTTTCCCGGCCAGCAATCGGAACTGCCACGCTCGACTTACCTCACGGATCCGAACTTGCAAATCCGTCATACGGCGCTATTAAGCTATTTTCGCGACACAGACCGAGATTTTATCACCCAAATGAGGCGTCGCTGTCTTTTCGATAATGCGAATGATGCGTACCTCCGACAAACGGCTGCGCTATTAACAGCGAAGCGAGCCGATATATCTTTACTTTCGTCGTTCTGCATCTACGCTAATCTCCTCGAAACGAAACGAGAAAACGAAGTCGTGCGCCTACTCGGCACCCTCGCCGTCGGGTTTCGACTCACGATGCCACCAGTCCACGCAAAAATTCCCGATCACCTTCCACTCACCGAATGGCGCGCTCCCGAAGAAACTCTCAAGATCGTGCTCGCCGATCGGATTGAACATCTGCCGAAGACCGGGCGCGTGGGGACATTCACGCTCGCCGAGCATTGGAACGCGGCTCCGCATACCGACGAGCAGGAACAACTTTTCCAACTGCTCGCCGAACGGCTCGATGACGAGTCGGAAGCAATTCGCCTGCAGGCGGCTCACTTTCTCTACCTCTTGAACGACCCGCGCACCGAACCGAAGATCGCCCTCGTCCGCAAGGACATCGAACAAAACCGGCTGAACGCCGCCCCGCTCGTCGCCGTCACCGAGTTGTGGGGCGTCGGGCCGTTCCCCGACGGCGACGAGGGCTTCGAAAAAATCCACCCGCCGCAGACCGAAGTGCTCGACGTCACGAAAACCTATCAAGGGAGAGACGCCACACTCGCATGGAAGAAAATGAAGACGATGCGCATGTTCGACCTGGGGAAAGAATTCGCCGCCGGGGCGAACTCGTCGTGTTACGCTTTCTGCCGACTCGAAAGTGCCAAACGCCAGCAGGTGATGCTGCTCGTCGGCTCGGACGACGGCATCCAGGTGTGGCACAACGGCGTACACGCATGGACGAACGACGTCCGCCGCGCCGCGCTGCCGCTGCAAGACATCATCTATCTCACGCTCGAACCGGGGAGCAACGATTTGCTGTTCCGCGTCCGCAACCGCGACGGCGAGGCGGCGTTGTTCGTGCATTACCGCACGCTCACCGACGTCCCGAATTCGCTCCCCGAGCCGGTGAATGGCGAGACGCTCGCCGAGCGATTGAAGTCCGCCGCGAACACCCCCGAAGGCCAACTCGCCGAGGTGTTCTTGCAACTCGACTGGACCGAAGAAGCGAAAAAGGGAGACGCCGCGCGGGGAGAAAAACTCTTCAGCGCCGACGGCATCGGCTGCGCGAAGTGCCACGCGATCAAACCCGACGTGGACGTCCAGGGAGGCCCGAGCCTGACCGGAGCCGCGAAACGTTTCACGATCCCGCATCTGGTGGAGTCGATCCTGCTCCCCAGCCGGCAGGTTAGCCCGGTCTTCCGCGCGACGAGCATCGTGACGATCGACGGTCAAGTGTTGACGGGTCTGGTGATCAACGAAACCGCCGAGAAGGTCGAGCTGTTGTTGCCCGATGCAAAGCGCGTGACGCTCGCCGTGGGAGAGATTGAAGAGCGGAAGATCCAACCGACATCGCCGATGCCGGCGGGGGTGGTGAAGACGCCTGGGGAGTTAAGGGATTTGTTGGCGTATTTGTTGGGGGGGTGATTGATGTACAACAAACGATGGACAATAATGTGTGACTGGCATCTGCTGAAATTTCATTAATTGGTTCATATGGCGAGAGGGCCGCAAATGTTCGTTCCTGATAATATAAGGAAATGTGTTGCTTTCGTTGGTGTTTGTCTCGACCCACATGATGCGGATCACAAACAATTAAGTGGAACCGCATTCCTCGTAAGCGTACCGAACACCTCGACCAAAGAGCATCGCAGTTTCTACTTCGTGACGACAAGGCATTGTATCGAGAGAGAGAATGCACGACAGCCAATAGACGACAAGATTTACTTGCGTGCCAATTGCGGTGATAGCTTTATATTTATCGAATCCAAACGAAGCGATTGGGTGATGCACACCAACCGATACGTTGACGTCGCTGTATATCCATGGTCAGGGACTCCTTTTGCTGATGTTACTCCTTTTCCTCGTGCTGGTTTTGCAACAAAAAGCGTGCTCGACAATGAACAACTTGGAATAGGAGATGAAGTATTCGCCGTTGGATTGTTTACGAAGCATTTTGGGAGTAGTCGAAATGCACCAATAGTTCGCGTTGGTAATATCGCTGCAATGCCTGATGAGGATGTTTGGTCGCCTGGGAGACGTCGTGTGGAAAAGCCCTACCTTATTGAATGCCGTTCGATTGGTGGGCACTCAGGTTCCCCAGTATTCGTTTATGGCGATCCACTGTTGGATCACCACCCAGACGGTCGACCTAAATACATCCAAGCATACGAAAAGCGAACGTTTCGCTATCTCTACTTGCTCGGGCTGATTCACGGACACTGGGACAGGCGCGAATCGCCAGAAATGGATTTTTTACAGGGTGATACCTTCGGTGATTCTACCGTCCATACCGGAATCGCTGTGGTGATTCCGATTGATCATGTTGTTGAGACACTTGAGCAGGAGTCGCGTATGATACAACGAAAGGACGCTGAGAGCGCTTTGCTCAGGAAAGAATAGTAGCGGTTAGCACCGGATGCTTGCCAACCGGTGTTGCAAAGCGACAGGAGGTTTTACCTGACTTCGAAATGCCTCTGGCCGATTCGCGGCTCCGGCTGCTCGCAACCCGTGTCGTTCGTTCCAAACCCCGGAGGAGTGATCGTCAATAACCAGGGGCGGAAGCCAGGGCAATCGAGCGTCAAAACGCTGGTTTTCCCGCAGAAAAGTGCTGGTTTGTCGCGTTGTATCTGGTTGACATCGCGATTTTGGACCAAAGTATGCTCAAAAACGCTTGAAATCAGGGCAATCGACACTCGATTGCCCTGGGGCGGAAGCCCCCCTGGAACTCGTCGGTGCGTGAGTCCAAAACCCCGCAGGGGTGACAGACGCATCGACTCGCGCGTTCCGTTTCTTCGATGATTCTGTGAAAACCATCGGCGTTCATCACGACTCGAACGAATCGCCTTTCGCCCCGCCGGGGCTTGATCTTGGTTGACGGCCCACCCCAGGGGCTTCCGCCCCTGGCTATTGACGGCCGCCTCTCCGAGGCTAAAAGAATCGCAGGATTTGCTGGCGGTTTTGCGGCGTCGCGAGTTACAATTGCGGAGGAAGCCACGAATCATGACACAACAAGAATTAATGGATGAGTTTCTCTCTTTACCGTCCGCGGCGCAACGAGAAGTCGCCGATTTCATCGCCTTCTTGAAGCAGCAGTATCAGCAAAAAAAGCCGGCGGTCAAAGGCGATGAAAACCTGCCGGATGAAAAATTCATCGGCATGTGGCGCGACCGCGACGATCTGGCGGATAGCACCGTCTGGGTGAGAGGCGCACGGCAGACGGGGTGTTCGAATTAAAGCTCTTGTTATGATTCAACTGACCACCAAAAGGAGAGACCGATGAATCAATCGCCAGATCGTTTCAAGATAATAGCCGATCGCTTTGCGACACTCCTGCTCGGCGCAGGTGTGGGCTTTATTGCCTTAACATATGTCGCCAACCCGATGATCTGGGCCTGGGCGTTTCTGGGGGTCGGTTCTTTCGTTAAAATCGCCGTTCTGAACGAAGGCCATCGCGAGAAGCAGAGCCCCGGCCTCACCAATTCACCCCCAACCCAATAAACCCCGTCGGCGTTGCGAACGACGCGGGTTGGAAATGCCTGAGGTATCGATCGCGAAACGCGCGGTGTTGGATCTCTTCGTTGTCTTCGAGAACTTCCCGTATCCACTGGTCGGCGGCCTGGAGGCGGGCTGCGAGAATGTGAGCCGCGTTGGCGCCGAGATGGTACGCCACCGACGAACGAGCTTTCAGCATCGCTTCGTAAGCGGCGAACGGCAAGACGGCTACACGCGCGGCTTCGATACAGCGCACCGTCGTCTGATGAGCGCCCGCATGGAAGAACGTCGACTCGACGAAGAC
>JBBECD010000107.1:0-29757 GCA_040881995.1 Planctomycetaceae bacterium
GTGCAATGGGCACAACATCTCGTAGGACTGCCAACATTTCCGGATAGATTCTTAATGATCCTGACACAACCTCTGTGCGTCGATTTTCCACTAAATTGCGAGGCATTTAACAGGCACCACCGGTTGTGTGAGAGTCTTTTATACGGCCCGTCGTTCGTTGGTCGAGACCGGTTCATCCGGGGCGTCGTCGTCCCATGCCTGGATACGAGCATCGGGTCTTCCCATCAGAATCGGCTCGAAGGGAGTGCCGTCATGGTAAGTTACGACGGCGTCTTCAAGATTCAACCGATCGGCCGTCCGTTTCGGCATCCGACAGTTAAGCGTGACCATCGAATCGTGATATTCGGTCCCGCGAACTTCGGCAAACCGAGCCAGGAACGACAACAGACGGCCGTTCCCCGCGGAGGTTTCGATGGTCGCATCGACATAACCGTCGGCGAGCCGGTCGGCGGTCGCTTTCATCAGACGGTCGAATCCCTGTCCGGTGCGGGCGCTGACGCTGACGGCGTCGGGATGTTTCCGCCGCAGCACGTCGACATACGAGGGATCTTCCACGGCGTCGATCTTGTTGAACACCAGCAGCATGCGGTCGTGCGGCACGCCGATTTCCGTCAGCACCTGCTCGACGGTCTGGATCTGCAGTTCGGCTTCGAGATTCGAGGCGTCGACGACGTGCCACAACAGGTCCGCCTGGCGGGCCTCTTCGAGCGTCGAACGAAATGAGGCCACCAAATGGTGAGGCAGATCGCGGATGAAACCGACCGTGTCGCTCAGCAGCACGTCGCCCCATTGAGGAATCTTCCAACTCCGCGTCCGCGTGTCGAGCGTCGCGAACAACTGATCGGCGACGTACACGTCGGAACCCGTGAGGGCGTTCATCAGCGTGCTCTTGCCGGCGTTCGTGTAACCGACCAGCGAGACGGCTAGCCGTTCGCTGCGATGAGCGACCGTTTGCTTGCGGCGTTTTTCGATCTCGCCGAGCCGGCGTTTCAATTCATCGACGCGTTTGTCGAGCAAGCGGCGATCGGTTTCGAGCTGCTTTTCGCCAGGGCCGCGGCCGCTGCCGATGCCTCCTTCGATGCGTTCGAGGTGGGTCCACAACCGCTTCAATCGCGGGCGGAAATAGAGCAGTTGAGCGAGTTCGACCTGCAGTTGCGCTTCGTACGTTCGCGCATGCGAAGCGAAGATGTCGAGAATGACTTCGCTACGGTCGACGATGACGGAGTCGGTCGCGGTCTCCAACTGGCGTCCCTGCGCAGGCGTGAGATTGTTATCGAAGATGACGAGCTTGGCGTCGGTCTGCTCGATCAGCTCTTTGAGTTCTTCGACTTTTCCTTTTCCGAGACAGGTCGCGGGATCGGGACGTTCTCGCGATTGGACGAGCGTCCCCACGACGTGCACGCCGGCCGTTTTTACCAGTCCCTGCAATTCGTCGAGCACGTGCTCCTTGGGGATAGGATTTTCAGGAAAATGAACCGCCACCAGCACGGCTCGTTTTTGATGAAGTTTCAACTCGTCTCGTTTAGGTTCTGCCAAGTGGTGCGGTCCTCGCTGATGAAATGCCGAAAGCAAAAAGGGAGTTAAACGGCCCTCGCTACCGAGCGAAAGCGGCACGGTCGCGTCGACGGCGACATATACAGTCTACGCCCCCAAGCCGCATACATCAATATAGGCTTTTCCCCGAGAGGCGATCGGCGGCAATATGTCGCAGCGGAGGAAAAACGACGTCTGCACGTCGCGACAGGAACGACACTATGCGGGGGGAAAGGTTCGAACGCCTTTCTTTCCTGCCCGTCAAAAACAAGAGACCGAGAGGATGCGGGTATCCTCTCGGTCCGTGTCTGAGGCGTGGATCAAAGATCAACATGCGCTTTGAACCAGGGCATCTCGTTTCTCATGCGAGACGCCGTCTCTCTTCCCCGCCGATACTCAGCCCCTGAAACTCAGTACCGGCTTCGTCTCTCTCCAATCCATACTCTTGCACGGCGCGTGCCGGTTGTGAGGGTTTTTTCGCATCGCGGCGGGGCCTGAGGGTTAAGCGCAGTGGCGGGAACGAGTTTCGTTTTGCAATCGGCGGTGGTTTGGCCGAAAGCTCTTTCCCGCCATGCTGTAAAAACGGCAGATTTTGCAGGTCTTTGAAAGAATTACACCGCTCGCCTCTGTAACTTCTACAACAAACAACCGGCGGTTCACTTCTGCTCGATGACGTCGATCTTCATTTTTCCGAGCACGTTCAGCAGCGGCAGGAAGGTCATTACCGGTGCGGGGGAATCGTCGTCCATCGCGGAGTCGGCCAACTTGATGTGCGCCGCGCCGATCCCGCCGCGGCCAATCGTCGCATCGAGCGGAATCCACTGATCGCCGAAATACGCTTCGGTCCACATGTGCCCGGCGAAGGCCTGCTGCGATTCGGCATAGACCAGTCCCACCGCGACGCGAGACGGAATCTGAACGACCCGCAACATCGCCGCCAATAACACGGCGTGTTCGGTGCAATCCCCTTCCATCCTTTTGGCGACTTCGGCGGCGGAGGCAAGGGCCGTCGAAAAGTTCTTTTGCGTCAATTTTTCGTGCACGTATTTTTCCAGGCTCAGGGCTTTATCCCATTGAGTCGACACCCCCGCCGTCGCTTTGCGGGCATGGTCGACCACCAGGGGATCTTTGGTCTGCAGGAAGGCGCTCGGTTTCAGATATTTCTCTTCCTCATCGCGGCTTAGAGCCGATTTCGGCGGCGGCAGCCGCATGACGGTGACTTCGAGTTCGTTTTCCGACTTTGCTTTGACCTTCTGGTACGAACTCTCGGGGATATAAGAGCGCAGATCGACGTCGTCCGCCGAGATGCGATACACCACGCGGTTGGCGTCGTGCCCCTTATCCAGACCGGTCACCGGAATGAGCGTACCGATGGCGACGTCGAGTTCCGCGCCGGCGATTTCTTCGAGCGCCGTTTCCCGCGGAACGGTGTACGTCGTCAAAGCCATGCCGAGAATGTCCGACTCGGACTTGAGCGACTCGCCGTTTTCGTCGAGAAAGGCTTTCACGATCATCGTCGGCAGCACCGAATTATGGATTTGCACCTTGAGCAATCGCTTCTGCGTGCCGTCGTACAGCTTCACCGATTGATAATCGTGCGCGCTCATTTTGAGCGTCGCGACTTTTTGCAGCTCGGGAAGAAACGTCTTGTACGAGCGAACTTCGTTCGGTCGCATCGGCTGCTCTTGCAGCAGCCGATCTTGATACAGGGGAGACTTCACATCCTCTTCCCAGGGGACGGTTCGCGTCTGCGTCCGGCCGGCGACGACGCTTTTCACCTTCAATCGGCCGTTGACGATTTCGCCCTCGCTGGTCGTCGGGTCGGCAGGAGGGTTTCGCGTTTCGAATGTATACCGCATCAGATCTCCCTCGGGGGTCTCTTCCGTTTGCAGCAGCGTTTCCATCCGTATGGTCTGGCCGAACCGCTTCATCGTAAAGTGCAATTCGTTGTGCAAATGAAAGATCGTTTCGCCGTCTTTTTCGTGCTTTGTCACCTGCACGCGGCCATAACCGACGCGCTGCCCGCCGAGGTAAACAATCTGCCAGACATCGTCCCACGCCGGTTTGGCGTTTTCGTCTTTGTCCCGAGATTTGGCCTTGTTCTGCGCGGCGAGCGGTCCCTGCGAGCCGATGAGCAGCACGATGGCAGCAAGCCAGATGAGAAACCGGTAAGACATGCGTGCGACAGGCTCAGTATTCCGCGGGACGTGCATATGAAATTTCCTTACGTCGTTCCTTCCCGAGCCGCAACGTTGATGGCCGGGGATATCGGGTGCAATACGAAGCCGATGGCCGATCCGAAAGATTCATTCCCCATAGGGAACGGTCGATCCCCGCCGGTCGGCGATGCCTCGGCTCAAAGTCTATCGTTCGAAGTATGACAAACTCCCGCTATGCCAACAATCCCGGTTACAACAGCGACAACGCCGTCCGCCTCTTTGGCCCGCTCCATAGCCGCCGCGCATCCTTCATCCTTCATCCTTCATCCTTTCCACTGTCACCGTCGGTACAACCGGTGAATTTACCGAACCGAATCGTTTTCTCTAAATCGCGTGGTGAGACCATTTTTCGGCGGAGGATCGCATTTTTCCCGGAGAGCGCGTCTTGCCGCCGACTCCGCGCAAAAACACGTGCTATGTTTCCTGAGAGACTGTCGTTACGCGAGCGGCCGGTTGCCGCTTCCGGAATTCGTTTCAGCGTCGCTTGCCCGTCAACGGCCGGTTGAACGCGAATGCACGCGGATTTTTCCTTCACTTTTCGGCGTCAATACTTATTCTCAGCATCATCGTGCTGCCGGCAGGGCCGAGGGCGGCCAGGAAACATACAATGGGATTCATTAAAAAATTCTTCAAAACGACCACGCGCGACGGACAAGTTCGAACCACGCGCAGCAGTTTTGAAAATCTCACCGACGACCAGCTCGAATCGCACCTCAGCGTCGCCCGTTACGGCGACTACATGCTGACCGACGCGGTCCGTCCGTCATACACTCTCGACGTCGTGCCTCAAAGCGGCTACCGCCGCGACACCTATCGCGATCGCGAAACGAAAATCGACATTCCCGTGCTGATGATTTCGGCTTCGTCCGAAAAGCTGATGGACGTGTTCATCGATCTGCTCGATCCGTTGGGGGATGAGGTCGACGTCGTTCTCGAAACCAGCCACGAGCGAACCTCGTCGGGCCATCTCGATTTGTATCGGGAACAGATCGAACTGCCGATTCTCAAGAGTACGTTGTACGACTTCGAAGAAATGCTGCTGAACGACGGCTGCACCGGCATCGCGGTCATGAACCCGCGCGTTCCGCTGGAGGTGCAGTTCGACGAGCATAAGCTGCTCATCGTCTACGGCCGCGATTTGTGGGATTTCGAAGACGTGCTCGAAGAACACGGCATCGCCCGCGACCCGCAGATCAAATTCATCACCGAGGCGGAACACGTCCACTCGTCTCGCGATGAATTTCTCCGGCAGTTCGACCAACTGCGATATAGCCTGGGGATCGACGACTGAAGGATTAATCGTCTACCGCGGCAACGAGTGATCGTGCGCTTTCGGGGTCGCCGTTTCCTTCTTGGCGATGCGGGTGTCTTGAATGGCCCCGAGGAAACGGCCGAACGGGCCGAATCGGCCGCTGTGCAGCAGAATCAGATAGGCCGGGACGAGAATCGGACGGACGACGAACGTGTCGAGCAACACGCCGAATGCGAGCGCGAATCCCAACTGTTGCATGCCGAGCAGCGAGCCGGCCATCAACGACGAGAACGTTCCCGCCATGATGATGCCGCAACTCGAAATGATGCTTCCCGTCTTCTGCAGCGCGACGACGATCCCTCTCACGGGGCCGTGCGATTCTTGTTCTTCGTCGATGCGCGTCATCAGAAAGATGTTATAGTCTTCACCGACGGCGATCAGAATGGTGAAGAGAAAGATGGGGACTTTCCAGTCGAGGCCGGCGAAGCCCGCCGGATCCCACAGGCTGAAGGCGAGAACCGTAACGCCCAGACTGACGAAATAACTGAAGAAGACGCTGATGATCAGATAGAACGAAATCGCCGGACGCCTGAGGAGCAGGACGAGAATGGCGAACACGCCGATAAGCACCAGGATTTCGATGCGCAACTGATCGCCGTCGGTAATCATTTTCAAGTCGCGAATGCTGGCCGTGGCGCCGACGAAGTGCACGTCGGCGCCATGCTGCCGATCATCGCCTATCCACGGCCGATCGAGAGCGGCGCCGACCGGTTCGGGCTCCGCGGCAGAATCGTCGGCGTCTTCCTCTTCGGCAAACTCCTCGTCCGGCGTTGCGGGTTCTTCGATGCGGAGCGGCTGCGAAAGGACGATGCGCAGATATTCGTTCAATTGATTGAGCTGTTGAATGCTGTCGCGGGAGAAGGGATCTTCTTTGAAAACGACGTCCAGCCGGGTGACGTGATCTGCCAACTCGCCCTGTCCGCCGACGTAGAAATCGATGGCCCGTTTCCGCACGACCGAACGCTGCAACAGCGAAACCGCCGCCATTCCGTCTTCGCCTCCCAGCGGATGCGAAACGCTGCGGATATCGTCGAGGCCGAGTTCGTCGCTGTTTTCGCGCAGCCGGCGCGTTAACGCATCGACGGCGTCGATGCCGTCCGGCTCGTCGAACGAGACGGCGGGGTTTTCGATCAACACGGTCGCCGGACCGGTTGCACCGGCGGGGAAATAATCTTGCACGGCCTTGGTGCCCGTCACGCTGGGAGCGTTCGTCGGGAGTTCGGAGAGCAGACCGTAACTCAAGTTATCGAAGTTGAGCGCGCCATGCACGGCGAGCGGGATCATCAAGACGACGCACAGCGTCCAGATACGTGCGGGGGCTTTCAGCAGCAGACGGCCGATGCGTTCCCAATGGCCCCAATTCAAATGTTCGATGATGAGCCGCTTCAGCGGATTGGCCGGCCGCAGCCAGTCTCCGCCTCCCGCAGAAACGCGCTCGTGACGCATGACGGGCCAGAAGACCCAGCGGCCGAACAGCCGCAGCAGCGTCGGCGAAAACGTGAGGGCGGCGAGCATGACGATCACGAGACTGAACGCGATGCCGATCCCTGCCTGTTTGAACTTTCCGAATTCGGCGAAGTACATCATGCCGATGCCGCACGTCACCGTTCCGGCGCTGGCGACCAGCGCGGCGCCGACTTTATCGAGCGTCGTCGCGATGGCGGATTCGACCCGTTCTCCGCGATCGAGTTCTTCGATATACCGCGCGATGAGAAACAGGCAATAATCGACTCCGGCGCCGTACAGCACGACGGAAATGTAGATTTCCATACCGTGGAACGGAGTAATCCAGTCCCACAATGCCAGGAGGGACAGAAACTTGATCGCGATGTGGACCGAGATGCCGACCGTTAACAGCGGGATCAATGCCAGTCCGAACGAGCGGTAAATCACCACCAGCAGGATCACCACGAGGATAAAGGTCCATTGCTCGGTCGCGGATGCGCTCTGGGCGGCGGCCCGAAGCATGTCGCGCCCCACGACGGCGACGCCGCTGAGCGATAACTCGAGACCCGGAGGAATCGACTGTTCTTTCGCGAGCGGTCCATCGACGGCGATCAAATCTTCGATTTTTGCGACGGTGTAATGGTTGCTCTCCTCCAGGAACTCGGTCGTCAGTTCGATCAGCACGAGCGAGGCTTTTCCGTCTTCGCTGTCGAGCAAGTTACCCAGCGCGCGGTCGGTAAACGTGCGGACGCGGGAAATGATCGAACGGGGTGGCGCTGCGTCGGCCGCTTTGGCGAGATTGTCTGCACCTGAAACCTCGGACGATTGGTCCCCTTGAGGCGAGGGAGCGTCGGCGGACGTGCCGGCACCGCCCGCCGGAGGAGTCGCCGCGTCCCGTTCGGATTGCGGCGGTTCCGGGAGAGGAGGGACAACGGAATCATCGGTCGCGCCGTCATCGTCGGTCGCGTTATCAGCCGCGGGATCATCGGCGGACGACGCCTCGCCGCCATCGGTGTTCGCATCGGCGGAGCCGTTTTCCGCGACCTCTTCCAGGTCGGCCAGGCCCCCCATCTCTTCCGCGATCTGTTCGATGCGCGGCTTCAGGATTTCTTCAATGAAATTTCGGTCCTGTTCGAGCAGACCATCCTTTTGGGTCGGACGATGGACCACGATGATAATGCTGCTGCCGAGAAGATCCCCGGGAAACGATTCTTTGAACAACTTTTCGGCGGCGATGCTGGGAACGTCTTGCGGCAGAAACGAGAATTCACCATCCTGACAAACGTCGTCCCACTTCGGAGCGACATACGTCAAAATAACGGCGACGCTCACCCACGCCGCAAGTAAGAATACCCAGGCGCGTGAGACGAATCTTCCCAGAGACTTAAAGAAACCGTGCATCAGGTGAGACTATGGATGAGGGCTATGTTAACCCACAGAAAAACTTGGGTCCATTTGTACGTTTTTCGCTTGGCATCAGCGTCGATACCGCCAAGATTTTTCTGCGGGTGCACTTAGACATTGCTTCATGGGTCATCGGAATCGTTGCTTCCGAACGTCACTCAGAACCAGCCGAGGATCCCGCATCCCTTTTTCGCGGGCATGAGTTTGTCGATCCAGCGGCTCGTGATTTGGTCAACAGGATAATGATACTCCTCCCGGAACGGGTATCAGGCAGACCATGAACCTGATCGGGGAACGGTCCCATTTGACGATTGCAACATTAAGGTTATGGACCGGCTCCCTCTCGTTCGGCACCGGGCCGTCACTGGAAATCAGACCGACGGCAAACTGCAGAATCATCGGCACTTCATGTCATTTGAAGCGGGCGAAAGGGCTGATAACTGGTCTGCTATGACAATCGCAATCCGACGTTCGGCCCGAAGATGAGTCGATAGGCGTCGCTGATCTCTACGGCTCCGCCATCATTTTCTCTGGAGGAGTCGTTCACCATCCGGCTTCATACCCTAACCGGCTATGAGCTTAACGTCAAATCACTCCTTCGAATGTGGCTGACGAGCTGCACAAAACGGTTCACATAGTTAAATCGGGAAAGATATAAGGATCAGGATTGCCTCAGCGGAGGCGATAATTCTCTCACTTATTGGAACCCCAAAATTTTCAAATCAACATCGACAAATGAATCGTCAAGTGGCATAATCTGTGGTTCGCCGATCGCGCGATTCAATTTCGGCGGGGCTTCGTCATCCGGCAGTTATCGTCGACGACCGTTACCTCATTTCCATCACCCTGGGAGCCGTCCTGTGAAAACGTCATATTGTTGGCAGCGGTTGTTGTGTTCTGCACTGATCGTCATCGCGGCTCTGTTCTCGTTGTCGACGGGCGAAAATGCGCAGGCGCAAACGATCGCCCGTTGCGGGAAGGGGTGGCTCGAACGAATCGACGGCTACCTCGTCGTGCACGTGAAGGGAACGCCTTACGAGATGGGATATCAGCAGGGGGCGTTGCTGAAGGACCATATTCATACCAGTCTCGATACGCTGCTCAACAAAAAGGGCGATGTCACGCTGGTCGAGTACGCCGGGTTCAAGGTCAAGCCCCGCTTTCTCATCGAAACGATTATTGAAATTCAAAAACCGTACGTCCCGAAAAAGTATTTCGAGGAAATGGACGGTCTCGCCGCCGGCTCGGGAATTCCTCTGAAGGACATCCGCACCGCCAATTTCATCCCCGAGTTGTTTCATTGCAGCGGGTTCGCCGTGATGGACTCGGCCACGAAAGACGGCACGCTGTATCACGGCCGCGTGCTCGATTACGCGTGTGACTGGGGTCTGCAAGATCACGCGGTGATCGTCGTCGCCGAACCGGAGGGAGAGATTCCGTTCGTCAATGTCACGTACACCGGGTTCATCGGAAGCGTGACCGGCATGAACGCCGAGAACATTGCGGTCGGCGAAATGGGGGGCCGCGGTCTCGGTCATTGGACCGGTGTGCCGATGTCGTTCCTCGTGCGCGAAGTGCTGCAAACCGCTGACGATTTCGAATCGGCGATCGCCGTATTTCGCGACAACCCGCGGACGTGTCAGTATTATTACGTCGTTTCGGACGGGGAGACGAATCAGGCCGCGGGAATGGAGGCGTCGTGGAACGTCTTCGCTCTCGTCAAGCCGGGAACCGCTCATCACTTGTTGCCGACTCCCGTCGCCGATGCCGCGCTGCTCTCCGCGGGGGACCGTTACACCGAACTGGTTCGCCGCGTGCAGGAACAGCACGGCCAACTGACGGCGGAATCGGCGTTGCGATTGATGGATCGTCCGGTCGCCATGAAGTCCAACTTGCACAACGTCCTGTTCGAACCGAAGTCGACGAAGTTCTGGGTGGCGAATGCTTCATCCGACGGCCACCCCGCCGCCGAGCAGAAGTATCAGGCCTTTCAATTGAGCGAACTGCTCAGCCGGCAGCCCGACACGAGCAGTCCGGAGCTTCCGCTCGTCATCGAGGCGACGGCGAACAAGTGACCGTTTCGGCCTTGCCCACACGTTCGCCATTGCCGGGACTGTGGTGGAGTCTCTCGACGGTTGCATTGTTCGCCGCGACGTTCCCGGTCTGGCGGCCCGATAACGACTCTCTGTTGCCGCGGATTCCGCTCTTCGAATGGGGATTTTGGATTCCGCAATGGCTCGAATGGGTTTCGCTCGCGGGCGGCGGGGCGGGAACCGTGTTCGTCGCGGTTCTGGTGCATCAAAATAAACGAGTCGCTGCGGGAGTTCTGCTTTGGACCCTTTCGACCGGTTTGCTCGTCGTCGCCGATCAACTGCGGTTTCAACCGTGGTGGATTCATTTGACCGTCGCCGGCGTGATTCTGGCGTGCGCTTCGCCGCGGCGGATTCCAAAGTTGTGGACTCTGTTTCTCGTCGGCATGTACGGCTGGTCGGCGTGGTCGAAATGGGACTCTAGTTTTTTCGTCACGCATGGCCGCGAATTGGTGTCGGGCTTGATGCGATCGGTCGGTCTGAAGCAGCGACTCTCGCCCGAGCTATTGTCGTGGGGAGCGGTGCTCTTGCCGCTCGGTGAATCGGTCGTCGCCGGATTGCTGCTGTTGTCGAGAACGCGGCGGTTCGCCTTGTTCGCCGCGGTGGGAATGCATCTGTTGTTGGGGCTGGCGTTGGGACCGACGGGACTGAATCACAGTCGCGGAGTCGTCGTCTGGAATGCGGTCTGCATCGTGCAGCTTGTCGTGCTCATCGTGCTGTTGAATCTATCGACGACGACGGCGGAAGCGTCGTCCTCTCAGGTTCCATCATCGCGCGGCGACGCATTCGCAGCGTCGGTGCTGGGATTGGTGATGCTGTTTCCCTTACTCGAACCGCGGGGATGGTGCGATCCGTGGTGGGCGTGGGAGTTATACGCCTCGCGGCCGGCCCGCGCCGATTTGTTTGTTGCTCGTTCGCTTCGGTCGGATTCGCCCTCGGAAATCCGCCGGTATATCGAGCCGGAGGTTCCGGGGCGCGAATGGCGCCGCGTGCGGATCGATAAATGGGCGCTGGAAGAATTATCGGTGCCGGTCGCTCCCGGTCCGCGGGTCCAGTTGGCGATTGCGGCGGCGATTTGCGATCGCAACCGTTGGGAGGGGGAGTGTCGAGTCGACGTCGCCGATGCCGCCGATCGTTTGACGGGCAAGCGAACGTCGCGCACGATCATAGGCATCGACGCCATTAAGAATGAACTGGAGAATTTTCGGCTGAATGTCGAGCCGCGCGATCGGCAACCCGGCGGATGATTCCGAAAAACGGAAGGCACACCGCTAACGCTCCCGGGTCTTGTGAATTCGCGACAACCATAGCAGCACTAGCAGGTTATGCACGAATCGTTTTTGGTGAATATGTTGATACGAGCGCCAGCAGAACGCCGGCGATCACGATCGCCGTTCCATCGTCGATGAGGTTCATTCCACGATTCCCGAAGAAAGTACGAGCGCATTCTTCGTCGGATCCAAGACTTGAAAGAGTTACAACATCGGATTCATTCACGACTGGGATTGTCCCAAAGCGAGAAGCCGCTCTATACTTCTCATGAGTCACGCCGTGATGTGCGGTTGCGAGCGCCGTTATCGCGTGATAAATGACAATTCGATGGTGTAAAGAGCGAGGTTCGAACGGCCATATGCGGGGAGACGATCAGTTCATGTGCGACAACGAGTTCATCAAACTCATGGCTCGCAGAAATGACGCGGACCTGACGCGAGCGGCGCTTGAAATTGCCCGCGATGCCTATCCCACGTTGGATTTTCAACCGACGCTCGATTGGATCGAAGAACGCGGCTCCGAACTCGCCGGCCCCGTCGCCGGTTCCAAATCGGAGCGGGCTGCGTTGACGCTCCTGAGTCATTCGCTCTCCGAAACGTGCGGAATTTTCGGCGATCTCGCATGTTATCAGTGCCCCGACAGCAGTTATCTTAACCGAGTGATCGAAACCCGGCGCGGGTTGCCGATTACTCTGTCGGTGTTGTACGAAGCGGTTGCCCGTGCTGCGGGAATGATGCTCCGCGGCGTCTCCAGTCCGCAGCATTTTCTGCTGAGAAGCGAAACGAGCGAAGGGCCGTTGTATCTCGATCCCTTCAGTCACGGACGAATCATGACGCGCGAAGAGACGGTCGCGTTCTTGCGAGAAATGACGCAGACGCCCATCGGCCAGATTCGCCAGTCGCTCAAACCGGTCGGCACGCGCACGATTATCATCCGCATGCTCAACAATCTGAAATGCCTGCACGTCGAACAGGAACGCTGGGAAGCGGCATGGATCGTGCAACACCGCCTCGCCGCGCTCTTACCGGCGAGTTATCAGGAGCAGCGCGATCTGGCGCTGATTTCTCTTAAGGCGGGACGTTGTGGACAGGCAATTTCGCTGTTCGAATCGTGTCTGCAAGCCGCTCCCAAACAGGAAGCGTCCCTGCTCGAAAAACACCTGCAACACGCGAGAGTGCAACTGAGCCGGTGGAATTGAACGAGGGGGGAAAGCGCTCCGCTGCGGAAACCCTCCGCATCGCGGCTAACCGGTGATCGCTTGACCAAAATCAATCGCGGCAGACGGCCATGGCTTCGATTTCGATCAATAAATCTTCGAAGGCGAAACCCGATACGCGAATCGCCGTCGCCGCCGGGCCGGGTTCGGGATAAAACTCGCGGGTGATGCGATCGACCGTCGCCGACGTTTCGGCGATCTGAGCCCAGTCGCCGGGAGCGTAATAGTAGATGTAGAGTTTGGCGACGTCGGATTCATCGAGCCCCGCCTCGGCCAGCGTATTGTGGATGAACTTGTAGACGTTGCGCGTTTGCGTCGCCATATCTTTGCCGACGGCTTTGGCTTTGTCGTCGGCGGAGATCTGTCCGCCGATGAACGCGAGATTGTTGATTCGCCAGCCCTGGGTGAACTGGGAATTCGGAATGCTCCAATCCCAATGATTTTTGGGATCGAGCCGCAACTTGTTCTTCGTCCCGATCATGCCGATTCCTTCGACTTGAATCAGCTCTTCGGAATTGGGAAACCCGGTGATTCGCAGCCCGGCCCCGGCGGCGGAAGGGACCGACATGTATCGCCGGCGGACGTTCGTCATCTTCTCCCAGTAATCGGTGACGTCGCGTCCTTCGCCGAAAAAGCGGAAGTACGTGTTCTGCCGCATCAAACTGTGACGGTCGCCGCCCGCTGCCCGCAGCATCGTATCGAGATTGCGGAACGCGTGATCGGTCTGAATTTCGATATCACCGACGCCGAGCACGCGGCCTTGTTCGTCGAGCGAACGCTGTCCGCCGACGAAGATCATGTCTCCGACTTTCCAGCCGTGCACGAACGGGAGTTTTTTATTCCACGACCAGTGCCCGTCGACCTGCAAGAGTTCCTTTTTCTCGCCGACGACGGCCCACGCATCGATCTGAATGAGAGCTCCTTCGCGATTGAGGCCGACGCGGGTTTCGGTGGTCGTCGGTCCGGGGTCGGTGAAATAACCGACGCGGACGGCGTCGAGCTCGTCGAGAAACTTCGCGACGGCGGCATCGTCTCCTTCGCAACTGAAATAGACGTTGTGTTTGACGACGTCGCTCATGCTCGCCCCCGCCTCGGCGAGCACGCGTTTCAGCGAGTCGAACGCATTCCGCGCCTGCGTAGTGATGTCGGAACCGACCACGTTCCCCTGGGCGTCGAGCGACATCTGCGCCCCGACGAAGATGAGGTTGCCGGCCCGAACGGCTTGAGTCGCCGTCCCTCCCGCGCCGCCGAGGTGGTTTTTGGGAACGATCAGTTCTTTCGTCACGGTATGCGTCCTTTCGGATGTTATTGAAGCGGGTGAAGGCGAAATATATCAAACCCCCGTTCGAAGCCGCCAGCGAACGGGTGAGAGAATTGCGCCGACGTCCAGCATATCTTGCTTCCCGGCCGCGTCGCGGTCACATCCGCTCGACCAGTGCATCCATTTCCGCCGCCATCCGATCGGCGGAAAGTTGGACGCGTTGGCCGTGGCCGGGGAGAATCCATTCGAAGCGGTGCTGCGCCAGCCGTTGCATCGATCGCTGTTGCTCGTCCCACGAATACCAGCAATAGCTCCGCGACGCGGAGAGCCGGTGACGATCCCGGCTCCACGACAGATGATCCCCCGTGAAGAGAAAACGGCCGGCGAACAACAGGCAGCAATGACCCTCGGTATGGCCCGGCGTGGGGATGGCGAGAAAGTCTTCGGCGATTCGCGTCGACTCGTCTCCCTCCAGCACGATCTCTGCATCGGGCTGCGAATCGATAACCGAGGCTCGCGCCTTCGTGACAGAAGGTCTCGCATTCCCGACGAATCAGCCATCCGGCCTGCTACGATAACCCTATCGGTCCATTCCCTATCGACATTCGCTGCCGCTGTTCGACAATGCCAGTTGCCGAAGCGAAGGAAGAAAAGGGTGCGTCTCGACCGAGCCGACCGCGAGGGGATCCACCTACGCTCAGCGGGTCAATTGTTCGAGGATCGACGGATCCTGAATTTCGCCGTCCTTCGCCAACAGCAGCACTTTGGAAATGATCTCGGCGGTGCGGGGATCGTCATCGGCGAACGGCAGAAACAAACGGCCGCGATGCTGCGCATGAACCGGAATCACACACAGCGCGCCTCCCGGCATGCGATGCACGTTCCCGCTCCCTAAATGGACGGCATATTCCGCGAGTTGTCCTTTAATCAATACGCGCGGCTGCTTCACTTTCACGTTCTTAAGCCCGAGCAGGGCGCAGGTCTCGTTGACCAGCACCTCGCGCATCTCCACCGTCGAGGCGGTCGCCTCGGGATCGACTCCCCCCCGATGCGCAACGCTGACGACCAAATCGAGATCGCGCATCACTTCGCTGAAGATGCGCGGCGGAATGTCCGGCAGCTTGAGCGGCTTCACCTCGTCGCGGCGGTGAAACGAGATGAAGTCGAACGTAAGCCCCTCCACGTCCAGCGGCGTTCCTCCGCCGTACTTGAACGCGACCGACGCCGTGATTCCTTCCGCCGGGAACGCCTTAAAGACATCTTCCTGCGTGTGCCAGTTGCGGGCGTTCCACAACGCATTGGCCTGATGCGGATTGACCTGCTGGCCGGCGTAACGCGACGACCGCGTGCCGTCTTTCTTCTCCTGTTTGGTCACCACATACAGTTCGCGGAAGATCTGCTTGAAGGGCTGGACGCGCTTCGCCTCGAAACAGTCGTGCTGCCATTTCGACCAATCGCCGCGTTCCAACAGATCGACCGAATGCGCCAACCGCAGTTTGCTGTTTTTCTTGACGGCGTGTTGTTTCCCCTCGTAATCGCGCAGCGACTTGCCTCCCTGATCGGGATAACCGATCCCGTCGTCTGCAACCAGCAACAGGCGCGACAACATCGGCCGCAGCAAGGCATGGTCGCTGAGATGCACGAGTTCCTCGGCGTCGAATTCATCGCCCCGGCACATCGCCGCCTCCAGCGATTCCTTCACGCGGGAAGCCTGCCGGCGGAGATCGGCGATTCGCTCCAACAGTTCGGCGACCTTCTTGTCTTTCTTAATCGCCGGCGGAACCGACTTCAGCGGCTTGTCGTTCTTGACCGTGGCAACGACCGGACGGGCGAGTTCGTCGAGTCCGAGCGTGACAGTAACTCCGTCTTTCGTCACCGAGACCGGTCCCTTCGCCAAATCCTTGACGGCGTCGGCTTCCATCGCCCATTCTAATCGCAAGGGGTCGATGTAACCCGCCGTGCTGGCGAGATTGCGAAATCCGATATCGAGCGCCTGCATCGCCGAAGGTTTGGTGAGACCGCTGAGTGTTTTCGCATACCGCCGGTAATCGACCAGCATCTTGTAACGTTGAGCGAGGTCCGCATTGTGCCTGGCTCCTTGGGCGAGCGGATACAAGCCGATCAGCCGGACCGATTCTTTCAGTTTCTTCTGCGTGACCTGCGCGAAGAGTTCTTTGCGATTGGCTTTACCGAGCAGCACGTCACCGAGGTAACTCGCGCGCTTCGCTTGCGCCGGCGTCGCCGCAAACCGGGCCGCCGCGGCAAGCATTTCCCACCGCTTCGGCGTAAGTTGTGCATAGACGCGGTGAAACCATTCGACGTCGATCGCGCCGTTGGCCCGTTCGACCTCGGTAAGCGACGTTCGCTCGGCGATCAACCGTTGCCATGCCGAGCGATTCTGACGGTTGTCTTTTCCTTCTTCGGCCTGATCGGCTTCGTAGCCGCTCGCCGTCGCCGCCGATTCGGCGTCGGCATTGATGTACTTCATATGCGCGAGGAACCAGTAAAGTCCTTCACTCAAGCCGGGCCATTGGAAGTAGCCTTCGACGAACTTCGTCCACTGCGGCGCGAGGAACATGAGTTCGAGAATGGTCTGCTCTTTCAAGCCGGATTTGAGGCAATCTTTCATTTCGCGGTTGAAGTCGGCTTGAGAATCGTCGTCATTCGGATAGGTCGACTTGACCATGTCGGTGAGCGTCGGCAGCCTGGCGAGCCGAGCGTCGGCGGCGAACTCGCCAACGACTTTAAAGCGAGCCGCGCCGATCACATTGAGAATTCTTCCGAGCGTTTTAATTCCGAAAAAATTCAGGTCCAATGCCGCTTGTGTCGCCGGGGTGGGCGTATCGCCGCGTGCGAGTTCGATCTCTAGAACTCGCTCCCGAATGCGGTTGATGAGTTCGCGGACTTCTGGCATGCCGGCGATAAGTGCCTTCGTTTCGACATCCAGGTATTGGGTCAGTACGACCAGTTCTGTGAACCGGTCGCACTCGGCGCGGGGACCAATGAGGCTGTCCGTCAAATCGGTTATGTTGGCGAAGCCGAATTTGTATGCTCTGAGCGACGTCCAAATGTCCGGGCGGTGGCGAGGTACATCGGGAATAGGACGATTGATATAGCAGGCAAGTTGCCAACGCCGCTCAAAATCTTCTGGAGCCTCATTGTCGCGATCGGTGCCAATCACGGTTATTGAAAACCACTCTTTGATACCGTGTTCGCCTCGCCAATCGACGAGTTCGTTGTCGCGGTAAAATCGGCGGGCTAGTTTGCTGGACTTGGTGATCTCTAATAGTTCGTCATAACAAGATGTGGGGATGCGCGCCAGAAATGTTTCGGCGGCATCCAGCAAGAAACGAGACCCTTCTCTCGGGGGGTGCAGGTAGAGAAGCCATTCCACGATTGACTTGACTAGAGACGAATACTTTAAATTGAGCTCCGGCTTATCGCCGGCAATATTGTGAACTAACGCCTGTCGATCAGGATGTTTTGCCGCCCATTTTTTTACGTGTGGCCAACCGTAACCGCAGACCATGTCCAAATAGCGTTCGGCGCGAATCAATTCCATGCCATCGCAGTCCTTCAGCGATGCTGGCCGGTTGTGGAACCAGTTCTCCCACACCTCGGCGAGCGGTAATCTCCTAATCTCCGTTTCCTTCGGTTTTTCTCTACGCGGATGCGGCAGGCTCCACATCGTACCCAACAGATCCTCAACTTCGGTATCGTCCCAACGCCGATGGCGTGCTTTTTCCTCCCTATGCTCATGCACCAGTTCATCCAACGACTTCAAAATCTCGATCGTCGCGTCTGTAAAGAACTCGACTTTCTTCGCCGTCACCTTCGGTACGGGAGTCAATTCGGCGGGATTCATCAGCCCCAAAGCGTCGTCCAGTGTCAACCGCTCGGTGGGGGTCGTCAGAATCGCCTCGAGCTGGGCCTGCTCGTCCTTCGTTCGCTTCGCGCTCGATTCGGCGTATTCCTTTGCCTGTTGTAAACACGCCTTACGATCGCGGTCGGCTTCCATCATTTGACGGAGCAACTCGAGCCCCCCCAGCCGCGTGAGCACATCTTTTCCTTCCAGCAAACGAGCGGCGCTGGCTAACGCCTGTTTGTCGGATTGCTTGAGCAGTAACTTGAATGCACCGATGCGCAAATCGCTGGCCTTCCGCGATAACAAGGCTTCAATGCGGATAATCTCTTCTTCGGTCAGATCGACGCGCGACATCGCGTCCATCGCGGCCTGACGGACGTCAGACGAGGCGTTCCCCGTCAGCTCCATCAGCGTTTCGCGCGTCAACTTGTCCCATTTTTTCTGCTCGGCGAGCATACGAATGACATACGCGCGGTGATAACGATTCATCGCGGGAAAAAACGGCAACAGCCGCGTGGGAGGCACCTCGCCGAACGTCCCTGCCACCATCCCTCCCATCAAGACGCCGGCAACGTGCGTGCGATCGGCCTTGCGTTCGGTCCAGGGCCAGACGATGGCGGGAAGCATCTTCGGCTTTTCCGGCAGACGATGAAACAACTGTTCGATCTGTTCGAACCTTTGGACTTTCAGCTTTGATTGTGCCGGCGACGCTTCGCCATCGTCTGCGAAACCGCAGCCGTCGAGCGCCGTCAACGCGACGTGCAAGTCGTCATCATCGAGCATCGACGTCAACACGGCGGACGCTTCCGGCAAGCGGATTTGCCACAACAGATAGGCGGTCACAAACCGGATTTCGGGCAGCCGATGCCGGCGCATCGTTTCGGCTTGCGCGATGGCGGCATGCGCATCTTCATAAGCGGCGGCCCAGAGCGCGAAATAGACTTCCTCGGGATCGTCCGATTGCAGTGCGGTTGATCGCGCGATTGGCTCATCCAGAAATTGAATCGCCCGCGAAATCGCCGTGTTGACGGCTTTCAACTGGTCCGACTCAAAATTCAACCCGCACCAGACGTCGACGGCCCGCGTCACCGCGCTGAAGCGAGCCAGCTTTTCGTCGTGGATGATCTGCAACATCCGCCGAAACGCCTGCGGGTGCGCTTCATCAACGGTCTCCAAGATGATCTGACGCAAACCCTCTTGCCGCTGAGCGGCGAGCAGCGTTCGCTGCATCAATTCCCAGCCTTCGGACCGCTCGGACATCAACAACGCCCGCGCCGCCATGCGGCTCATGCCGGCGATTTCGTGTTCGTTGCGCACCGATTGACTGAGAATGTCGAAGACTTCGTTGCCGCTCGAGTCGCCGCGATTGATAACCGCGGCGAGAAAACGTCCGAGCGTATCGTAGGGAAACATGTTGAGATATCCGCCCCAGACCGCCAGCCATTGAGGCGTGAGTACGTCGGATCGGATGCGAGCCACTCCGACGGCGAAACCCCGCAGCCAGTCTTTCCGCACGTCGAACGTCGCTGCCGCATGTTGCGGCGCTCGAAATGCCCGCCGGCTGTAGCTGTCCTGATACGGCGCCGACTTCAGCAATTCCCACGTCGCTTCGGCGGCGTCCACCAACGAACCGCATAAGACCTCCAATAACTTGCGACGGTTCGCTTGTGACAGCGACTCAAGCGGGCGAAGCGCGGCGATGCTTCGCTGTTGACGTTCTTGCCAGTTGGCGCGAGGAAATTCCTTGCCGTCGCCGTCGCGCTCGAACACCCCGAATCCGATCTCGCGGAGTTCTTTCGGCAACTTGGCTATCGCGGCAAAGACCGACGGAGAATTTTTCTCCTCCTCCCACGACGGCAACAACCAGGGTTCGAGACTTTTGGCAGCAGCTTCGGCGGTTAACATCATCAACCTCCCGCAAGGAGTGTCAGTCGAACAAATGTGATATGACTGTCTGGGCGGATGGTACGGCGATCGTCCAACGATGTGACGTTCTCTTCATCGATCACCACGAGATACAGGCCGTCTTGAAATGCGAGCAGGGCCGTCTCGACGGCAGCTTCCACGTCGACCGGTTGCAGCGGCACGTCGGTTTGGCCCGATTCGATTTTGCCGCGCTCGACTCCCTCAGCGATGTCCCGCTCGGTCAACACGCGGAGAAATTGCCGTTGTTTCTGGCGATCGTCAAATTGCTTCACCTGATCGCGCACAATCTCGGCGATCAACTCGCGAACTGTCGTCGAACCCTCCGCCGTTTCGCGCAGCGGCACCGAAAAATCGGCAAACAACGGACGTTTTTGGCCGAGCGATTTTCCATGAATGTAAGGCATCGCCTGCCTCCTGGAATGAAATGATCGGAATCCGCGGAATGGCAAGAAAAACTTCGGTGATAGTATACAGCTAATGATGTCGCTTTGCGAGCAATAGGGTGCATCAGTAGAGCGGGGACCGCTGCAACACGCGGGCACAACCCAAATTCAGCGACTGGACTACGAACGAACGGCGAAACGCAGCTTCGCGGCTGACGATCGGGGGTTGGCGTGCTGCTCTTCGGCCGAGGGGCGGATGACGTCGGTGGCGATCGACGAGTAAATGCCGTCGCGCAGACCCTTTTTGAAAGCCAGTTTGACCCGGCGATCTTCTCCCGAATGAAACGTGAGAATGGCAACGCGGCCGCCCGGTTTTAAACACGCCGGCAGGTTCCGCAGAAATGCGGTCAAGGCGCCGAACTCGTCGTTGACGGCGATACGCAGGGTCTGGAAGACACGACGGATGGCGTCCGCCGTCGCTTCGGCGTCGCGGCCGAAGTTGGCGGCTGCCGTCTGGACCACCTCGGCCAGCGCCCGCGTCGTCGTCAACGCCGTACGCCGGTTGGCATGCAAAATCGCATCGGCCAATTCGGGTGCGTGAGGCTCGTCGGAGTTCTCCGAAAGAAGCTGCGCGAACTCGGCCTCATCCAATTTACTCAGCAATGCCGAGGCGGGTTGACCATGTTCGGGATTCATACGCATATCCAGCGGGCCGTCCGCTTTGAACGTAAAACCGCGGGCGGGGTTGTCGATTTGCATCGACGATACACCCAGATCCGCCAGCAGCACGTCGGCACCGTCGGGTGCCGCTTCGCCGAGGAATTGCAAAATCCCCGCGAAATTCATTCGTCGCACGACCAGCGATTCCGCGGGAAAACCGAGCGCTCGCAAACGGGCTTCGGCCTTGGGGAGTTCAATGGGGTCGGTATCCATTCCGAGCAGTCGTCCGCCGGGTTGCACGGCGGCAAGGAACTCGCAGGCATGTCCGCCGTAACCGAGCGTGCAGTCGACAGCCGTCTCGCCGGGCTGCGGTGCCAGTACCTCGAGAATTTCGCGAACCATTATCGGCCGATGAGTGCCGGCGGGCGTCTTACCCGCTGCAATCACTTTGGCCACGTCGTCGATATAACGCTCGGGTTGGTGCTCTTTATATTTCTCGTGAAACTGCCGCGGGTTCTTTCCGCGGTAGCGCAGCCGGCGTTTCGGTCTTTCGGAATCGGTCATGCCTGCTTTTCAAAATTAACGGCGGAGGTGAGCCAGATCACGATTATAGCAAAGCATACGTCGGTTCGGGGTTTTTCCGCCGTTTTTAGGGGAAATTCCTGGTTTCCGTGCGGCCGGGTGATGTACGAACATAAAGAAATGTCCGACTTAGGATGGGGTTCCCCAAACGATGACGCACACACATGATGCAGAACAACATGACGTTGATAGAGCCGACGGACTGGGCAGCCAGAATGTGACCTTTGTTGAGTCGATCTATGCGCGATATTTGGACGATCCCCACGCCGTTAGTGCAGACTGGAAGCACTATTTCGACCAGTCATTCAACGGTCAACGGACGTCTCAACCGTCTGTCCGTCGGGTGTCGCATCCCGAACGTGAGCGGTCTCGTTACCCGGAAACCGAGCACCCGTCGCAAACAACCGACGGCGACGGGTTCGAACTCGCCGTCCTGCAGGAACGCGTCGACCAGTTGATCCGCAACTACCGCGTCCGCGGGCATATCATCGCCGAGATCGATCCGCTCGGTCAGCCGCGGCCTCGTCCTGTCGAACTCGATCCCGGGTATTACGGGTTCACGCCCGGCGACGATGATCGCCGCTTTGCGATCACCCTGGCGGATCGCGAGGAAATCCTCCCGTTCCGTGAAATCCTCTCGCGGCTGCGAAATACCTATTGCCGTTTCATCGGCGTGCAGTTCATGCACATCGACGACCTCGGCGTGCGCCAATGGCTGCAGGAACGGATGGAAAGCACGCAGAATCATGTCGAACTCAGCCGCGTCGAACAACTGCGAATCCTGACGCGTCTCACCGATGCCGTCGTTTTCGAAGAGTTCATTCAGAAGAAGTATCTCGGGGCGAAGAGTTTTTCGCTGGAAGGAGCAGAAAGTCTGATCCCGCTGCTCGATCTCGCCATCGAAAAAGCGGGCGAACAGGACATCGACGAAATCGTGATGGGCATGGCGCACCGCGGCCGGCTGAACGTCCTCGCCAACATCATCGGCAAACATCCGCGGCAGATCTTTCGCGAGTTCGAGGACCGCGACCCCGAACTGCACATCGGCGGCGGGGACGTCAAATACCATCTCGGTTACAGCGGCGAATGGACGACCGACGCCGGTAAAACGATTCACATCTCGCTCTGCTTCAATCCCAGTCACCTGGAGTTTGTGAATCCCGTCGCGCTCGGACGCATGCGGGCCAAACAAGACCGGTTCGGAGATATCGACCGGCGGCGCGGAGTGGCGATTCTGATACACGGCGACGCCGCGTTCGCCGGTGAGGGGGTCATTCAGGAATCGCTCAATCTCAGCGAACTCCCGGCGTACACAACCGGCGGCACGATTCATGTGATCGTCAACAACCAGCTCGGATTCACGACGGGACCGGTTCAAGGGCGGTCGAGCGTCTATGCGACCGACGTCGCCAAGATGCTGCAAATCCCCATCTTTCACGTCAACGGCGAAGATCCCGAAGCGGTCGCGCAGGTCGTGCGGCTGGCGATGGACTTCCGGCGCGAATTCGCCCGCGACGTCGTAATCGACATGTACGGTTACCGCCGGCACGGCCACAACGAAGGGGACGAACCGTCATTCACGCAGCCGATGCTCTATCAGGCGATCAACGAGAAGGCGTCGGTTCGCATCAGCTATCGCGATCATCTCGTCAGCCTCGGGGGCGTCGCTCCCGAGGAAGCGGACGAAATCGCCGACGAACGGCGTGAACTCCTCGAACAAGAACTCTCCGTCGCGCGCAGCGACGATTACGTCCCGCAGAAAAATGCCCTCGGCGGCATCTGGTCGGGATATACCGGCGGACCGGAACGCGACGCGGCTGACGTCGAAACCGGCGTCGCGAAAGAAAAACTCACGTCGCTTCTCGAAACAATGACCCGGCCGCCGGACGATTTTCACCCGCACAAAAAGATCGTGCGCGGGCTCGAGCTGCGGCTCGAAATGGCCGGCGAAAAGCGTCCCCTCGACTGGTCGGCCGCCGAGGCATTGGCGCTCGCTTCGCTCGCGGCGGAAGGAGTTCGCGTCCGTTTAACCGGGCAGGACACCGAGCGGGGTACGTTCAGTCAACGGCACGCCGTCCTGCACGACGCCCAAGACGGCCACACGTACGTTCCGCTGCAACATCTCGTCGACGGACAGGCGACGGTCGAAATCTGCAACAGTCCGCTCTCCGAAACCGGCGTGCTCGCTTTCGAATACGGCTACAGCCTCGATTGCCCCGACGGGCTCGTCATGTGGGAAGCCCAATTCGGCGATTTTGTGAATGCAGGCCAGGTGATCGTCGACCAGTTCATGACGAGTGCCGAAGACAAATGGAATCGACTCAGCGGCCTGGTACTGCTCTTGCCTCACGGCTTCGAAGGCCAGGGGCCCGAGCATTCCAGCGCGCGGCTCGAACGATTTCTGTTGCTCGCCGCCGAGGATAACATTCAGGTCGTCAATCTCACGACTCCCGCACAGTATTTTCATTGCCTCAGGCGGCAAGTTCTGCGGAAGTGGCGCAAGCCGTTGATCGTCATGACTCCCAAAAGTTTATTGCGGCATCGCGATGCCGTCTCGACTCTGGAAGATTGCGCCGCACGAACGTTCGAGCGCGTGATTCCCGACGACCGCCCGAAACGCGGCGAAAACATCGAGCGAGTCTTGTTGTGCAGCGGAAAGATTTATTATGAGTTAAGCGCAGCCCGCGAGAAACTGAAGCGAAACGACGTGGCCGTCATCCGCGTCGAACAGTTGTATCCGCTGCCGGAACAGGAATTACGGAAATCGCTCGAAGAGGTTTCCGATGGCACGAAGGTCTTCTGGGTTCAGGAAGAGCCGAGGAATATGGGGGCGTGGTGGTTCATGCATGCCCATTTTGGACACAATCTGTTCGAGCGATTTCCTTTTGACGTCGTGGCTCGCGCTCCCTCGGCGAGTCCCGCGACCGGCTCCAAAACCAGTCATGAGATGGAACAGAACCAGATTCTCGACGAGGCATTCGGCGGATCGTGAGTCCCTAACGCGCGACCCATACCGCACTACAACAGGAACCTTGCGACTATGACAATCGATGTGAAAGTTCCCGCGGTGGGTGAATCGGTCACCGAGGTCTATATTGGCGAATGGCGGAAGTCCGAGGGGGACAACGTACGCCAAGACGAAGAACTCGTCGAACTCGAAAGCGACAAAGCCACGTTCGACGCCCCGGCCCCCGCTACCGGCGTGCTTGTGGAAATCCTCAAAAAAGCGGGCGATCGAGCCGGCGTCGGCGAAGTCATCGCCCGCATCGATCCGTCCGGCGACGGCGGCCAGGCGGGGGAATCGAAAAAATCAGTCGCAGCGGAACCGAAACGGAAGCAACCGGAAAAAGAGAAGGCCGACGAGAAAGAGCGTCGGGGCGAACAACCAACCGCGGAAAAACGCCAGAAGGAAGACGCACAGCCGCGTGATGAAGTTGAATCCGAAACCGAATCTGAAGCGCGCATCATGCCTGCCGCCCGTCGGGCATTGGATGACTACAACCTCGACGCCGAAGGCATCGAACCGACCGGCCCCGGCGGCCGGCTGTTGAAAGAAGACGTCCTCAGGCACGTTCAACAAGAATCGAAAAAAGAACCACGCGACGAAGCAAAGGCCGACGGCGGTAAGCCCGCCGCACGTGAAGGAACCCGCGAGGAGAAAGCGGTCCCGCTGAGTCCCATTCGCCGCACGATCGGCCGCCGGCTCGTCGAAGCGCAGAAGAACGCCGCGTTACTAACGACGTTCAACGAAGCCGACATGTCGGCGGTGATGTCGTTGCGAAGCAAATACCGCGACGCCTTTCAGAAGAAGCACAACATCAAGCTCGGTATCATGTCCTTCTTCGTCAAAGCGGCCGTTGAAGCGCTGCAGACGATTCCCGAGGTGAACGCCGAGATCCGCGACGATCAGATTATCTACCACAATTACTGCGACGTCGGCATTGCCATCGGAGTGGAAAAAGGGCTCGTCGTTCCGGTCCTGAAAAACGCGGAAGCCATGAGCTTCGCCGACGTCGAACTGGCAATCGACGATTTCGCCCGCCGCGCCCAAAGCAATCGACTTAAAATCGACGAACTGCGCGGCGGGACGTTTACGATCAGCAACGGCGGCATTTACGGATCGCTGCTGTCGACCCCCATCGTCAACCCGCCGCAAAGCGGCGTGCTGGGGATGCACGCGATTCAAGAACGCCCCGTCGTTCGCGACGGGCAGATTGTCGCGCGGCCGATGATGTATCTGGCGTTGTCGTACGATCACCGTCTCGTCGACGGCCGGGAAGCGGTGACGTTTTTGCGGCGCATCAAAGAGTGCATCGAAGACCCCGCCCGCCTGCTGATTGAAGTGTGACTCATGCCCGCAGCTATTCCTGCACGACTTGGCACTGAATCGTCTCTCTGTTGCCGTCACGAGATTCCCAAGCCGCAACAACCGGCCCGCGTCCGTTCGGACCAGTCGCGATCACCGGGTCGGCGGCGTGGGGGCTGAGTTGAATGGGAGAATCGCTGCCCGGAGTCAGCAGGTATGCGGCGTCGCCGCGTTTTTTCAGCCAGATGATAAACGGACCTTTTTCGGCGAGCGCTATCCACGGTTGTTCGCCGATTCCGAGCTGCTTCTCGTCCCGCTTTCCGTCCACGAAAAAAATCGACCTCTCGCGGCGCCAGACGGAAACAATTCTGTCGCCACGCGCGGCGATCGCTCCGCCATCCATCGGACAGGCCTCGAGCGGCCACGAACCGCTGCCCATCTTCACAGCCGCCCCGAACGATTTGCCGCCATCGACAGACGTGGCGAAGTACATATCCCGTGCGCCGGCCAGAGAGTTCCTCCAGAAGACATGAACGCGCCCTTCGTCGTCGGTCGCAATGCTGGGATGGCAGCACTCGCAGACGCTGCCGTCCGGCGAACGATACACAAGCACGTTCTTGGTCCACGTTCTGCCGCCGTCGGTGGACGCCGCCGCCATCACTTCGGACCGATCGCGGCGCAAATCGAGCCAGGCACAATACAGATTCCCCTTCGCATCGGCCGCCATCGCGTGGAGCCCTTCCCGCGCGGAAGCGTCGACGTCGTTCACCTTGACGGGATTGTTCCAGTTTTCCCCCCCGTCGGTGGATTGGAAGGCCAGCACGTCGCCGTCTCGGCCTTTGCCCTGCGGTCCTCCAATGACGGTGACGCAAACCGAGTTTTTTGAAACGGCAATCCGAGGGCCGCGCCGCATTCCCAATGAGATCACCTGAGTGACGGGGAGATCGACCGGTTGTGCGAATTCCTTCCCGCCGTTAAACGAGCGACGGTAGCGCACGCGATTTCCAACGCCGTACACGACATGAACCGTTCCCTTCGCATCGACGGCGATTTGTGGTTGCCGGGGGTGATGCGGCGCCGCACCCCGGTCGATCGTGACCGGTTCATTCGCCATCGCCGGCATGGACATCAGCGACAGGAGCAGCCCCACGTAAATGATTCGCGATGATCTGCTCATGTTTTGTCTCCGATTTCCGAAGTTACTCCGATCCTGTGACTCCATCACTGCCTGTCTCTGGCGTCGATGCGGTGGCAGCGGGGGACCCGCTCGGCGTCGTCTCGCTCGCGGGTTCGGACGGAGTCTCGTCGGTCGTTTCGGTTTCCGGCGGGATTTCGGACTTGGCCTCGACGAGCGTGAACAGCGACGTCTTGCCGAAAGGTTTCATGCACTTCGGACATTTGAACTTGGCGATGCCGCTGCCGGTTTTGCCGCCGATTTTCTCTTTCTTGCGGCCGTCTTCGCTGACGATCAGACCGCAGCCTTCGCATTTGCGGCCGATGAGTTGCAGCGTGTAGCTTTTATCGACCTGATAATATTCGACGTTCTTGAGGATGTGCAGCACCTGTTCGGTGTAATGGCACTTCTTTTCTTCGAACTCGTCGCGCATCGGCACGCCGACGTCTTCGCCTAAACCCGCGATGCCGTACAGGTCGCGGAGAATGCGGCAGAAGTCGCGGAACTGCGACAAGCCGAAGGAGAGATAATGCGGGAACGGCATGTCGTCGGTCTTGGGCAGCATGAGGGCGATGCGTCCTTCGCCGAAGACCTGCACGCCGGCGAACATCGATTCGTGATCGTAGAGCACGGGTTGGACGACGCGAATCTGGCGGAACTTATCGACGGGAATGGTGATTTGGCCGGCGAGCGTGAGTTCGGCCGCCGGTTTTCCCTCTTTGAGTTGGCCGATGAGCGTTTCGCGGGCCGCTTGTTTCTTCTTATCCGCCGCGCCGAACATGCCTCCCTTTTTGACGAGGTTGGCGAGCATGACGTTGTCGTTCGAAAAGAAGACGTCGTGCTGCGTTTCGGAGCCGATCAAACTCCCCGGTTTTAACTTGAGTTTTTGCGGATCGACGACGAGCAAGGGGACGTCGGCGAGGCTTCGCGTGTAGGCTCCGCCGTCGATGGTGTGCGGACCGGTCGACAGCGGCACCGCGGGTGAGGCGCCGGAGGTTTCTATGGTGTCGGGTTTCTGTTCCCACATCTGCTCGGGAACGAAGAACAGCGACTTGCATTTGGGGCATCGTCCCGACATGCCGCGATGCCGTTCTTTCACTTCGATGCGGTGCCCGTTGGGACAGAAGACGATCACTCCTTCGACGCCGGGTCCGCGACGGCGTCGGCGTCCCGACTGCATGCGCTTTTGCGTTTCGACTTCTTCCTCCAAAGCGACGTTCAGCAGCACGTCGCCGCCGGTGGCTTCGGAGTGGGCGATGTCCGGACCGGCGGCACCGGCAGCGGCCGGCGCCGAAGCCGCGGCGGCATTCCCTTCTTGGGTCGGCGGCGCCGTTTCAGTTCCAGCGGCGGCCGGTTGTGCCGGACTCTCGGCGGTCGATCCGGATACCGAGTACGTGTCGGATTCCTTTCCTTCGACGACTTTCGGCAATTTGAACGAGCCGGGCTGACCCTGGGCCGGACGGGATCTCTTCGCGGGCCGCTGCGACTGCTTGTTGATCTGCACGTTCTCGGCGATTTCAAAATCCAATTCGCCTCCTTCGTCGCTCGAATCGTCCCGTTCATCGTGCTGGGAGAAACTGCGATGACGCGCCTCCGACCGGCTGTGCTCGACGATCGACTCCGAAGGAGCGATCATATCTTCCTGCGAGACGCTGTAGATGATCGGTCGCGGCTGGGCCATCCGCTGGCGATACGACGCGGCGATCTCCTCCTGCATGAAGGCGCCGCAGCTCCAGCAGCGCACCAGGCCGATGCGCACCATCTCGTGGCACGAGCTGCATTCCTTCTCATCATCCGCAGATCCCGCCCATTCGGCTTTGGGCTTTTCTTCGGCTTGAGCCGATCCCTTGTTATCGAGAACAAACCCGCACGAGGGGCATTGAGGTGTGTCGTTGAGTAACATCTCACGGCACGACGGACAAGGTTTCATCGCCAGATTCATGCTGATGCTCTGAAAAAAGAAGTGAAAGTGAAAAAAGTCCCGATTCAGCGTCCTCTCAGCTTACCACAGTGCTCACGCATTTTCAGCCCAAAAACGGACGCGGAGTTGAACAAAATGGGCGATCCGCCGGAAAACCGGTTTCAGCCGCCCACTCGTCCGTCGATCGGCCGAGGAACGCGGTGATAACGATTTTACCGAAGCGAAAACCGCCGCCATTACGTCACCGGCCATCGATCGATATCGTCGCAAAATTCGCCGTCCTTACCATTATCGCACGATTCGGTCGGCGGTCGATCGTCCGCGTCCGTCGGAGCGGCCTTTTCCAACTGCAATGGCGTCACATCCGCAGCAACGTCGGCGGGTTCGGCGGTCGGCGCCGCGATACGATCCGGCTGCCAGAGTTTCCACCAGTCCTCCGACAGTTCGCCGAACGGACGGAACTTTTCGATCGTCCCGAGGTCGGAGCGATGCAACAGCGCCCGATGCACGCCGAGCCGGCCCGCTTCGGGGGTATCGATCAATTGACTCGAATCGGCGGCGCTCATGGGGAACAAGATGCGCATTTCGAATTCGCGGAGCAACGGCATGCCGAGCCAGCGCATCACATTGCTGTTCGTGTCGCACCAGACCAGCAGATGCAAACCGGCCGATGGGCCCCGTTTCAGCAACTCCGTGAACTGCTGTGCGGGTGAGAGTGACTTTTCGGCATCGTGACGCCCGAAGCCGAAATCGTCGTCGCTCTTGCGGAGCATCCGAAACCTCGCGACGTCGAAGACAATCAGCACTCGCGCGGGAAATTCTTCGCCGGAATGTGTTTCGCGGCGATTGAGTTCCTGCATATAGTCATCGAGCACGCGAGCCGATTCGTTCGGACCATACACGGGAACGTCCCCCGGCTGATGCGCCTGCATCGCCCGCGAGAACCTGCGCCAGAGGGCATATTCCGCCGATTGAGCCGCACTGCCATCGAGAATGCCGACCACCGGAATGGCGCGCGGCCGATCCCCGGATGACTGCGTCTCCGGCTGAATATCCGCGGCCGCAAGCAAGCTCGCCGAGGCGACGGGGATGCAGGTTCGCGCCTTCAAGCGCGACCAGAACAAGGACATCATGGCCGAGTTCCTGAACAAAGGCGAGTTCGAATCGATCCCCACGGTCGTCTTCTA
>JBBECD010000108.1:0-29499 GCA_040881995.1 Planctomycetaceae bacterium
CTTAACTTTCTTTTCTGCAATAGATTACGGCTGATATGCCGGCATCGGTCTTGACGTGGTTGGCGATGTGCTGTATGGTCCGCCTCCCTGTCTCATGCTTGCCGTTCTCATCCGAAATGTCCTGCCTTGTCGACCTGTTCGACGTCGAATCCGATCATCAGAAGGTCTCTCCGATATGCATGAATCGAATTCCGGTTACTGTCGCAATCGCCCCTCTTTCCCCTGCGTCGCCGGGGTGGCGCTGATCGGATTTATTAGCGTATCGTCGCTGCTTTTAGCGTTCGACGACGTGCCGCTCAGCAAAGAGGGAATGTTGCTGATGAAAAGCGGCAAAGTCGTCAGCGGGGAGCTCAATCAGACGGCGGGCGGGTATATGCTCAAAACCGCGACGGGGGACGTGCTGATACCTTTCGAACAAATACAATTCGAAGCAGAGTCGCTGCGAGACGCCTACATCAAACAGAGCGAATTGCTCAAACCGGACGAACGGACCGCCTCGACGCATATTCTGTTGGCGCGCTGGTGTCTCTCGTATCAACTCTACGAAGAAGCGCAATTCGAACTCCGCGAGGCGATTCGTCTCGAACCTCGCCGCACGGAGGCAAAGTTTCTGTTGAAGCGGTTGCAGGACAACATCCTCGATCCCGTCACGTCGGAAAGGTTTCCCGCCAAGTCCGGGGCCGACGCCTCCCGAGGAAACGCCGTGATGCCCGACGGCAGTACGCAGCCGATCCAATCGCTCGCCGGGCTGAAGCTCGACAACGCCTTAACCTATACCCGCGTCGTACAGCCGATCCTGATGAATAAATGCGGCAATGCCAGTTGTCACGGACAATCGGTGAAAAACGGATTCCATCTGGAAGTCTTTCCCTACGGAGAAGGTTTGCCCCGCATCAAGTCGGAGCGAAATCTCGCCGTGGTGATGGAGTTCATCGATTTCGCAAATCCGCAACAAAGCCCGCTCCTGACGGAGATCGTCAACGCTCACGGCCCGGACGGCGTCTCTCTATTCCTCGGATCAAAAGGGACCAAACAGCAGAAGGCGCTGCACAATTGGGTGATGAGCGTTGTACGGGAGAAACAGAATTCATCGCCGACGTTTACGGAACTGGTTCAAAATACTGCGGACGACGGTTCGTCCATTCCGTCGCGAAATGCAGCGTCGTCGGATCGGCGCAACGTGGGAAGGGACGACTCGAACCTCGATCCGCCGGAACTCTTACCCGACCCGTTCGATCCCGAAGCATTCAACCGCATGTATCATCGAGGGGCCGTCCGCTCGGCGGTTTATGAATCGTCCCCGTCGTCGTTATCGCCTTCGGATTTATCTCCCGTGGAACGCTCGCGGCCGCTTCCGCCGAAGGGGAACGCGACGCGGCTGCGATTTCGCTGATCTCAATGGGGCTGCGAAAACTCTTCGAGAGCGGCCCTGTCGAGTTCGATGCCGTGTCCCGGCCGATCGGGAGCGATCGCCATGCTGTTCTCGAAGCGAATCGGTTCTTTTGCGAGTTTGTTCCACGTCAGGTCCGAATATTCGAGAGACAGGACTTCGGGCAAGCTCGCCGCGAGATGCACGCCGATTTCGAGCAGCGTGTTGCCGAGCGACACGGGAATGCCGAAATCACCCGCGAGATAAGCCGCCGCTCGCGACATGCCGATCGATCCGTGCACGTTGAGCACGTCGACGCCGCCGGCTTCGAGCAGCCGGCGTTTGCCCGAGAAGCCCAGATATTCGCCGGTATTGATCCGCGTCGTGGGCAGCGCGGTGCGCAGCGAGGCATATCCCGCATAATCTTCCCGCATGATCGGATCCTCGACCCAATACAAGTCGTAGCCCCTGTCGAGATAAATCCGACAGCGGCGAATCGCTTCTTTCGGGCTCCATGCTTCGTTCGCATCGACCATCAGTTTCGCCTCTGGCCCCATCACGTCGCGGGCGATCGACAGGCGATTCAAATCCCAGGTGACGTCGGAATGTCCGACTTTGATCTTGACGCCGGTGAAGCCCATGGATTTGAAGTCCTGTAACCGGCCGCGAAACTGCTCATCGTTCAAACGGTAATCGAGCGTGCTGCCGTACGCGGGGACGTTTGGGTTCTTTCCTCCCAGCAATCGGTACAACGGCAGGTCGAGCGACTTCGCCATCAAGTCCCACACGGCGGTTTCAATCGCAAGGGGCTGCGTCGCCGCCCCGACATTCCCGCCGCGCGGCCGCGAGATGCCGAGTGCGAGACCGCACGGATTTTCCCCGTTGATCGCCGGCCAGGCGTTGTACTCGAACTGGGCTTTGAGTTGTGCCAGCCCCGGCGTCGGTTTTCCCTGCTGCAAGTCGAAACCGACCCCCGTCAATCCGTCCTTCGTCATCAGTTCGAGCACGGTCATCCAATGCACCGTGAACTCGACCTGCGAATCGCCGATCGGCATCGCGAGATCAAGCCGAACCCGATGCAAGCGGTAAGCGGTGATCGACAATCCTGCGGATGAAACCATAGCAGAAATTCCTCGTGCCGGTAGGAATCGTTTTTCGAATCGGATAGGATATCAGAGTTCGTCCCTGTTTGGCATCTGGACGCAAAAAATCAAACGACTTCATTGACGGAGAATCTCAGCATGTCCCCGGCGACGCAGACGATCATCGAACCGACAAACACGACGACGGAAGCGACAATCGTAGATACCGACTTTTCGAAAATGACGACCCCCCAGAAGATCAAGCATCTCGAAATCGAAGGTTACGTCGTGCTGCCGGACGTGATTCCTCCCGACGACATTCTGCGAATCCGCGAAGAACTCGATCGCCTGCCGACCATCGGCACCGATTACAGCGAACATCAGCGCGGGCACAAAGATGTGCAATGGTCCGACTCGCCGCGGTGCATCAACCTCATCGCCAATCCGCCGATGATCGAATTTCTCTCGTCGCTGTTCGGCGACGAACTGATTTGCACGAGTTGCACGTTTGCATTGTCGCGTCCCGGTCATCCCGGCATTGCGATTCACACTGACGCCCAGCCTTACGGTTCGGAAATCTTCGGCGTGCAGGCGAGCAGTCCGCGATTGGTGCGCGTGCTGTATTATCTCGACGACCTGACACCCGAACGGGCTCCGTTGAAGGTCATTCCGCATTCGCATCTTTCGCTGCACGCCGACGGGAACCCGTACAACCGTTATCTGCGGCATCCAGAGGAAAAAATGGTCACCTGCAAAGCGGGAACGGCGGCGATCATCAATCAGACGATCTTTCACGCCAATTATCCGAACGTCAGCCAGGAAGACCGCCGCCTGCTGGCCATCGCGTACCGTCCGGCATGGGCGGGGCCGATCGCCGATATTCCCGATTGGCCCGCCGAAAAAGTCGCGACGTTGCCCGATCACGTCCGCCCATTTTTCAAAAGTCTCAATTCGAGGAAGATCGACTTCAGCGTCCCGAATCGCCCGGCGAACATGCGCACCGACGCCCCCGGCATCAATCCCAGCCGCTGGGACGTGTAACTCAGTCGCAGTTTTGGGTGGCACTGGCGGCTTGCCCGCCAGTGTGCTTTCCAACGATAACATAAACGTCATCACTCTCACAAAGAGAAGAGCACTTCATGGAACATCCGCTTCAACTCTCACGCCGATCGTTTCTTCAAATCAGCGGCACTCTGGCAGCATCGTCATTGTTCTCGCGGAGCCTCCTAAATGCCGATGACGCGAAACCCAAGCGGCTGAAAGTCGCCGCGGTGTTCACCGAGTTCACGCATCGTTCGCATGCCAATGTGATTCTCGAAAACTTTCTCAATCCGTACATCTTCAACGGCAAGAAAACCGAGTCGGGAATGGACGTCGTCTCGTTTTACGCCGATCAGACTCCCGGCGGGGACATGTCGCAACAGGTCAGCAAGGACTATGGTATTCCGATCTCCAAGACGATCGACGAAGCCCTTTGTCTCGGCGGGAAAGAACTCGCCGTCGACGCGGTTCTTTCGATCGGCGAGCATGGCAATTACCCGATCAACGACCTCGGGCAAAAGGAGTATCCGCGCAAGCGATTCTTCGATGAAATCGTCGCGGTGATGAAACGGTCCGAGCGGTTCGTGCCGCTCTTCAGCGATAAGCATCTCTCGTATCGCTGGGATTGGGCGAAAGAAATGTGCGACACCGCCGATGAATACGGCATCCCCTTTATGGCGGGCAGCAGCGTGCCAATGGCCCAACGGAAGCCGATGCTCGAACTGCCCGAGGGCTTCGAAGTCGAAGAAGCGGTTTCGATTCACGGAGGCCCGATGGAAGTTTACGATTTTCACGGGCTCGAAGTGCTCGAATCGATGATCGAATCCCGCCGTGGCGGCGAGACAGGCGTCGCAAGCGTTGAATTCCTCAGCGGCGATGCGCTGTGGCAGGCCGCCGAGGAGGGCCGCTGGTCGCGAGAAATCGCCGAGCAGGCGATGATCGCCGAACGAGGCGATCGCGGCGAGGGAAATCTCACAGATTTTGAAGGCGAAATGGAAGCCGAGCCGCACGGTATTTTATTGAAGTACACCGACGGCACGCGGGCCACGATGCTCAAATTCGGCCACAGCTCGACGCGCTGGAATTTCGGCTGCCGGCTTAAAGGGGACGACAAAATTCACGCGACCCATTTTTACGTCGGCCCGTGGAATAATCGCAACTTGTTCAAAGCGCTGTCGCACGCCATTCAAGACCATTTTCGCAACGGCAGGGCTCCTTATCCCGTCGAGCGCACGCTGCTCACGACGGGAACACTCGCCGCCGCGATGCATTCGCGAAAACAAGGGACTGCCCTCGACACTCCCGAGCTTGAATTCTCGTATGAGGCGAAGGATTTCCGCGCGATGCGCGAGATGGGTGAGTCGTGGAAGATCATCACCGACGAAATGCCCGAACCCCGCGGGTTGGATAAAAGTGGGTTGGAGTTGAAATTATGAAACGAATGAAAGGACCAGGCGTTTTTGCGTACATTCTGGCAATGACGTTCAGTTCGATATCGTCGGCTGAAGAGGATGATCCATTCCATGTGACGTTGCCCAGCGGCGTGAAGGTGGAAATCGTTGGTGTGGTCACGAACGGGTCTCCTCTCAGCGAAGGATGGAAACCGGACGGAGGTCCGCTCGGCGCGATCGAGGATTGGCCGGAGAAAATCCGAAGGATTATTTCACGTAAAGGCGAAATCATTTCGATTGGCGATAATGGTGAACCGGACAAAAATGCACGCGATCTGCTGTGGCGTTTTTACGGTTTCAAATCGCAACCATCGATCAAGATGAGCTTTCCCAACGGAAGTTATGGTTGGAGTAGTCCGCCGCTTTCTGATCCGTACTATTTCTCGGCCGGTTATATTCCGCAAAAACCGATGAAACACATCACCGTTCGCCTGGGTATGACGGACGAACCGTGGGGGACAACGCAGGAAGTGAGTACGACCGGAGAGTTTTTGAACGATTTGACCAAAGACGATTATCACTTGGGAATATATCAGTCGGTCAAAGTCTTGCGAGTGTCACCGTCCAAAAACGATCAAACGTCGATGGAAATCGCATTGGAAATGCCTGCGGAATATCAGACACTTTTCGATTTCAAATTGGTGGCGATCAATGATCAAAACACGAGAATGACGTCGAACGAAAGTTCTACATCTTACGAACCGGGGCCATTGAAGACGAAACGTACGCTGTTCACGAGCCGCTTCGATCTTCCAGAAGACCGGCTTGCCCGTTTCGAATACAAACTTCGCCCATATCGTTACTGGATCACGTACGAGAATGTCTCGTTCGAGCCTGATCAGATGACCGAGGTTAAGATTTCGGTCGAAACGGTGACAGACCCTGAGCCGCAATAGCGCAGGATCATTTTCCCTGAATCTGCTCGATGCTCAATTCATTCAGCAATGGTTCGCCGGCGCAATAGCGTTTCAGGTTGCTCGAAAAAATATCGAAAATCCGCTCCTGAAAATGCGGGCTCAGGCTCGAACCGGAGATGTGCGGCGTGAGCACGACGTTCGGCAGCGACCATAATGGGTGCTCCGGCGGCAGCGGGTAGGCGTAATGCACGTCGATCGCCGCGCCGCGAATCCATTGTTCGCTCATGCAGCGGATGAGGGCCTGTTCTTCAATTAAACCGGCGCGGGCGGGATTGAGCAGAACCGCCGAGGATTTTAACATCTTCAGTTCGGTCTCGCCGATGATTCCCGTCGTCGTATTCGTAATCGGCATCGCCATGATTAAATAGTCGAGTCCGGAGAGAAATTCTTGTTTCTGCTCGGGACTGAAAACGCGGTGCGGCAGCTTTCCTTCGGGATCGCCGGTGCCGGGGACGCAATAGGTGAGACTGCGCGATTTGATTTTGCCGTCGCGGGTCAGCGCCCAGACTTCGAGTCCCATGTGGCGGAGCAGCCGGGCGGTTTCGCGGGCCATGCCGCCGTAGCCATAAAACCCGACCACCGACCCGCGGAGTTCCGACTGAAAGCGCGCCGCGCGGTCGAAGTCAGCTTTTTTCTGATTGTCGAGCATCTCCAGCAGATGGCGATGCCAGAGAATCGTCATCATCACATTCCACTCGGCCATCGGGATGTCGAAGTTCCCCAACCCGTTGGTGACGCGGATGCCGCGTTCGACGAGCGAATGCCCGAAGATCTGGCTGTAGCCCGCGGAGGTCAACTGCATCCACTTGAGGTTTTTGCATTCCGCGAAATTCGAGGGAAGCAGTTCGCACAACAGGCACTCGGCCGCGTTCAGCAGTTTCGGATCGACGGCTATACCAGCCGCCTCGGTCGATGGACCGAGCAGGATCTCATCGGCCCCGGCCGCGCGCACCTGTTCGATGAACTGCGGTTGAGAATCGAGGAGAATGAGGACGGTTGGATTGGAACTCATGATGTTTTTCTTCTATCTATTCTCGTTCCCATGCTCCGCTTGGGAACGCAAGTCTTCGAAGCTCCGCTTCGTCGAATTCGCCAAAGCGCTCCGCTACGGAAACCCTTCGCGTCGCGGCTAAACCGCGGAGATACTACACCGGCGCGCCTTTACCGCCGGGGACGACGTTCCATTCGTTGGAATTCGGCACGAACGGGAATTTCTCCTTGATCTCATCGGTCAATCGCACGCCGAGCCCCGGGGCCTGCGGCGGGAGAATGTAACCGTCGTCGAAGCGATACCCGTCGGCGTAAATCTCGGTGTGCAGCGGACCGGCGAGCGGCGGGATTTCGAGGATCGCGATGTTCGGGCACGCGAATGCCGCGTGAATGTTCTCCATCACGCCGGCCCCCGAACTCCAGGCATGCGTCGCAACTTTGCGTCCCTGTTTTGCGAACATCTTCGCTGTTTCGATGAAGGGCGTGATGCCGATGTACGACGCATCGGGCTGAGCGATGTCGAGCGCTTCGAGCTTGGCGTATTGCGCAAACTCTTCGAGCGTCGTCAGACACTCGCCGCCGGCGACGGGGACGCTCGTCGCGGCGCAAAGCTGCGAGTACCCTTCGATATCGTTGTAATGCAGCGGTTCTTCGAAGAAGACCAGGTTGTACTTTTCCAGCGATTTAAGCACTTTGATCGCGGTGTCGGCATTCCAGGCGTCGCCGTATAGCGAACCGTCATTGCTCATATGGGCATCGAGGGCGAGCGAGAATCCATCGCCGGTATGCTGACGGACCGTTTCAATTTTCTCGCATTCGAGATCGATCCACGCCTGAGGCGAATCGCCCCAGAACGATTTCTTTTCGTTCGGTTCGAACCAGCCAGTGGCGACTTTCGTCGCGCGGAAGCCGGCTTCGCGGTACGTGTCGATCTTGCGGAGCAGTTCGCTCCAGGGGTAGGTGCTCACGCTGCCGGTCGCATAACAAAGCAGCTTGTCGGCCTGACGCGGGCCGAGCAGTTCGTGCACCGGCTTTTGTTCCATCTTGCCGCGGAGATCCCAGAGTGCGCCTTCGATGCCGGCGATGACGTTCACGCCGACGCCGAGGCGGGCCCAGAAATTCGCACAGTGATACATCCGCCGCCACAATTCGCGCGGGTCGATTTCGTCATCCCCCAGACCGACGAGAATCGGCTTGAAGAATTCGACGATCGCCGGAACGATATCCGGGGCATGGTAGCCAGTGTAAGTTTCACCGATGCCGATCAATTCGGTGTCGGTGTGGATTTCGATAAACGCCGCCGATCGCCGTTGGCGGATCGCCGTGACCCACGGATCGTTAGTGCACGGCCCAGTGAGCAACACCGTTTTGACGTCAGTGATTTCCAAGGCGGTCATTCCCTGAGCGAATGGTTACTCGGAGGCGTTAAAATACATCGCGTAGAATCGAATCCCGCCGCGCTGCGGACCTTCAAAGTAGACGCGGACGCGAATCGTCTGGCCCGCCAGGTCGGCGGTATCGCCGTTCGGCCAGCGGATGAGAAGCTGAACTCCCGACTCTTTTACCACAGCGGCGTTCTTTCCTGCAAATGCAGCCAGGGGTTGTTCGAATTCGTCGAGCAATTCAACGCGTAGCGTCGCCTCGGGCGAGAGGCCGTCGGCGTTGACGATCAATTCGCCATTCGCGGGAACAACGAACGGCAGCGTAACGAATTGGGAGGGTGTGTCCTCCTTCATCACGCTCAACGAACCGAAACCGTCGCGACGCATCGTGAGCAAGCCCACGCCGCCGTACGTTTCGGCACCGGTGGCACCTGCGCTCAAGTCCCAGTTGCCGTACCAGATGTAGGTTTCGTCCCCCATTTGCTCGAAGCCCTGTCCGGTGATCAAACCTCGCTGGTCCCATGCGCCGTCTTCCCCCGCGGGGACGAACACCGAGTCGATGACCGGTTCGCGGAATGTAATGCCGTCGTTGCTGATCAACAGGCCCAGCGGCATGCGGCGGTCGGCGATGTTTTTCGACCCTTCCCACAGGCCGTGCAATCCGATCAGCACGTTGCCGCGATTCCAGATGCTGGCGGGGGAATGCGATTCCTTCCCCTCGGCCTGCGGCACGGGGACGTAACCGTCGCGCATGTAGCAGAACGATTTCGCGTGACTCCAGTTCAGGAAGTCGTGCGAATGGAACGACGTCATCACGCGGCCGCAGGGCGTGCCGTCGGGAAGATGCACCCACGGCGAGAGCTGTTGCCCCGTGAGATAGTACGTGCCGTTCCACTTGTACAATCCCATCTGCTCGGTGTGCTCGGGAGGCAACGGCATGTTTTCGGTGGAGATGGCGTAGTTTTTGGGCGGCCCGGCGGTGTGCAGTTTCCAATGAAAACCATCGGCGCTGAAGAGCGGCACCGACGTCGTCCAGCCGTATGCAGGGGCCTCTTCCCAGCGAATCTGATGGATCATCTTGTAACGGCGCTCGGGATCCGGGTCTTCCGGCTCGTGCAGAACGACGAGCGTCAATCCCGTCACGTCCGGCGGTTCGATGAGGACGAGATTGTTCTCCTTGCTGCCGCGATATTCGACGAGACCGAGCTTCGGCTTGACCCAGTGGATGCCGTCTTCGCTCTCGGCATACGCCGCCATGCATCCTTTGTAAGCCGTCTTGTTAGAGACCGATTTGATCGCTTCGTGGTCGATGGCGATGTACCACATGCGGAACTTGCCGTTCTCGCGGATGATCGAGCCATAAAACTGCGCGCGGTACGAATCGGGCTCTCCCGCTTTGCCCGGAGGGACGACGGGATTGCTCGGATGTTTCGTCGGCTGATGAATCGTCAATTTCAGATTTTGCTTGTACGGAATCGAGACGTCGTCGAACGAGAAGATCGTCGTCGGTTGAGCCGTCTTCGGCGCGAACGGATCGGCGGCATGAGTTGATCCGGCTACGGATGAAATCGCACCGGCGGCGACCGCGGGGAGGAGAGAGCTTCCGACAAACTGTCGGCGAGTAAAGCCTTTGTTGGTCATGAATTATCTCTTTCAGAGAGGGAAAGGGGTCGTAAATAGACGGACGATCAACGTTCCGAGCACCGAATACCTTCGGATACGTGGTTTGAATGCGCGGGAAAATTCAGACCGAACTATTTCTTCGTCGGCCCTTCGTTGCGCCACCAGCGGAGTTCGTTGTCGGTCCGCTCGGCGCAGGCGGCGATGTCGAGCCGCTTGTCGCCATCGAGATCGGCGACGATCACGGTGACCGCGTTCGTCCAGGGCGTCTTGAGCATGTGCATCTTCCATTCGCCTTTGGGGTCGCCGGTGTTCTCGAACCAGGCGATGCGGCCATCCGCGCTCCATCCGGTGCCGACGACGTCAACGTCGCCATCGTCGTCGAGATCGGCCGCAACGGCTTCGAAGGCGTGGAGAAAGTTGTGGACGATGTCGTGCTTCTTCCATTCGGTGCCGAGGCCGGGTTTGCCGACGTTTTCGTACCAGGCGATCTGGTGCGATTCGGACGTGTCGCCACCGGCGATGCCGTAGGCCATGATGACGTCCATGTCGCCGTCTTTGTCCATGTCGACCGGGTGGCCATGTGCGGGAAACATCGTCTTGTCGTCGATGATGGTCTTTTTCCACTGATTGGTTTTGGGATTCTTGGGATTCGCGTACCACATCACCGTGTGACCGGTGCGCGACGTGCCGAGCAGGTCGGGCTTGCCGTCGCGGTTGAAATCGACGATGGCAATCGTGCGCGTTTCGCCGATCTCGGCGTCGACTTCGTGCCGCTTCCATTCGCTGCCGTCGCCAGGGCTGCCGATGTTCTCGAACCAGTCGAAGCGATTGCCGAATCGCCAGCTCGAAGCGGCGACGTCGAGATCGCCGTCGTCGTCGAGATCGGCAAGGGCGACGTCATACGAGCCGGGGACTTCTTTCTCCTGCGCGACACGGTTGAGCTTCCACGGCTCGGTGATATGCTCTTTGCCGGGGTTGGCGAACCAGCGAATGTCCCATTTCATGTTATCGACGATGACGACGTCCAGATCGCCGTCGCGGTCGATATCGCCGACGTCGTGGCGTTCGAGACGGATCGGCTGGTTTTCTTCCTCCTTATACCGCTGAATGAACGAATGCGTGAACTTGCCTTTGCCGTCGTTGAGCAAGAGATAAAGATTGCTGTTCCATTCGGCGTCGGCGCTGGTGAGATCGAGATCGCCGTCGTCGTCGAAATCCGCTGTGGCGATGCCGTAGGCGTAGGTGTAACCGTGCAGAATCTGATGTTCGGTAAACGTCAGCGGACCGGCGACGATGGTTTTGGGATCTTCGTCGCCGGGGGACGGGACACCGGATACCTTTTTCTCTTGGCAGAATGTGGGGGAAACGGCAACCGCGATCACGAGAGTTGCCAGTCGAATGCTCCGATTAATTCCGCTGGGGATCATCATGGGGGTTCTCCTATACGAAAGAGTTTTTCGATCGCCGCGGCCGTCACGGCGGTTGCCGGGCTGCGCCGGCAATCATTTGAGACATGCAGGCGGGCACAAACGGACGTTATTGCCGAGCTGGATCGTGTTCCAGAGTCATTTCGGACTTGTGAGCTTCAATGTGTTCTCGCAAATTCTGACTCGCGAGGGGCACATCATGGGCGCGCAATGCATCGACGATTTTTTGATGGCTTTCAATCGTCCGCTGATGCCGATCGACGGCTTCGTTCCATTCCGCGGTTTTTACGCTATCGCGAAATCGCTGAAAGAAAATCTCCAGCACGCTGTTAAAAGCCACGAGCGGGGTCAGACCGCTGGCATCCAGCAGGATGCGGTGGAATTGCAGATCGAGTTTGATCCAGTCTTGTAGATCGCGGGCCACGCGGAACTGATCGATGATCGACTGTAACGTCTCGATGATCGCGGGGTCTTCGAGCATGCGCTTATGAGCGAACGGAAGAGCACCGGTTTCAATGACGATGCGCGTGTCGATCAATTCCAGTGCGGGAGCCCGCAGCAATGCGGGATGAAAGCCGAGGTGATCGGTGACCCGGGCCATATCGATATGGCCGATGGTTAATCCGACGCCGGTTTTCGATTGAACGATCCCCAGCAGTTCGAGTGCTTTGGTGGCTTCGCGCAAGCTCAGCCGGCTGACTCCGAATTGTTTTGCGAGTTCCGATTCGGTGGCCAGGCGGTCGCCGGGAAGCAGCCGTTCGGCCACAATGTGGGACTTCAGACGTTCGACCACCATATCGCGAATTTTGGGTCGCGGCCACGATTCAAGCATCGACAGTACTCCGAGGATGACTCCGCACGAAAAGTATTCTGAAAGTGATGATTCGCAACGGTGAGGGAGCGACCGTGGCTGAGAAAAATGGGTGACGCAAAATTCACGCAAAACCTGTCTTTATCTGATTGTCAGATGTGCCAGTAAGTCTGTCAACGAACCCGGAGAAGAAAATCGAAAGGTTTCGCCGAAAAACTCGGGAATTCCGCGGAAGGCATTTGGCGGCCTGATGTGTGTACGATGCAAGGTGACGGCAAAACCATTGTTCGCAGCATCGTCCGTCTTTTTCCCACGGCGTTGCCGAGCGTATCGCGGCTTATTGAAAAATCCCATGCTGGAAGACACGTTCACAACGGATGTTATGAGATCAAGTCTAAAATCGGCTTGCATTCAAACGTCTGTTTCATATAATTGTTTGAAACGCCTGTTAATTGTTTTACGGATGAAGAAATTTGTTTCTACCAGAGCCTGATATGTCGATCGAACGCGATGACACAACCTGTAACCGCATCCTTGACGCGGCGGGAGCGGTTTTCGCCGAGCATGGCTTTGACAAAGCCACCGTTCGCGAGATCTGTCGTCGCGCCGGCGTGAACCTGGCCGCCGTCAATTACCACTTCGGAGACAAGCGACGGCTTTACGGCGAGACGATTCAACACGCGCATCGGCTGGCCGCGGTGCAGGTTCCCATGCCGAACTGGAGTGCGTCGACCGCACCGGCTCAAAAATTGCGTGAATTCATTCGTACGATGATTCACCGGATGCTGGTCGTTAAACAGTTGCCGTGGCAAACGCGGCTGATGATGCGAGAATTCGCCCAACCGACGGGAGTTTGCCAGGAGCTTGCCGAAAACTATATTCGGCCTCATTTCGAAATCCTGCTCGGCATCCTCGACGAACTCATCCCGCCGGAGACGCCGCCTCATCGCCGGTTTAAACTGGGCTTCAGCATCGTCGGCCAATGCATGTTTTATCATCTGCACGCCCCGGTCATCGAGATACTGTTACCCCCCGAGACGCTCGCCGAATATTTTCAGCCGGCGCAACTGGCCGAACACGTCGCCGGCGTGATGCTCGCCGCCTTCGATAAAGAACCTTTGTTTAAAGACGCGCTCAAGCAAGAATCGTTAGATCGCGAATCTTCGGAAAAAATACCTTCGCACATTTCTCCTTCGCCTAAAAATAGTTCAGCGAAAGAATCGCCGGCGTCGGACGCAACCCCCAGGAATCAAAACGCTCAGACATGATCGTCTGCGGAGTTCATTTATGCAGTTTCTTCGCTTTCTCGTGACGGAGATCGTTCGCATTACGGTTCCGCTGGCGATATTGGCCGCGGGAATCGCGTCGTTCGTCGTGATTTCGAATCAGCGGCAGGCTCCCGAACGCGTCGAACGGGCGGCGACCATGCCCACGGTGGAAACCGTTGCGGTCGAATTTCACGATAAAGCGCTCGACTTCGACATCGACGGCATGGTTGTGCCGCATCGGGAGATCAGTCTCTCGGGCGAAGTCAGCGGCCGCATCACATTGAAATCGCCTCTGTGCCGCGCCGGCCGTTATGTCAAAAAAGGGGAAGTGCTGCTGCAAATCGATCCGCGGACGTACGAGTTGGACGTCAAGCGGATCGCCGAAGAAGTGACTCAGGCGTCCGCCGCGATCGAAGAGAATGAAATCGAAATCCAGAATACCGAAGCACTGATCGCGATCGCCGAGGATGACGCCGAAATCCAAAAGCGGGAATTCGAGCGAATTTCGGGTCTGGGCGAACGGAAAGCCATCAGCGAATCGCAAGTCGACCAAGCCCGGCGCGACTATCTGACCGCGCAAAGCGGCCTGGCGATGCTCGAAAATCAATTGCGCACCCACGAAACCCGCCGGCCGCGGCTCATCAGCGCCCGCGATCTGAATCAGATTCGTCTCGAACAGGCTCAAATCGATTTCGAACGATCGACCATCCGCGCGCCGATCGACGGCATGATCGTGAGCGAGTCGGTCGAAGTCGACAGTTTCATACAGCCCGGTACGCAGATGGTGGTGATGGAAGACATCACCGCCGCGGAAGTCCGCTGTAACTTGCGCATGGAAGAACTCGCCTGGCTGTGGCAGCAGGATCGCTCGGGCACGCCGGAACCTCCCGCGAACAGTCTCGAAGCCGATTATCAATTGCCGAACACCCCGGTCACCGTCGCCTATCAGCTCGACGACCGCCAATACCAGTGGAGCGGCATGTTGACGCGATACGAAGGAATCGGACTCGACGAGAAAACTCGCACGGTGCCGAGCCGCGTACTCATCGAAGAGCCGCGGTATCACCGGTCCCCCTCCGATGTGGAATCGGCCGTACGCGGGGGGCCGCGGGCTCTGGTTCGCGGAATGTACGTGCGGGTAACCGTGCACGTGCGGCCCAAAAGCCGATTATTGCGCATCCCGCAACAGTCGATTCAGCCGGGCAACATCGTCTGGAGCGTGCACGACGGCAAACTACACCGCAACGAATTGCGGAATCCCCATTTCCTGGACGACGTCGCTCTGGTCGTTCCGGATGCGACCAGTTTACAGGCCGGCGATCTCGTGGTGATCACTCCCCTGGCGGTCGCCGCAGAAGATATGGAAGTCGCGACGAAGCCGGTTCCGTTGGCGGCGTTGGAGGGAGACTACGTTCATGAGTGAATTGATACGCCGCGCGATCCGCAACACGCCGGCGATGAACACTCTGATGATCTCGCTGATCGTTCTCGGAGTCTTCTGCCTGTTCAGCATGCGGCGCGAAGTTTTTCCCGAGTTTGAACTCGAAATCATTCTGGTCAACGTCATCTACCCCGGGGCCAGTCCCGATGAGGTCGAGGAGGGAATCTGCCAGAAAATCGAAGAGGCGGTCCGCTCGGTCGAGGGAATCAAGAAACAGACGTCGATCGCCAAAGAAGGATCGGGGTCCGTCGTTCTGGAATTAAACGTGGGAGTCGACGCGCAGCGGATCTTGAGCGAAGTCCGCTCGGAAGTCGACCGCATTCCCAGTTTTCCGCTTCTCGCCGAAGATCCCGAAGTCGAACAGATCACGTTGCGTCAGCCGGCGATCGCGGTCGGCGTCGTCGGTCCGGAAAGAACGCACGCGCAGGGCGAACTCGAACTCCGCGAAATCACCGAGCAGGTGCGCGACGAATTGCTGCTGTTGCCCGCGGTCTCGCAAGCCAACATTGCGGGCGCAAAAGAATATCAGATCGACGTCGAGATCCCCGAAGAGACCCTGCGCCGCTATGGCCTGACGTTGCAAGACGTGGCCCGCAAAATCCGCCGGGAAAACCTCGAACTTCCTGGCGGCACCATTCGCACCGAATCGCAAGACATCCTCGTTAAAGGAAAGAAGAAAGGCTCGGTCGGCAACGAGATCGAGACCATCCCGATCATCACGCAGCCCAACGGCACGGTGCTGACGGTCCGCGACCTCGGCCGCGTCCGCGACGAGTTTGCCGACATCGAATCGAGCACGTTTATCGACGGGCTCCCCGGCATGGCCATTTCGGTCGAACGGACGTCCTCCGAAGATCTACTGGCGATGACCGACGCCGTCCGCGAATACGTACGGACAAAAGTTCTTCCGCCCGGATATCGCCTGGTGACATGGAGCGACCGCTCGGTCGAAGTGCGGGACCGCATCCGCTTGCTGGGCGTCAACGGAGTTCAGGGACTCGTGCTCGTCCTCATCATGCTGGCGCTCTTTCTGAATCTTCGGCTGGCCGCGTGGGTGGCGATCGGCATTCCTTTTTCGATTCTCGGCGCGTGTGCGCTGCTCTATTTCTCGGGCCACACGCTCAACATGCTGACGACCTTTACGTTCGTGATGGCGCTCGGCATCGTCGTGGACGACGCGATCGTGATCGGCGAGAACGTTCACGCCCATCGTCTTATGGGAAAAGGTCCGCTGCAGGCGGCGATCGACGGCACGCTCGAAGTGGCGGCGTCGGTGACGGCCTCCGTGGCGACGACGATCATCGCTTTCGTCCCTTTGATGTTCGTCTCGGGCGTGATGGGCAAATTCATCGCGGTCATGCCGGTGGCGATGATCTCGATTCTGATGTTCTCGCTGCTGGAAGGATTGTTCATTCTGCCGTGTCACTTGGCGCACGAGTCCGATCCCGCCGAATCGGGGCCGTTCAAGGGGGGGCTGCGAATTTATAAACGCATGCCGCGTCCTTTGCGCTGGACGGCGGGACTCCTGCTGTTGGGACTGTCATTCGCCGTCGAACAATTCGTCTATCCGATTCGCCGGTTGAATGCGTTCGTCGACCTGTTGAACCGCGGCACGAACCGCGTGGTCGAATTTGTCGCGAGCCGGCTTTATCTGCCGATGCTCCGCGGGGCGTTGAATCGTCCTGCCGTGGCGGTCGCCGCCTCTACGGCGCTCTTGCTCATTGCGTTGGGCCTGGTACGCGGCGGGATCGTGCCTTTCATAATTTTCCCGAAGAACGACAGCAACACGATTCAGGCGAACGTCATTTATCCCGACGGGACGCCGGTCGTCGTGACCGATAAAGCCATCAAACAGCTCGAAGAGGCGATCTTTGAGGTGAATCAAAAGTATAAAGAACGTGGCGAGCCCTTTCTGCGGCTGACGCGCCGATCGGTCGGATACCTGACCGTGCAAGTCGGCGCCGGTCCCGAGATGACCTCCAGCGGCGGGCACATCGGCGGACTGACGGCCGAACTGCAGGATACCTCGGTGCGAACGATCGAAAGCCAGACGATTTTGAACGACTGGCGCGCCGCTGCCGGCGAATTTCCCGGTGCGGAAAGCGTCACGTTTGGCGCCTCCGATCATGGCCCCGGAGGGGCGCCCATCGAATTCAAGCTGCTCGCCCGGCGAGAGGACATGAAGGATCTCGAAGCCGCCGTCGAAGCGACCAAAAAACGACTGCAAGAATTTCCGGGCGTATTCGACATCGCCGACGATTCGCGGCCCGGCAAGTGGGAGTTTCAACTCAAAATCAAAGAGAACGCCGTCGCGATGGGAATTCCCTTGCAGGAGCTCGCCGAAACGGTTCGCGCCTCGTACTACGGCGAAGAAGTGATGCGTCTGCAGCGCGGACGTCATGAAGTGAAACTGATGGTGCGCTACCCGCGCGAAGACCGGCGCTCGCTCGCCAAGTTCGACGAGATTCGCATCCGTGCCGCCGATTACGCCGAACGTCCGCTCGCCGAACTTGCCGACGTGACGATCGAACGGGGCTATTCGGAGATCAACCGGGTCAACCAATTGCGATCGATCACCATCTCGGCGGACGTCGACGAATCGCAGGCGAACGCCAGGCAGGTGGTGCAAGTTTTGCAGTCGCAGTTCATGCCCGAACTGTTCGAAAAATATCCGGATGTCTCCGTCCGCTGGGAAGGCCAGCAGGAGCAAACCGCCGAATCGGTTCGCAGCCTGATGATCGGTCTGGCGATCGCCCTGGTCGCCATGTTCGCCTTGTTGACCCTGGAATTCACGTCGTATTTCCAGCCGTTGCTGATCATGGTGATCATCCCGTTCGGCATCGTGGGGGCCGTCTTCGGACACGCGATTCTGGGCATGCCGCTGACGCTCTTTAGTCTGTTCGGTCTGGTCACGCTCACGGGGGTGGTGGTGAACGACTCGATCGTGCTGATCGATTTCATCAATCACCGCGTGCGCAGCGGCGAATCTCTCGAAAGGGCGATCCTCGACGCGGGCAGCCGGCGGATGCGGCCGATTTTCTTGACGTCGGTGACGACGGTCGCCGGTTTATTGCCGCTGTTGTTCGAGACGTCGTTTCAGGCGCAGATTTTGATTCCGATGGCGGTCAGCATTTGTTTCGGGCTGACGCTCTCCACGTTGCTGGTGCTGATCATCGTGCCGACGTTTTACCAGATGCATGCGAAGATCACGGGACAGATCGACGTCGATCGTGCCGGAGCATCCCCGTCCGAAACGGAGCGAGACCGGTTTCTCACCGCTCCGCGCACGCTCGGCGAACCGGCTCACGCCGATATCTCGTGAGGCGGATGATCCGGCTGCGCGGCGCATGTCTCGCCTTCCAGTTCGACCTCGACCGTCACGTGGGCGAATTTCTGTTCGCGCAACAGTTCGTGAACCTTGCGCTTCGCAGCGATGATTTCTTCGCGGGAACTGGCGGACGCCATCACCAGATGCGTCGAGAAAACATGGCTTTCGCCGTCATTCGTCCAGGTGTGGGTGTGATGTGAACCGACGACTCCGGGAATGCGGAACATTTCGCGGTCGAATCCCTCGACGTCGAAACCCGGCGGAACGCTCTGCATGAAGACCAACGCGACCCGCTTCATATTGCGGAACACGTTATAGAGCACGAACAGCGAGATCATGAGCGATAAGATCGGGTCGATAATCGGCGCGTCCCACGCGATCATCACCGCGCTCCCCACAAGCACGGCTCCCCAGCCGAGCGTATCTTCGACGAGATGCCAACTCACCACTTTCTCGCTGAGCGATTCCCCCCCGTGCAGTTTCCAGGCGGCGTAACCGTTAAACAAAATCCCGACGATGGCCATGGCGAACATCCCCGGTGCGTGAACTTCCGCCGGATCCTGCAGACGCTCGACGGCGTTTTTAACGATCACCACCAGTCCGGCGATTAGGACCACGCCCGTGATTAACGCCCCCAGTGTGGAAAATCGACGATAACCGTAGGTGAACGTCGCGTCGGGACGTTTGGCCGAGAGTCTCTGGAGATACCATGCCAGACCGAGCGAAAAACAATCGCCGGCGTCGTGCAGCGCATCGCTCAGGATGGCGACGCTGTTCGTCCAGAATCCTCCGCCGATTTCCAGAATCGTGAACGCGAGGTTGAGCAGGAACGCGAACTTGAGATTTCCCCCCGCTCGGTGATGGTGCTGATGACCGTGATGGTGATCGCGGCACCCCTGTCCCGCTGGATGACGGTGCGGCGTGCCGCTGCCGCCAGCGGTTGCGTCCTGATGGTGTTCGACGTCGGTCATGGCATCCACGAATGGTTTTGTCGCCGCTCGAGAGTGTGATGTACGAAGATGGCGAAAAAAGAGTGGCCGGGCTCTTTCATCGGCCCAAGTTTCGCCAACCGGATCAGCGGTGATGATTGGCATTTTTTCGAAGTTGTCAAGGTCGCCGATAAAATCGGCCGAACATCAGGGAAGACGCTGCACGGCGATGCGGCCGTCCTTCGCATCGCAATTTGAAAGCATTCACACAAAGGCGCAAAGTAAGACACAAGAATTGCCTCGGCACGCCTGCTTCTTCACCTTTGTGAGCTTTGTGCCTTTGTGAGATGCCTGCCTTTTCGTCGGCTGCAGACAGCAGGCTTTGTCCGCAGATTTCCGCAGATTTTCGCAGATAAAAGTCAAGAATTACGTGCAACGTCTCAGACACGAAGGTTCAGAAATTCAAAAACTTCGAACGACGGCGGCATCGTAAAGGGTTGTGGAAGCGGATTAATTCTTGTTAACATGGAATCATGTTCGATTTTGACATGAACGTGCCGTAAGGCCGTGGTTATTTTTAGTCACTTTGTATGGGGAGCCTGGACATGAAGCGAACACGAAGAACGGGATTTACGCTGATCGAATTGCTGGTGGTGATCGCCATCATCGCCGTGCTGATCGCATTGCTTTTGCCCGCCGTGCAACAGGCCCGCGAAGCGGCCCGACGGACCGAATGCCGAAACCATTTGAAGCAAATCGGCCTAGCCCTGCACAATTATGAGAATTCATTCCGCGGCTTCCCCGCGGGACGTTATCCGTTGCAGAATACGGATTATCTGGGACATAGCACCCAGACGATGTTGCTGCCGTACATCGATCAGGCGAACCTCTATAACGCGATGAATACATCAATTGGATTCAACGGACAACCGAATTTTAACACGCCGGAATTGACGCTGATTCCCGCGCTCCTGTGTCCCAGCAATCCCGTTCTCGAAGGCGTGAACTGGACCGGGGGAACCAATCCCGCGCCGGGTTCCGATCCGTTCCAGGATACCGCTCGCACGCATTACGAAGGGCTTTCCGACACCGGTATCGGCCGTTTCGCCGCTTTAAGTCTAGTGACCTACAACGGCAACGGCATGTTTTTCCACAAGTCGTACGTCAAAATGCGGGACATTACCGACGGTTCGTCGAACACCCTGGGCTTCTGCGAAATCGTCTCGCAGGGACCGGGAACCTTCAGTTGCTGTTCGTGGGCGTGTTATGCAGACGGGATTGGCACCGCCAACGGGATCAACGCTCCCTGGCGTTCGACTCCCGGCGGAAAACCCCCCCTCCTTCATGATATGTGGGGCGGCAACGCCTACAGCGGTCCCGCGAGTTACCACGAAGGGGGCTGTCACTTCGTGTTGATGGACGGCTCGGTGCGGTTCATCTCCGAAAACCTGTCGCAGGTGGTATTGAGTGCCTTAACGACTCGCTCAGGCTATGAAACGGTCGGGGAATTCTAATCGCGGCTGAATGGGTTCGCATCCGAATTCAAGGAGCAGCCATAACCGTTGACATCTGACGGATAGCAACCCGGCGGTGATCTTTTCATCGCCGGGTCTTCCTTTAGATTTTTTTCATCGATTCATTTTCCCGCCGGAATTCATTTTGCGCGATGTATCGTATTCAACGTTTGTTTAATATGACGGGCAAATTCCAAGAGATGGTTCTATAAATGAGGTTGCAAGTTATGCGTTCTCCCCTTCCGTTCGTTTTGTTCGCAGTGTCGATTTTCATCGGGTTCGGCTGCGGTGACGACGGACCGCCGAAATCGTCCATCAAAGGGACCGTCACCTATAAAGGCGAACCGGTGAAAACGGGGGACATCTCCTTTCTTCCGGATGAGGAAAAAGGGGGAATTCCAACGTCGGCCCCGATTGTTGAGGGCAAATACGAAACCGACCCCCGATTCGGCATTGCGGCCGGAACTTATAAATGTTCGATCGTCGGCTATCATCAGAAGACCCCGCCGGCCGAGGGAACAGGGGACGCCGATTATCATCCTTCAGGAATTCCCGATCCGACCGGCATTCTGAGCCGAGAATTTTACATCCCGGAAAAATACAATACGAAAACCGAGCTCGAGCCGATTACGGTGACAGGGACGGAAGGAACGATCGAAAAGAATTTCGATCTCGCGGAATAGATTCGTGGTGGGTGGCATGTCCCTGAATGTTCGACGGGCGTGGCGCTTGTTCAAAATCACGCCCTTCCCAGAGCCTCAGGGCGTGCCACCCGAAGTCAATGAACCGGACGTTCCGGTTTGTGCGGTTGATATCCTAGCACCGAGAACTCGAAACGGGTCTGGTCGCCGCGGTCTTCCTGCATCCGGCGGGCGGCCAATTCGAGGCCGCGTACGGCAAGCTGACGGTTGTCGGCACGCGTGTCGCCGTACGACAGCAGCATCACGACCAGACCTTTCGGTTGCGGCAGTTTCTTATATGCATCGAACAGCCGCTGTGCAAAACTTTCGGCATCGGTCGCACGAAAGGTCTGCTCGGCGTCGCCCGCCATCAACGTGACCACGCCGTTGTCGGCGAGATAGAGTTCCCACACGTCGCTGCGTTTTCGCAGCTCGACATACGTCTGCAGAAACTGCAATAACCGCCGTTGCTGCCGTTCGGCCGAGTCGATATCGGCATCGCCGGAAAGGCCGGACTCTGAATCATCCGCCGGATCGATTTGCGGTATCGGCTTCTCATCGGCCAGCCTGGCGACGAGTTCCTGCATCATCTCATTCATTTTTTGCGGCGGAATCTGCAATTGATTCAACCCCAGTTCGGTCAGCCGGTGGTTTTGCTCTCGCGCGAAGCGGAGCTGCCCCTGAGATTTCGCGAGTTCGGCACGGAGTTCGTCGGCATCGTGCTGTAATTCTTGTTGCGCCTGCAAGGATAACCGCTGCGACTCGGCCGCCGTTTCCTCCTGATCCGCCGCCGATTGCCGCACTTCGAGGTACTGCGCAAAAATTACGATCAGCAGCAGATCGAGCAGGGGAGTCAATTGCAGCACGATGCGGCGGCGCGTCAGCATTCAACGGGCTCCCCCGGCTGAACGGTCAATTCGCGTTTAACGCTGTTGATCAACTCGCGGACATGCTGCCGGTTTTCCGTCAGCCGGCCGAACCGCGTTTCCAGCAGGCTGTTGATGAACATCAGCACGAGCGCGGCGACCAGTCCCGCAAACGTCGACCAGATGGCGTCGCCGAAGCGCAGCACGATCATCGAGACGGTCGTCGTCGTGTCGCCATTCGCGCCGGTTTGTAACGCCGAGCCGATGGCGAGAATCGTCCCGAGAATTCCCATGAGCGGATACGCTTCGATCATCGTGCGGCAGACGTGATATGCCGATTCGAACGACAGCGAATGCAGGTAACGCCGTTTTTCGTCAAGAATCTGTATCCGCTTCAGAAGCGTCTGCCGATCCTCCTGCCGCGCCGGCGTCGCGAGCACGTCCTGCACGTCGGCGACAAATGCCTCGATTTGATCGGTCAGATGCCCGGTGAAACCGAGAGCGCTGCGGTGCGGCAGGCCGCGCGTGTAGTCGTCGAGCGTCCCGGCGATCATTTTCAGATCGCGCTGATACCAGAACCACAGCACCAGAAAAAAGAGAAGATGAACGGCCGCGCACACGGCAATAACGGGCGTAAACAGCGTTGAAATCCCATGCAACAGTTCAGACATGCCGGCCGTCCGTATTCATCGAGGCTGTGAAGGGCGGATCGAATGCGTCCGGCCGATCTCTTTCGCGTCCAGATTTCCCTGCAGGATGTATAGCGCGCTTTCGGCCCGCAGGTTCGCTCCCCAGGCCCGTTTCACCGCTTTCCCGCCGATGATCGGCAACTCGGTGACGATGCGGAAATTCAGTTCCTCAGCCAATTCCCTCATGTCGTGCATCGACATGAAGTGCAAATTCGGCGTGTTATGCCATTCGTAGGGGAGCGAATCGGTGACGGGCGCCCGACCTTGCAGAATCACCTGCCGGCGGACTTTCCAATGTCCGAAATTCGGCACGACGACGATCGCCTGGTGGGCGATCCGCAGCATTTCGCAGAGCACGTCTTTCGGATGCCGCACCTCTTGCAGCGTTTGGCTCAGAATCGAAAAATCGAACGACCCCGAAGGAACGATATTTAAACCGTGGTCCAGGTCCGCCCGAATGACCGGCAAACCCTTTGCCAGCGACTTCACGAACTGATCTTCGTCGACTTCGATCCCCAGCACGTCGGCGCGGCGTTCATCGCGGATGCGCACCATCAACCGTCCGTCGCCGCAGCCGAGATCGATCACCCGGCATCCCTGCGGAATCTGTTCGAGGATGACTTGATCGGTCATCACATTACGGGGATCGGGAAGTCGGTATCGGGCAGCCATAATGAATGGTATTGAAAAAGTGCGGTTAGTGTTGAACCGATTTCAGCGTCTGATCCAAAAACGGACTCACGATCTTCGCGAGCTGTTCGAGTTCGATTAAAAACGAATCGTGTCCGAACGGGCTGTGCAATTCGATAGAGCTGACGTGTTTCTTCGCCGCGATGAGGGCGTTGGTCAGTTCGAGACTCTGGCTCGTGGGGAACAGCCAGTCGGTATCGTACGAGACGATCAAAAATCGGGCCGACGTTTTTCCGAGCGCCTGGGTGACGGACCCATACGTCTCGGCCAGATCGAAGTAGTCCATGGCCCGTGTGATATACAGATAACTGTTGGCGTCGAACCGTTCGACGAACCGCGAGCCCTGATAATGCAGATAACTTTCGATCTGAAATTCGGTTTCCTTGAGCAAATCGTAAGCGAACGCCGAACCGTTCTGCAGCCGGCGGCCGAATTTCATTTCGATCGACGCTTCGGAGAGATACGTGATGTGCGCGAGCATGCGCGCGAGCGCCAAGCCGTAGCGGGGAACTTCCTTGCCGTAATAATCGCCGTCGCGAAAATGCGGATCGGCCGAAATCGCCCGGTTGCCGACGCAGTTAAAGGCAATCCCCTGCGCCGACAGCCGGGCTCCCGCCGCCAGCACGATCGCCGAGCCGATGCGTTCGGGATATCGCGCGGCCCAATCCAGCACTTGCATTCCGCCGAGGCTGCCGCCAATCACGGCGAGCAATTTTTCGATGCCCAGGTAACTCATCAGCGCGGCCTGGACTTCGACCATATCGCCGACGGTGATGAAGGGGAAACCGCGTCCGTAATGCTGGCCGGTCGCCGGATTGATGCTCCCTGGTCCGGTGGTTCCCTGACATCCGCCGAGAATGTTCGCACAGACAACGTGGTATTTGTCGGTGTCGAGCCCTTTGCCGGGACCGATAAAACCGTCCCACCAGCCGGGCTTTTCGGCGCCGTGATGCCAACCGGCGGCGTGGGCATCCCCCGTGAGGGCGTGACAGACATAAATCACATTGTCGCGCTCGGGGCTCAGTTCTCCGTATGTTTCGTACGCAACGGTGATGGGCCCGAGTCTGCCGCCGCCGGCGAGATTCAAGACCTTCGGCGGCTCGAAGAGCGTGACGCACTCTTTCTCCACCAGCCCAATCGAGTGGTCGTCGAGGTTTTCGGAGTTTTCTTGAATCAATTCCTGAGACATGTCCGCTCGTATTCTTCGCGGTCGTTATATAAATAATGATGAAAGGCACACTGGCGGACAAGCCGCCAGTGGCACCCTACGCATCACTCGCCATCTTCGATCTTACGCTACCCCGCGGGCTTCTGCCAGCGACAGAAACTGCTCGACCCGCGATTCGACCACGCCGATGCTCTTTTCCCAAAACGTCGGCTCGCTTAAATGATAACCGAACGCCTCTGAGACGGCGGATTCCGCCCGGCGTGAACCGGTCGCCATAAGAAATTGGCGATAACGAGCCGGAAACTCCCCCCCAAACGTTTCTGCCAGACTGTAAATTCCCAGCGACAGCAGATAGCCGAACGTGTACGGGAAGTTGTAGAACGGAAGTCCGCTGATGTAAAAGTGCAGCTTCGAAATCCAGAAACTCGGGTTCCATCCGTCGTCGGTCAGGCAATTCTGATAGGCCTCTCGCTGCGCTTCCACCATCAATTGAGAGAGTTCCTCCGGAGAAAGTTCGCTCTCTTTTCGCCGTCGGTAAAAATGATCTTCAAAAATGAAGCGGGCGTGAATGTTCATCATGAAGGCGACGGCGTCCGACAACCTGTGGTCGAGCAGCAACAGTTTCTTATCGGCGGAATCCGCCGTCGCGAGCTGTTGGTCCCCCAGCACCGCCTCGGCGAACGTCGACGCCGTCTCGGCGAGGTTCATGGGGTAATCCTGCAAGACCCACGGTTGATCCTTGAGGACATAGGAATGATAGGCGTGCCCCAGTTCGTGAGCCAGCGTCGACATGTTGTCGCTCGTGCCGACGTACGTCATGAAGATGCGTGATTGCTTGTTCGTCGGAAACCCCGTGCAGAACCCTCCCTGTCGTTTGCCGGGACGGTTCTCGGCTTCGATCCAGCGTTTTTCGATGGCCAGTTTCGCGAATTCGCCGAAATCGGGACTGAAGTCGGTGAAGGTTTTCATGATCAATTCGCAGGCGCGGTCGTACGAAATCTGACTCCCCCCCGTTCCGCCGACCGGCAGCGGCGCCTGCAAGTCGTACCAGGCGAGTTGCTTCAGACCGAGCATTTTTGCTTTCGCTTGCAGGTATTTTACGAGACACGACTTCTTCTCGGTGACCACGCGCCACATCGTCTGCAGCGTTTCGCGTTCCATTCTGTTGTGAGCGAAGGGCAGCACGAGATGATCTTCGAGACCGAGCAGGCGATTCCGCGTCAATCGCGTTCCCGCGATGTGATTCAGCGCTTCCGCACACGGATCGGCGAGCCGCTTCCACGCCTTGTTCGCCGCGAAGAAATTATTCGACCGCACCGCTTGATCGGCGGCGTCGTACTGCACCTGACTCGGCGATTTCTCGACGAGTTCTCCTTTTTCCATCACCGTGATTTTCAGCGCGCCGGAGAGCCGATCGTACAGCCGTCCCCAGGCGTGAATGCCGTCCACCGCCAGATCCGCCGCAAGCAATTCCTGCTCTTTGGGCAAGCGCAACGCCGCCCACCGTTGACTCTCTTCGAGAAAGAACTCCAGCTCTTTGAGCCGCTCATCGGCGTTGAGAAATGTCTCGAACGTGGAGCGATCGATTCCTTGCAATGCGAATTGCAGGTTCGCCGAGATGCGTTCGCGGTCGGGTTCGAGAGTGGCCAGTTGCGCTTCCCACTGCTGAAAGACGCGGTTCGTCGCCTCGGCCGCCGCATGACAGCCGAGAAAGGCATTGAAATCGGTCGCCTTCATGCCGACGGTTTCGTAATCGGCCAGGAAGGAAATCCATTGGTCGACGGTCTGCCGATTCCGGCCGTCGGGTGCCGGCAACGTTTCCGATCGTTCCGCCAACGCGGTCAAATTTTTGCGAAATTCGTCGTACGTTTTGCGAAATTCGTCGGTCTGCGGATGCGGCAACAGCGAATCGAGATCCCAGACCTGTGCGTATGTCGTCACGGGGTTTCGTCCTCTCTGAATGGGGTTCTCTCACATTTCAATCGGCAATGAATTTTGGAGAATACTCCAAAGTTTACAGCGAACGCCGCCTCAACCGCCAGCATGCCGCGAGAATCCCTCTCACACGATCGGCGTTCTCGACGTATAATTGTCGAGTCGTCCCTGGCGTTCGTCGTCGCCGTTATGTTGCTCTCCCGAAACGATCCTACACCGCGATCCAGCCTGCACTTTGCCAACCGATAACCCGACTGGCTGGGAACGAAAACACCGGAATCGAACGATGACATTGAACGCTCCCGCCATTTTGATGTGTCCCCCCGATTTTTTCGGCATCGAATACGAAATCAACCCCTGGATGAGCCGCAGCCGGCAAAGCGACACGGCTACGGCGCAATCGCAATGGAAAGGGCTGCACGACCTGCTCGTCGAGTTGGGAGTGAAGATCGAGTTGATGCCGCCCCAAAAAGGCTTGCCCGATCTCGTCTTCACGGCGAATGCGGGGCTGATCTGGTACGACACGGTGTTTCTGCCGCGGTTCCGTCACGCCGCTCGGCAGGGGGAAGTGGAACACGACCGCCAATGGTTTGTTTCGTTCGGTCTCAAACCGGTCGACCCGCCCGGCGCCTGGAAGTTCGAGGGGGCGGGGGACGCCCTGTTCTGCGGCGAGACATTGTTCGCCGGTTACTTAATCCGCAGCGACATCCACGCCATGCAATGGGTCGCCCGCGAGATGAACTGCCGCGTCATTCCGCTGCAACTGGTGCACGAGCACTTTTATCATCTCGACACCTGCTTTTGTCCGCTGAATGCGACGACCGTCATCTGGTTTCCCGATGCATTCGACGAATACGGCAAGCGGGTGATCTCCGACCTGATTCCGAATCTCATCCCCGTCGTTCCCGATGAAGCCGCCCGCTTCGCCTGCAACGCCGTCGTCGTCGGCAAACATGTCGTCCTCAATACCGGATGTCCCGCCTTGGAGGAGCAATTGCGCGAGATCGGCTATACGCCCCGCGCCACCGCTCTCGATGAATTCATCAAGTCGGGAGGCAGCGCCAAGTGTCTCACGTTACGTCTCGACGGCGAAGAAGCAGCCATCTGGACGAAACCGTAACCGACCGTTGAAACCGTTTATCGCCGACGCCTGATTTTGATCATCCGACGCGACCGCTGCCCTGCATCGTGAACGGCTCATCACGACGTTTGCCGCAGCGATGCTTCGCAACCGCTTCAAGAGAGCGAACCGGCGTAACCTCTCCGGCGCATTCGTCGGAACCCCCTTTAAAAACGGCTGGTTCGGCACGAACATGTCTTGACAGAGGCAGAATCTCGCGGGATGATCGTGTGTGTACGATCATTTTTTACGCCACGCGCACACAAATTGCTCGCCGGACAGGATGCCTGCCATTCAGAAATGGTGTATAATTTTCGCTGACAGGCGGGAGCGAGTCCGCTTCTAACGTTCTTCTCATCTCTCATCGTGACCGAAGTTCTCGCGCGAAGCGGACGACGGGCACGAGTGAATTTTGTCAATGATTGGCCCAGTTTTGGCGCCCCGCGAAATCGACGGCTTCGAGTTCGCCGTGGAACGATGCTCGCGGAACGGTCAACCGTTCGGGCGACAAAACTGATTTTTCGTTATCGTCGGATATGGGTTCTGCTTGGGACCGAAGGGAACTGTGAGTTATGTCCACTGCTCAACGACGGCTTGACATTGATGAAGTCGGGGATGTGACTGTCGCGAAATTCGTCGATAAAAAAATCCTGGATGAGACGAACATCCAGATCATCGGCAACCAGCTCTTCGGACTTGTGGACGAAGATGGACGCTCGAAAATCGTGCTCGATTTTACCAACGTCGAGTACCTTTCGAGTGCCGCGCTGGGAAAACTGATCACCATGGATAAAAAAGTCAAAAAGGTCAAAGGCAAACTGCGGCTTTGCTGTATCCGTCCCGAGATCTACGAAGTCTTCGCCATCACCAAGTTGAACAAATTGTTCGACATCCGCGATAACCAGGAAGCGGCGTTGGAAGGCATCTGATCCGCTTCCGTCCCGCGAAGGCATTCATCTGTTCGTCGGATGTTTTTCGTCCCCGTTCACTTGAAGCAATCACGTCGATTGGTGAATGATCCTGTCATTCTGTTGATACCGTTAAGCCTCTTGGATTTGTGTGACTGTAACGTTATGACCTCACCCGAAGGATTCGACGATATCGAAGAATTCGAAGTCATCATTCCCAGCGACACCTCAAAAGGGCAGGCGATTCAAGAACGGATCGTCAAGGCCCTCGAAGATCGCAGCTTTTCGCCCCGGGATGTCTTCGGAGTCCGACTCGCGCTGGAGGAAGCCATCGTCAATGCCATCAAGCATGGCAACCGCATGGACCCGAATAAATCCGTACGCATCTGCTGCACCGTCAACCACGACAAAGTCCGCGTGGAAATCGAAGACCAGGGGGCCGGCTTCAAAGTCGCCGACGTCCCCGACCCCACCCTCGACGAAAACCTCGAACGCCCCTGCGGCCGCGGCATCATGCTCATGAAGGCTTTCATGAACCTCATCGAGTACAACGAGACCGGCAACATCATCATCCTGGAAAAAATCCGCGACCTCGAACCCGAGGGAGACGATTGACGCCAGATCACCCCACCGCGGCGGCAGAACGACCTTCAGCGGCCTGATTCGTTGCCAAAGCGGCCGGAAATCTCATCTGAAGGTCGCAGACCCTTGCATCAGATCGCCCGATTGCTCTCCCTGCCAATTTTTTGCAGACATCCCTTGCGTCTCCCGACGGTTTTCACTATTTCTCTGCTTTCGAGGCGAAGCCCCGCAAGAGGGTGTAGTTTTCTTCGATTGCGCGATTGGGTTAGATGCGTTATCCTGGTGGTT
>JBBECD010000109.1:0-29384 GCA_040881995.1 Planctomycetaceae bacterium
AAAAGGCACCCTCACCCCGGCCCTCTCCCAGAGGGAGAGGGAGAAAAACCTGAGCCATTCGACATTTGTGCTTCGTCATTGATTCAACATCGTCATTTAAGAAAAGGACCAAAACATGCCCAATCGTTTGCGTTTCCGCAGCGGACAAGTTCACCTCGTCAAAGTCCGGGTCGATGCCGACACCGTCATCGAAGCGGGAGACCTTGTCTTCCTCGACGGCGACGACGTCAAGTCGGCGTCCGATTTTTCGTGGACCAGCGACCTGGCCACCACGCAGTCGGCGTTCGCCGCTCAGTTCCTGGGCGTCGCGCAGCAACCCTCGGCCGACGGCGAGACCGCCGACATCTCGGTCGATATCAGTCCGTCATCGATTTACGAATTCCAGGTCGCCTCGGGAACGTACGAAGTCGGCGACGAACTCGGTCCCGACAGCGGCGACGACGTGCTGCTCAATCAGCAACTCGAAGCGGTCGCCAGCGGCACGTTGGCGATCGCCCGCGCCGCCGAATACAAAGCCGCCGCCGCGACGACGCTGCGCGTCAACTTCGCCTCCGCCTACTACACCGGTTCGGCGAACGCGAATGCATCGATCGGCTGATGCCGATCGATGCGAGGGTCTAGGGTCCAGAGTCCAGGGCCAGAGTCTCACAGCCGTTTAGCCGCGACGCGAAGGGTTTCCGTAGCGGAGCGCTTCCAAAAAAGGCACCCTCACCCCGGCCCTCTCCCGGAGGGAGAGGGAGAAAAACAGCGAAGCGGAGCTTCGAAGACGTGCGTTCCCAAGCAGGAGCTTGGGAACGAGATGCAATTCGGATTTTCACTGTCCACACATCACTCACCTGAAAGCACCACCATGCAAGGCCAAAACGTTAAAACGCTCATCGAATCTCTCGGGGCCGAGGGGTTCTATCACAAAATCTGCGGACTCCTCAACGAGAAGAAACTCTCCGTCGACGATTTCAGTTATTACGAACTCGCCGATGCGTGCGGCGTGTTGCCGCAACTGCGGTCGCTACGCGAATTCACTCCCGCCGCCGAGCAGGTGACGCTCGCCCTCCGCGAGTCGAACCCCGGCGTGTCGACGGCGTTGTTCCAGGTCGTCACCGGCGAACTCATCGGCCGCAAAGTGATCGAAGGCTACGAAGAAGACTCGGGCTTCATCGGCGATCAACTTGTTTCGATCATGCCCAGCCGCTTGCGAAATCAACGCATCGCCGGCTTCAAAGCGCTCGCCGGTCCGACCGACGTCAGCGAAGGGCATCCGTACGAAGAATCGACATTCGAAGAAAAATACGTCTCCACCGAAGAAACGAAACGCGGACGCATTCTTTCGATTCAGGAAGAATTGATCGCCTTCGACCAGACCGGCGAAATCAACCGCCGCGCGAAAGCGCTCGGCTATTATCTGCGGCAGGAACGCGAGCGGACGATCATCCGCGGCGTGACCGATGCCGATGCTGCGGCGGGGAAATACGTGTATCGACCGAACGGTGCCGGAACCTCGCTTTACAAGACTGACGGCACGCTGCGCAACTGGGTCGGTGCGGGGAACACGACGTCGACGTCGTTCGCTTCCGCCGTGCCGCTGGTCGACTGGACCGACATCGAACAGGTGCTGCATTACCGCGCGACCGAAGTGAAGGACGATCGCATCGACGGCGACGGCCGGCCGATCGTGATGCCGGTGCGGCAACTGCTCGTCCCCGAACGGCTGCGGGGCACCGGTTACAGCGTGATTCATTCGACCGAAGTTTCGATGACCGCCGACAGCCGCGAGACGCGGTTCGCCAATCCCGTGCAGGGGATCGTCAAGGTGCTCAGTTCGCCGTTCATCGACGAGCAGGGAGGCCAGGCGGCGAACGACTGGTATCTCGGCGATTTTCGACGGCAGTTCGTGTGGACCGAGATCTGGCCGGTGCAGACGTTTTTGCAGAAATCCGACAGCGAAGCCGCGTTCGACCGCGACGTCGTCCTGCGCGTGAAAGTGCGATACTTCGGCGGCATCTCGGCGGTGGATACGCTCTGCGTCACGAAGGTCGACGGAGCTTAAGGCAAAGGATGAAGGATGAAGGATGAAGGATGAGGGATGAGTCAGAGAAGAATCATTCGACATTCGGATTTCGACATTCGTCATTCATCTCTCAGGGTCGGCGTCAGGATGATGCTTGCGGCTCCCCACCGCGAATCGCAGGAGGCGATCGACCCTTTTTGTTCTTCGTAAGCGTTTACAGCAGAGGGAGCGATAGGGGGATGAGGAGATCAGATTTCTTACTCCCCATCTCCCCATCACCCAATCTCCCTATCTCGTTCGCCCCATCTCTTTCAAAAGGAAGCACACCATGCCCACGACAAACACCGGTTCCCCGCGCTGGCAACTCAACAGCAGCGACCTCGCCTCCATCATCCGCGGGGCGTTGCTCGCGGCGGCGGGGGGCGTGATCGCTTACCTCAGCACGCAGGTGCTGCCAAATCTCGATCAGAGCACGATGCTCGGAGCGACGATCGCCGGGCTGGGTTCGATCGCCGTCAACGCCTTTCGCAAATATATGGCGGACGGCCAATGAACCTCTGGTTGATGATCAAATCGGGAATCGCATCCCTCATCTTCGCCATCGGACAGGTTTTTGCCTGGCTCAATCGACGGGAGAGCAAACGTGATCATGCCGAGAAAATTGAACGGGTCGAAAACCTGCAATCGGCGGCCGCCAAGCCGAGCCAGGCACATGCTGACCGCATTAATCGCTGGCTGTTGCGCGGCCGCAGCGGCCGGCTGCGTCCACCCCCGTGAGCGCGTCGAATACATCCCCGGCGACCGCGCGGTGGTCCCCCTCAAAAAGGGCGACCCCGCCCCGGCCGAGGGATGGTTCGTTCCTCCCGCAGTGATGCAGGAACTGGTGCCACATCTGGATGATCAGTTCGGAAGCCCCGAGCGCGGCCGGGAGGAATGACTAAGACGAGATTCTTTCGTATCCGCGAAGCGAGCGCTCCGCTACGGAAGCCCTCCGCGTCGCGGCTAAACGGCAATGCAGCATTTTCTGGCTCTGGACTCTGGACCCTCGACTCTGGACTCTTCTCATGTCCGACCTCACTTCCCTCGACGACCTCACCAGCTCCACGATCTCCGAAACGCAGATCGTGGCCATTCTGGCTCAGATCGATCTCGATATCATGAATCTGCTCCGCGACGGCAAACTCGCGGCGCTGAAATATTCGTTGCCGGGGCACGTCGCCGGTAGTTCCGACCGCGCTGCAAACCTACAAGCGCTCATCGCCGCCCGGCATCATTACGAACGACTGCTGCAAGCGCAGCCGAGCTGGCAGACGTCGCAATACGATGACGGAGGTTCCGCATGAACGCTCTCGAAGAACGCCTCGAACGCATTCAGCAATCGCTGCAATCGATCAACGTTCATCTCGAAAATCTCCGCGTCTCCATCGCCGCGGCGATCCAGCGCGGCGACGATCACGAAGCCCGCCTGCGTTTCATCGAACGCTGGCAGCACAAATTGACGCCGATTCTGGCGATCCTCACGTTTCTCGTCGGGGCGGTGTTTAGTGAGATGCTGGAGCGAGTGCTGTGAAGAGAGATAGGAGGATCGGGAGATGGGGGATCGGGAGTAAAGTGTAAGTTTCGTGCTTTCATCTCCCCATCACCCCATCACCCGATCTCCCCATCGCATAAACGTGTCTCAGACGTCTGAGGCCAAACGATTCACAACGAAAAAGCCAAACCATGACCATCCCCGCCGACCTCATGCACGCCGATCGTGACCGGTGCTTCGCTGACTGGGGAGTCGCGATCATCTTTCGCGAAGTGACGATCGAATACGACCCGCTGACGCAGCAGTCGGTCGAGTCGTTCACCGATACCGAACTGACGGCGATCGTCGGCCAGGGAAAAACCGCCTCGCTGAAAACCACCGCGGGACAAGCACTCGGCACCGAACTCATCATCTGGATCAAACCCGAAGAACTCCCCTCCGAGGCGACGAACAGCCGGGTGATTTTCGACGGCAATGAATACCGGATTGCGTCATTCCACCGCCGGGAGCGAGAACCGTACTGCGAGTTGAAGTGCTGCCGATGCTGATTAAAGAAAGATGGGGAGATCGGGTGATGGGGTGATGGGGAGTTAATAAAACGTTCTTATCACCCCCTCTCCCCCTCTAAGGTGGAAAACGAAATCCTGGAACCCACGCCATGCCCACCGCACTCACCCTCACCGCCCTCGCCGGCAATCTGTTCGACTACTGGGAATTGAATTTCCCGCTCGACGTCGCGACCGCATACCCTGGCGTGTCGTTGGACACGCAGAATCTCGCCGAGTGGATCGATCTCGAAATTCCGGAGTTCTCGCCGTGCGTCGGCCGCGATTCGAGTCCCTCCCGCAGCGAGATTCTTTTGAAGGTGAACGTTTTCGTTCGCCGTTCCACCGATTTAGCGCGCATCAACGCCCTCGCCGAAGCGGCCCTCGCCGTCATCTCGCGCGTGACCATTCCGCTCTACACCCCCGACAGCATCGAAACGCTGCTCGGCTATGTACAGTTGCTCGAAGGGCGCGTGCAGAATCAGACGCGGCAAGACCGCGAATCACGCAGTCATGATCTGCAGCATGTGGCGATTGCTGTGAAGGGAATCGTGCAGGAGGCGGGGGGATGAAGAGTGGGGGAGCGGGAGAGGGGGAGACATGGAGACTGGGAGAAACAGCCATCGGCGTTTTCCATGTCTCCATGTCTCCATGTCACGACAGATTACTTGAAACGACACATCTCGGAAAACAACCATGCCCACCACCAACATCATCCGTAATCTCCGTCACGGGACGCTGGTCATTCAAGACGGCTCGTCGCCCGAACCGCTGCGGTTGACGATTCGCTTCGATCGGGGCGATCTTTCGTGGACCGAGCGAACACGGACGATCGTCGTTAAAGACCGCGGGTCGATTCAAAGCGGGCACATTCGCCGGGGTGATGACGAACCGGTCGAACTTTCGTTCACGGCGTATTGGACGCAGCTTGTCGGTCAATCACACGACGTCGCCGACGCTTTGCAGTTGTACGAGTTCCTGAATTTTCTGTCGGGACTCGACATCGTCAGCACCTCCGCCGAAGGGGAACAGGAGACGCTGCAATTCGAGTTCACCGTCAGCGACCCGGCGGGGGAAGCATCCGAGACAATCGTTTTCGGTAAGGTCTACAAAGATTCGTTGACGTTCCGCGAGTCGCCGGAGTTCAACGAGATTGCGTTCAAGGGATTCGACTTCGAACCGCGGCCGGCGGTGTATCGGGACTAACGGTTATTGAGTCTCCGACTAGCAATATCACAATCTACTGACGAAGCCGTGTTTTTCTTCCGGCCCAAAGGGCCAGCAGTTCACCTAGCCAGGGGCGAAGCCCCTGGGAACGGTTTCTCAAGGTGACGAGAGGCCTGAAGGGCAGGGCTTCCAAGGTGCAAAATCGTTCAACTGGATAAGCTGGGCTGGATCGGTGGCATCAAATGCCTGTTTTTCAGACCAATTCGAAGATTCGTCGGCGTGCGGAAGCAAAAGCAATAAATCAATTTCTCTCCGGTGATCGGCTAAAAACCCTTTAATTCTCGATCCAAACCCTCACCTTGGAAGCCCTGGGCCTGAAGGGCCGGCAGTTCAAACAACGACGTGCGACAACAAACTGTTGGCCCGTTGGGCCGAGAAGACGACTTTTGGAGAACTTTACCAGGCCCTGCGGACCTGGCTAGCCTCATTTGCGCACGGGAATCCGGATTTTTGCCGTAAGCATTTGCCCCACGGTGGGTTGCGATCAATTTACCCAAAACACACTGTTTTCGCGAGTGCTGGAATGACTCGTGAAACACCGTATTTGCGGCGATTCGTGCGCAATTGAGGCTAGGAGAATGGACGCCCCTTTGGGGCTGAAGACATGGCATCGATCAACCGATGTTCGACTCGCTCGATGCACACGATGTTGTCCCTCACCATGACTCATTTTGTGACAATAGTTACCTGAGTCAATAGCCGCGACGCGGAGGGTTTCCGTAACGGCGCGCTCTCGATAACACAAGGAAACAAGCATGACATTCATCTTCCAACCCGCGATTTCGTTCGATGGCGAGCGATACGACCTTCCGCGGCCGGTGACGAAATTGCTGATCGACGATGCGTGGGACTTTCAGCGGTTTAAGATTCCGTTGAAGGCCGGCGATCAATTGGCGGGGCATTCGCGAAACGGAGTTGAGATCACACTCGCCGGTCAATTGGGGACGCAGGCGGGCGAACTCACCGCGTCCGAAGAAGAGATGTTCGCCGCGTTGGAAGAGCTGCGCGCCGCGCTGCACGTCGCTGATGAATCGCAGAAGTATTCGTTTTATCTCTACTACGATGAACTGTCGGAAACCTATCGCCGGTTTCAGAGCTGCACGACCGTCCGTTTCACATACGACCTCTCCGACGTGCATCTGTTCGGCTACTCGCTCGTGATTCACGCGGAGGATCCGGTGTTGCATACGACAGCGGAGGGGGAGTGATAGGGAGATAGGGGGATCGGGAGATGGGGAGTGAAGACAAGGGGACATGGAGACGGCCCGCGTTTAGCCGCGACGCGAAGGGTTTCCGTAGCGGAGCGCTTGGTTTTGTCTCCCCATCTCCCCATCTCCCCATCTCCCGATCCCCCTATCTCCCTATCTCATAAACAGACACAGACGACCTCGTATAAAAGGCACACCCCATGCCCTACACCCGGCGCATCATTCACTACGCGGCGGATGCTGAAACCGAAATCGATCAACTCACCGAACGCGCGATCGCGGGGTGCTGGTTTGAGCTGCTCCGCCAGGGAGGGTGCGGGCAGGGTGAGTTAACGCTGCACGATGCGTTCGTCGATCGCGACGCCGTTGCCATCGGCGATTGGCTCGCCTTCGAATATGACAGCGGCGCGCGGTGGTATCTCGGCCGCGTCGACGGCCGGCGGGCCGGCAGTCCCGCGGGAATCACTTTCACGTTACAAGGGATGAGCGCCGAACTGCGCGACGTCTTTCCGGGGGGATTCGGCCGCGAGGTCGCCGATGGTCTTTCGCCGCATCGCTATGGCCGAACCGATGCGTTTTCGTTTGATCCCGATTACTCCGATGAGACCCTCGATTCATTAAACGAATCGCACGAACTCGTCTCGCTGCTGCTCGCACAATACATCGCGCCGCAGACGCACATCGAGTGGGACGCCGAAAACATCGAAGCGGCCCTGCACCCCGCGGCGATCGACAGCGTCAAGTTTCGCGGCGAAGATTCGGCATGGTCGATCGTGCAGGAACTCGCACTCCGCAGCGACCATGCCTCGTGGGGCGTCGACGAACAGGGACAATTCTTCTTTCTCAGGCTGCGCTCGGCGTTGATGGCCAGTTACCGCGAAGCGGTTGACGTCCTCTCGCTCGTTGAAATGCAAGATCGCGAGTTGATTTTCAATCGGGTGCTGCTCACCGGTGATTACATTTACGGGCCGCCGCTCGATGACGCCGTCGGCACGCGGAATGCGCATCGCTGGCAGGGAAATTATATCGAACCGGCGAGCCGCGAGATCTACGGCGATCGCCGTTTGCAGATTCACGTTCCCTGGATACGCACGCAGACCGATGCGCGGGAATTCATCGAGGAGTTTTTCCGCGTCTATGCCGTGCCGAGTTCGCGTTATCGGCTGACGGTTCGCGGCGACGCGGCGTTGCACAAGCCGTGGGAAGGGCGCGTGGAGTTATTGGCCCAGGACGGAAGCGTGCTGATTCGTTCGGAACTCGACCGCGTGCGCGTGGAGTTCGACCGCGTGCCGGTGTTTCAACTCGAACTCGGTCCCGCCGACCCGCGCGAATTGTGGTCGTCCCCGGCGGTCGGCGGGCGGTGGGAGTTGCCTCTGGTTCCGACGACCGGAGAAGGGGGCGAACTCGTTTCGCTCTCCGATCAATCGGACGAAGAATTGTCGAGCGGCGATTTTGTCGATACGCCGTGCTGCGATCACGTGCCGGTTGAGTTGACCCTGCGGTATCAACCGACGGAGGAAGACGTACCGTTGATCTACGATTCCCTCGCCGGTGCGTGGGTGTCGACGTCGACGCTGCCGATGGCCGGCGCGGGAGATGATTGGTGGTTCACGTTCCAATGCGTGGGACTTCGCTGGCGTTTGACGGCGACCAACGGAGAGATCACGACGTCGGTCACCTACCCGCTCGAAGTCTGCCCCGTCACGTCGATCCCGTTCGTCGGCAACTCCAATCCGTCGGATCCGTCATTTTCGCATCTGGTTTATGCGTGAGGGTGATGGAGAGGAGTGGGGGAGTGGGAGATGGGGGGAGAGGGAATGATGGCACTGCCTTTTCTCCCTATCTCCCTGCCTCCCGGTCTCCTTGTCTCCATGTCATCTCCCCGAACTTCTTCGCACCACAGGGTCTCCCGCGATGACAGCAATCTTCCACCGCATTGACACCGATCGTACCGTCACGCCGGCGTCGCTCGAAGGACTCTGCTCGGCGCCGATTCCTTCGCAGTGTTGGATCATCGGCGGAGGGCCGTCGCTGTCATCGCTGCCGATTGACGAGATTCGCAACTCGCCCATTCCCAAAATGGGAATCAATCTCTCCGGGGTGGGCCTCATCCGGCCGAACTTCTGGACCGCATACGATCCGTCGTCTCGTTTTTTGCGATCCCTCTATCTCGACGCGGGGATCGTGAAATTCGTCCCGCGCCGGCGTGCGCACGATTTCATCCCCGACACAAATTACAAAGTCTGCGAAGCGCCGCAGTTGTTCTTCTTCGAACGCGACACCCGGCGAGGCTTCGCCGATTTTCTCGGTCCGCATCATTCGAAGATCGTCGATTGGGCCGACACCTTCGTGCAGGCGATCGATATTCTTTATCGGCTGGGATTCCGAAAACTCCTGCTCGCCGGTTGCGAAATGCGGGTCAGGCCGTCGCGCGAACAGATTCAACGCGCGGCGATGCAGGGGGTGACTTATTCCCCGTTCGGCCGGCTGCGCGATTTCGTGCGCGATTGCGAACGGGCCGGTCTCACCGCGAATGAACTCGATCGCTGCCCCGCCGGCCCGCATTATCACTTTGACGAAACCAAGACCGTTCGCACGGCGGTGCGGACTGACGAACATTATCTGCGAATCGTCCAGTCGTTGCGCTTGAGCCGGCGATCGATTGCCGACGCGGGGTTGCAGATTATCTCCGTCACGCCCCACAGCCGATTGAACGACCTGTTCGCGTATCGTCCGATCCGCCAGGTTCTCCGCGAGATCAACCTGCAGATCGGCCCGGTTGCGCCGACAACGTTACGCGGTCAGTATCAAAAAATCGATGCACCGGCGCCGTCGCGATACGGGCCGCTCGAAGACGTCATGCCGCATCGCTGGAACAGAAATGCCGCGCCGGCATTACCGCTCTCATCGTCAACAATTGAACCGAAGACGCCCTTCGATGACGAGTGCGAAATTGTCATCGAACGACGGCGAGTGAACGTGAAACGACAATCATCACAGCCGCCGGACCGCCTCGTCCGTGCACTCCGTCACATGGACGACGAGTCGGTGACGATCTGCGAAGAGGGGTGAAATCTCGCAAACTCTCTCGCAAACGCCCTCGTTCCCATGCTCCGCTGGGGAACGCAAGTCTTCGAAGCTCCGCTTCGTCCTTTTTCTCCCTCTCCCTCTGGGAGAGGGCCGGGGTGAGGGTGCCTTTTTCTGGCTCTTGACTCTTGTCTCTCGACTCTTGACGAATTCAAAGGCACCCTCACCCGGCCGCAAGCGGCCGACCTCTCCCAGGGGGAGAGGTGGAAGAAAGCGCTCCGCTGCGGAAACCCTCCGCGTCGCGGCTAACCTGGGAATCCATAAGATGCCGATACCACAAACGACCATCATCATTCCCCAGTATCGACATCTCGACCTCACGCTCGCCTGCCTGCGGACGCTGCGTGAAACGGATCCGCATCCGTGGCCGGTGATCGTCGTCGATGACGGCTCACCCGACGATTGTTGGCTCGCTGAGATCGAACGCTCGCCGCATGTCACATCGATCCGACAACCGCATCGAGGCGTGACGGCGGCGTGGAACGCCGGCTGGCAAGCCGCGCGAACCGAATGCGTCGTCTTTCTCAACAACGACGTCGTCTCGCGCGGCGAATGGATCGAGCGTTTATCGACTCCACTCGCGAAAGACGATGCGTTGATGACGGGCGTTCGCATGCGCCGCGAAGAATTTCTGCCGCGTGCGCTGATGCAGCGCCTGCCGGCGCGACTGTTTCTCGAAGGATGGTGCTTTGCGCTCAGCCGTCGTTCGCTGCAACAGCTCGACGGTTTCGATCCGGAACTCGCCACGTACTGGTCCGACACCGATCTGCAACTGCGGTTGATGAAGAACAGACTTTCTCGGTCGTGTGGGGTGGCTGGGGTCGAGTCTTCGAGCCCCCAGCAGTTGACAGAACCGTCACGTTCGCCGCTGTTGTCTCTCCCCGACTTGCCGATCGAGCACATCGGACATGTCACGGCGCACGATTCGGCGTGTCTGCCGCAACGGCGGCAACTCTGGCAAGCCGATCGCGAACGCTTCATTGCCAAATGGAAATGAAAGGGACATCATGAATCTGCGTCTGCTGCAAGTCTGCAACGTCGGTGAAATCGTCGGCGGGACGGCGGCATGTGCGTGGTCGATCACCCGCAGCCTGCCGGCGTGCGAACATCACGTCGCCGTTCTCGGATCGATCTCCGCTGAAACGCGCGAGGCGTTCGCTCATTGCCGGCTCAGCGAATGGCGGCGCGTTACGAACGCCGAAGTTGCGGGTTGTAGTCCCGACGCGATCATTCTGCACAACACACCGGCGTCGCGATGGAAAGCGCCGCTGGGAGCGCTCACGATCCGTTATGTGCACTCCGTCAGCCCTCCGGGGGAAGAAGACATGCGCTGGTACTGTTCGCGCTGGCTCGCCGAACAATGCGGCGACGCGGAGGGAACCGTCTTGCTGCAAAGTGTGCCACGTCCGTTGCAGCGCGATAACGGAGTGAACCGCGGGCGTCGTGCGCATCTGGTCGTCGGTCGACTCTGCACACCTCAACTGCGGAAATGGCCCCGCGAGTTGATCGAGTTTTATCGACGACTCAGCGAGCCATTCCCCGGCGTCGAGTGGGAATTCGTCGGTTGCCCGCCGTCGTTGCAGACGCCATTATTGGAGTCATGTGGCGGCCGCGCACGGTTTCTCCCGGCGGGCTGGGAACAACGCAGCCGGCTGTGGCAGTGGGATGCGTTGCTTTATCATCATCCGACGTTGACCGAATCGTTCGGCCGCACCGTGGCGGAGGCGATGCGAGCCGGCTGCATCCCCATCGTCGATGCCCGCGGCGGATTCTGCGAACAGCTCGTCCCCGAGACTGGTTTTCTATGCGACGATGTTGATCAGTTCGCACATGCGCTTCGGATCGTCGCTGATCCCATCGAACGCCGTCGCCGATCCGAGAACTGCCGCGCTCATGCCGACCGGTCGTTTTCGTTCACACGGTTCGGGCATGATCTGCGCGTGTTGTTGCAGCAACTCGCTCTGCGATGAATCGGCGAAGCGGAGCTTCGAAGACCTTGCGTTCCCAAGCAGAGCATGGGATCGAGGACGCTCTCGCTTTTCTGACTCATCCTTCATCATTCATCCCTCATCCTTCGTTTCAACATTGCCCTTCGCCGCAAATCCGCTCATAATCAAGCATCACCCATCCCTCACCACCGAGACGAGGAGCACGCACATGTCCGATCTCAATCGCCGTGAATTTCTGAATCACGTTCCCGCCGGGCTTGCCGTGGGAGCCGTCGGTCACTGGGCGGTCGCTTCCGCTCGCGCTTACGGGGCCAACGACCGCATCCGCTTCGGGCTTATCGGCTGCGGAGGGCGCGGCACGCACGATGCCAAACTCCTGATCAGCAATCCCGGCGTCGAAATCGCCTGGGTCTGCGATGCCGACGAGCGCCGACTCGCAACCGCCGCGCAAGAATTCAACATCCCCGCCGAAAACGCCGTCTCCGACATGCGAAAACTGTTCGACGACAAAAATCTCGACGCCGTCCTCGTCACCACGCCGAACCATTGGCACGCCCCGGCGTCCATCATGGCCTGCGACGCCGGCAAACATGTCTACGTCGAAAAGCCCTGCTCGCACAACATTCGCGAAGGGCGTCTGCTCGTCGAGGCGGCTCGCCGCAACAACCGCGTCGTGCAGCACGGCACGCAATCGCGGACGACCTTGACGACGCAGATGGCCGTGCAGATGCTCCGCGAGGGAATCATCGGCGACGTGTACGCCGCGAAGACCTGGAACGTTCAACGCCGCGGTTCGATCGGTCACGCGCAGCCGACCGATCCGCCGTCGGGCTTCGATTACGATTTGTGGGTGGGACCGGCCACGATGAGGCCGTTCCAGCCGAATTGCCATCACGGCACATGGAACTGGTTCTACCATTTCGGCTGCGGCGACTTCGGCAACGACGGCGTGCACGACATCGATTATGCGATGTGGGGCCTCGGCGTCGACACGCACCCCTCCCACATCGTCGCCCTCGGCGGAAAATATGCGTTCGACGATGACCAGGAGTTCCCCGACACGCAGCAGGTGACGTTCGAGTACCCCGGCGACGGCAAACCGGGCAACCGCAAAATGCTGATCTACGAAATGCGGCTCTGGTCGACGAACTACCCGCAGAACTGCGACAGCGGCGTCGAATATTACGGCACTAAGGGCCAACTCTTCACCAGCCGGCGCGGCAAACTGCAAGTGCTCGGCGAACGGAACGAACGCATCGACGTCGACGTCCCGCTGCGCGGCCAGGACGACGCGGCCCACGTGACGAACTTCATCGACTGCATCCGCAACGGCGGCACTCCCAATGCCGAAATCGAAATCGGCCATCTGAGCACGTCGCTGTGTCACCTAGGCAACATCGCCGTCCGCGTGGGCCGGGCTCTCAAGTTCGATCCGCAAACCGAGCAGATCGTCGGTGATGACGAAGCGAACGCCTTGGTGACGCGAGAATATCGCGACCACTGGGGAACGCCGAAGGGAGCGTGAGTTTTCGTAGGGTGGCGTCAAGCGGACAACGTCCGCGCTGACTCGCCGTGCCGAGTGCCATCGGATCAACCAATGCGCAAAACAAAAACCACACAATACGACGTCGCCGAGCATCTCCGCACGCCGGAGGAAATGGCGGCGTATTTTGAAGCAACGCTCGGAGAAGCCGACGGCGATGCCGCGTTCATCGCCAAAGCCCTCGGCGATATCGCCCGCGCGAAAGGCATGACCCAAGTCGCCCACGACGCCGGCTTGTCGCGCGAAAGTTTATACAAAGCCCTCTCCGGCGAACGGAGCCCGAGCTTTGAGACGATTCTGAAGGTGATTGGCGCGTTGGGACTGAAACTGCACGCGGAGGCGGTGAAAGGATGACTCTTCGTCAAGCGGCGACAGCTTGTCGTCCCTCATTTACCCCTCGTTTCCAAGCTCCGCCTGGGAACGCAAGGTCTTCGAAGCTCCTGCTTCGCGATTTCAGCTTCGCCAACTATCGCCTGATTATCGAAATACGCCGTTGATTAGTAAAGGCGAATGGCGATCGACGTCCAGCTCGCCAGCAAGCCGTACGTCGTCGGCGAATCCCCATTCGATCAATTCACGTCCCGACGAACATGCCCGAAGCGTATCGGCGAGACTCGATGAAGCCGATTCGAACACGGCGATCACCGCTGCTGTTTCGGGGGATCTTGTTCCCGGCAGCAGGGCGGCGATCGCACCCGCACCGGCCAGATCTTCCCACGAAGGTCGGAGCGTCCCCTCCGACCAACGTTCGCCCGCGGGAATGAGGGCGAAGGGGCCGCCCAGCACCATCGCTCGTTCACAGACGGCTCGTCGGTTTCGAAAGCACCCGGCCAGCACGTGTCCGCGATGGCCGGCCTCAAGGCAAATCGTCGCGCCGTTGGGAGAGGGAAGAACCACCCGCATCCCCGCCGGTGCATTCAGCAGCGAAGCCGGCGAGAGAGAATACAATTCGCCCCGTTTGCCCGCGAGCACAGCATCGTGCGCCGCGGCGAACGCGATGGCACTCTCATCTTTATAATGATAGGGAAAGACCGCGACATTCCGCGAAGCCGCCACCGAGACGCAGGTCGAGAACGAGAGGACGTCGATGACGATAAACGTGCGACAGCCCGCGAGAGCAGCAACGCCGTCGGTGCCCCATTCGCAGCGGATGTCGAACGCGGATTGGTCGGTGAAGGGCATACGTGACGTTCCAACCTAAATGATTGCATTCTCCCCGCGTTCCCAAGCTCCGCTTGGGAACGCAAGGTCTTCGAAGCTCCGCTTCGGCCGAATTAACGATAAGCCGTTTCTCGCTGCGCGATACCGGTTGACGAGCAACCCCGGCTAACGTGACATGGCCTTTGCGTCTTGCTCCAACGCGGCAATCAGCCTTTCAATACCCGCCTTGTCGAGCGTGTTGCCAATTGGAAAGTGAATAGAATGAGACGGAGATCGCCTTGCCGCTGGCTCAATCGTATCGAGTCGGCTAAATCGTCCGTGATCGGTATCGGCATCGATCAGGAAGACAAAGACCGGCGTATGCGACTCTTTGGTCCGTGCAATCTGGTCGATTTCAATGCGCCATCTGAGTTCGGCAATCTCGGCGATGTTCTCGATGTTCAACTTCTTTGAAGAGAACGCTTTCACCAGGACGAAGAAACAAACGCCCGACGGCGTCGCCACGAGAAAATCATAACCAAGATCTTCCTTCGGTTTGTGCACCGAAAGCTCCGGCACGCGCGCCAGTGCCAGTTCAGCCAGAAGTTCGCCGCGCCAACCGGTGTAATTGGCTGTGCCATTTTTAACTTCGAGCGATTGGGTTTTATCAATCATGAGTCGAACCGTGTCGGATGAGGAATGCGTCGGACGGCTTTCCAAAAAGACGTCACTTCTTCGTATAAATCAATTCTAACCGAATCGTCTGAGAGGTTGTAGCTCTTTTTAATATGGGAAAGAGAGCGTCGCCGTTCACAAATGGCCGCGATGAGATAGGATTCATCCGTGGCTATATCGACACCAATGACGTACGTTGGAACAGGAAGTCGAACCAATGTATTGAAACCGCGTGCTTGGATAGCGATTGGCAGGCTTTTTTTCTTGCCCGAAAGTGCGTTCGTGGACTTTACCTGTGCGAGGAAAAACCCAATTGTGCTTCCATCTTTTTCCAGCAGATCAACCAAAAAATCGGCCGTGGGATATTTATCGCCCAACGGAATTGCTCGAAATAATACCCGATCAAACTGACCGCCGACCGGGCGCGAAAGTGCGGCGGCGGCGATCAATTCACCTAATGTCCCAATTTGATCGGAGGTCATCTGGTCCATAATGATTCTTCATTCCTCGTTCCCATGCTCCACTTGGGAACGCAAGGTCTTCGAAGCTCCTGCTTCGGCTAAACTATGGAGATGCCTCTTGTCTCTGCGCGACACCGGTCGACGAACAACCGGAGCTTCCCCGCTCGCTTGATTAGAATCGAGTGATAACGCTGCTTGTGAACCTGGAGCGTGACGTTAACAACAGCAAATGGCGGGCCTTCAAGGTGTCACTCGAAGGCTCAATCCCAACCACGGACTTCTGTTTGATGCAATAGTCTCTAATGAATCGCAAACGGTCCTTTTTGGGTATGGAAATCGAACTTCGGCGGAGTCGGGGTGTAATGTGACTTCGGGTAGTACCAGAAAGTGATCACGCCAACGTCGTGATCTTTCAGTTCAAATTCTTTCGATAGTTCGGCATCTCCTTTTTCCGACCAGATATGAACTTGATGCCGTTCTTCAGACAGTGAAAGCGTGAAGGGCACGAACGTGTGTTGTGTCCCCACACGAAAGTCATCGCTGACCACCAATTCGCCATCGATCGTAACCCGAACGTCCACCGGATTAATTTCAAAACTCTGGTTGCTGACATAAAGCATGAAGTTACCGTTCGGGTCCAACAACTTGCTATTGGCCTTAGGAAGTGCCCGATCGTTTACCTTCGGAATTGTCGGATCCGAGCAACCAAGTGGCACCATCAACATCATGGCACCTATGAAAATAGGTATGAAAGCGATCATTTGTTCTGCCTTATTTGATCTTGGAAAGGCAACGTCCATCAGCTCAATAAGACCATCACAACCGCTTCACCCGAATGTTCCTCCAGCGGCACTTCGCCCCCTCCGGCCAACCTTGGCCGCCGTGCACCTGCACGGCGATGTGGCCTTCGTTGCCTAATAGCTCGCTGACCATCTGCTTGTTGTACTGCGGCTGCTCGAACGTCTCGCCGTTGAATTCGTTGATTTTGTGGCCGTTGATCCATGTCGTCACGTGGGCCGGATTGCCGGTGACGCGGACTCTTACTTCATTCCAGTCGTTGAGCTTCCAGATTTTGACCCAGCCCTCGCCGGTGATGCTGTACGCCTCTGGCGGCGCTTCGGGCGTCGGCTCGGTTTTGTAGCCGATGAGCTTCTTCGGATCGTTCTCGTCGTAGATGCCGAAAATATCGAACGGTCTCGTATTGAAGCCGCCGGTTCCTTCGCCGTAGATGTGGCCGACGTTGCCGCGGTCGTGGTAGTCGACCATCATCTGAATGCACTGCCCCTTCTCGTTGCTGCGGACGAAGAATCCGCTGCAGACGCCCCAATCGGGGTTGATCTCGAGCACGACTTCGCAGTCGCCGAATTTTTCATCGGTCAGCAGAATGCCGCCGTTGCCGCTGCCGGGGGGATCTTGCTCGCCGGTGATCGTGCCGTCTTCGACCTGCCAGTTTCCGCCGGTGCCGTGGCCGATCTTCTCGGGATTCTTGTGCCAGCCGTTGAGCGTCTGCCCGTCGAACAGCGTGATGTAATCGCGGTCGTCGTCAACCTCTTCTGCATCCTTCGGCTTGATCCAGATATTGCGGAACCGCAGCGGATCGCCGTGATCCTGAATGTATATCGGCCCGACCCCCGGCCCTTCGGGGAATGGATTCCCGCGCGTCACCATCGGCAACGCCACGTCGTTGTGCACCACCACGCCGTTGTGCTTGACCGTGATGCGGGCATCGTTCACGCGGTCGCCGTTGTTGTCGTACTTCGCGGCGGTGTAATCGACGTCGTATGTCTGCCACGACAACGGCGGGTAGCACATGTTGACGTCGGGATCTTTAATCTCGTACAGCCCGCCGCATTCGTTGTTAAGCCCTTTGAGTCCGAACGAATCGAGAATCTGCACTTCGTAACGGCCCTGCAAATACATGCCACTGTTGCTGCGCGACTGTCCGCGGCCGTTCGGCATGAACGAGAGCATAAATTCGAGATGCAGCGTGCAGTCGCCGAATTTCTGAAAGCTGGTGATGCCCTGTTCGAGCCATTTGTCGTCGGTGATTTTGCCGCCGCGGAAGTTATCAGGCGTGGTGCCGTCGAACAGCACGATGGCACCTTCGGGTGCTTTGCGATTGAGCGTCGGGCTCGTCCGCGACACTTTCGGGAACTTCCCGAGTTCCTTTCCTTCGAGCGTGGAGACGACGAGTTGGCCATCTTTAATCTGTCCCATCGCTTTGTCGGATTTAAAGGTGACGAATCCGTCGACGGTTTCGCTGTCGAGTTCGACGATTTCGTCGCGGTTCCCGTTCCAGCCTTCGCCGGGGAGTCCGCCGGGATAGCCGACGAGATGGAATTTCCCTTCGCCGAGGGCAATCACCTGCACGCCGAATTTGACCTCGGCGTCGTCGGTTTTGATCTGGATGAGGTACTCCCCCTGCGTGGCGAAATCGGCCCCGGCTTCTTTCTCGGTGATCGCAGACCATTTGGGATCATTCGGGGCTTTTTCATCGGCGGCGTGAGCGACCGCGAACGACAGCAACATCAACGCAGCGAAAACAGTGGATGCAGGGGATTTCATATTCAGTTCCTCATCGGGGCCAGAGAAAGTTCGGTTCGCGAGATGACGAGACTCTTATTCTGTGCAGTCGGGATAAGCGATGCAAGGATGAGGGTCCAGAGTCGAGGGTCCAGGGTCGAGGGCCAGAAGTTTTTACCAGCCCGAAGCGCAAGCGAGGGATTCTTCAGATCAGCCGCGACGCGGAGGGTTTCCGTAGTGGAGCGTTTTCTGCGACATCGGCGAAGCGGGAGCTTCGAAGACGTGCATTCCCAAGCGGAGTATGGGAACGAGGAAAACGCAGAAGAATTCACGAGAGTTCATAAGTCGTGTCGGCTGTACTCTCTGCGTCCTTGCGCCTCTGCGGCTCCGCGTTAAAAATCTTCTCACGTGCGGTGCCAACGGAGGGATTCCTCTTGACCTAAAACTGTATTCATCGTAGAGAACGGATGCTCCGATCCCGCAAGACCCATTCTTAAGGAGAATCCACATGTCCAAACGGCTGCTTTTGTATGCGCTGTTGATGGTTGCCTTCGTTTTCTCGCTGTCAGTCAATCGTATTGACGCGGATGACGAACCGGCGACGCCCCCCGAACCGACCGTCGTACCGAACACGTTCAGACCGCTGTTGCACCAGGTGATGGTCGCGGAACGACAGGTTGCAGGCATCGACAGCCAGTTGCGAAAAACGTCTGCATATCGCGATAAACTGCTGAACAACGTCGGCGAAGAGAACACCGAAAAATGGTTAGAACTCCACCAGTGGGAGTTGAACGTCCGAGGTCTCGAGGTGCGACGCCAGATTCGCCAAGCCGTATTGGACCATTGGCGTGAACGTCTCGCTGAAAAAATTAATGCCGAAATCGAAAGAGAAACGAAGCAGTCCGAAGAGCAAGCCGTCGGTGCTTTCGCCGTCGAACAACCGGCATCGAAATCGGTGACGGTCATCGAAGCCGACAAGCCGGGGGCGAACGTTGTGATCACGAACGGGGCCGGCACAAAAATCAGTTTCACCCGGGGGGTTTTCAATAACGACGTTGTCAGAAACGTTATCGAGGGTTGTGCGGGAGGCACCGCGAATTGTGCCGTGGAAAAAACTGCATCCGAACACAAGGCCGCACAAGATAGACTCACCGCCCGAATCGGCCAGATCGAACGACAACTGAAATCGCTCGACCGCGAGCGTGCCACAATCAAGAACCTGCTGGCGACGTCCCCCGAGGGTGACTCTCGCGATACTCGGGTCAAGCAAAAACGAATCGTCACCCGCTTGGAGGACATCGACAGTCGGCGGACGGTGTTGGAACAACAGCATTCCCGGTTACATCGAATGCTCAAGAGCCTGCCGCATATGGTCAGCTTTTATCCGGATTTCGTCGAAAAATCCCTGTCGATCTCCGCGTGTGCCGCCGCGTGCCGTGACGGGAATGTGGACATGACGGTACCAGGATTCGTCAGATTCGAGGAAGACGAAGACCTATTGCTGGTGAATGCCGATCAGCCGACGTTCAGAACCCCCGGCATGATTCTCGACGCCGGGCTCGAAGAACAATTGAAGAAATCGCTCGAGCAACTTGAACGGCAAATTGAAGAGACGGCGCGGGACATCGACGACAAATCGGATCGTCTCCGCAAGATTTCGAAAAAAATGCACACGCCGGAAGAAGGCCAGAACGAACCGGACATCTCGATCGATGATGAAGTGCAGCACAACATCATCAAGCTCGACCTGCGCCACTCGCAACGGGTGCACGATGATTTGTTGAAGCGTCGCACGCACACGGAGGAGCGACTCAGAAATCTGGCGAAAGAGAACCAGGCTGCCGCCGACAAACCCATACAGGGCGCGCCGATTCTTAACGGCGTTCCTTACATCTCGCGACTTTTTAAGAACACGGGCGTTGTTCGAGCAACCGAATGCCCCACTGATGAGGCCGCGATAGCGACACAGAAATTCGACATGAGCCAAGCAAAGCATGTGTCGCGCTCAGAGATCGTCACGATGTGGAGCGATTTGCTGTACGGCAGAGAGGCGGCGCTGGCGGGAAGATCATTCAGTAAAGATGAAAGCCGCGCGATGGTAGAACTTCAATCATTGGATACCGTCAAGAAAAAGGAAATCCTGGCTCAGGTCGAAGAACATGGCATGCCGCTTTTGGACTCGCTTCCCGATCTCCCCGCACAAATGTTGGCAAAAGGCCATCAACTTAATATCAACCGATCGCGGCCGAATGTCGGCGTGCCGGTTACCGAAAAAGACGGCGTACGATTTTTTAAGAACGTCAAGGGGCCGGAGGTCTTGCGGATTTCGAACGAGCCAATTCAGGGCGCAACGTCAGTGAATGCGCACAGTTTCACCATCCATCTGTCGGGTGACGGACACGTTTCCGCCGTGGCCGTCGGCGAAAAGAGAGATGAGCAATCGCAACCGGCGCAGGCTCAGGGCGTGATCGTCTTCAGCACTGAAGACGAAAAGAAAGATGCACCAAAACCGCAAGTGTTTCACCTGGAGTTGAAAGGTCATCCGCACCTTCGCGTTGAAACGAACGAAAACGGCGAAGGCCGCGAGCACGAAGAAAAGCTTCATCTGATGATGAAGCAAGTCCATCACCTGCGCCAGGCGGCCGAAAACCTCGAACAGGCCGGTGATAAGGAACTGGCCCCCAAACTCCGCGAGAAGGCCGAACATCTCGAAGCACTGGCACGAGAGCGACAAGCACACCAAGCCGAAGAAATGCGGCTCCGCGCGGCCAAATTGCGCGAAGGGCACGCCGCGAGACGCGGGCTTCACGAACGCGAAAATCATGAGACGGCTGAGCTCAAGGAATTGTTGACGGCGATCCGCCGCGAACTGCACGCTTTACGCGAAGAGGTCCGCGAACTTCGCGTAGAGCTCGACGACGATGATGATGACGAAGATCGGGAAGGGGACGATGACGACCGCCATGATCGCGAACATGGTGAAAGGGACCGCGACGAATCTGCCCAGCTTCGCGGCACGTTGCGATCGGTGATTCCCGCTGAGGGAGTTCGCTTCAAGATCGGCGACGCCGTCAGCGTGATCGCCGACAAACGGCGCGGGACGACTTCTTCAACGGCAAGCGAGACCGGCGATAGCGTAGGCGAAAAACGAGAAGCCATGCGGATCGACGCCAAGGTCACCGAGATTCTTCCCAACGGAAATCTTCGAATTCGCGGAAGGCGAATTGAACGCAATAAAGGGAGAGTAGGAAACTATGACATGAAGATCTCCGCAATTGTACGCCCCGATGCCATCAGCCCGGATCATACCGTGAACGAGAAAGACCTTACTGAATTGGAGATGGTGAAATCATTTGATGCCGACAAACCCAAGCGTTTTGTCGAGGAAGTCGATCGAACCAACCGAAAAACATCCACTCAATTCCGCGTCGAGTGGTAATTCGACACGCCCACCGTACGAATTATTGAGCCGGGAAAGGCATGGCCGGGCAGTGGCAGGATGCGATTAGAAGAAACTCCGTACCGGCCTTCGATTCTGGGAATTATTCCGCTTGATTGCCTTCGGGGGCTGAAGGAGAACGTTTCGGTCGAAGCCGAAAGGCCGCAAGATTGATGAACCGCCTACCATTGGGCGATGAATAAAACCAAAGAGGAATCAGAAGTCGGAAACGACTGCTGATTCCTCTTCATCATTCAATTTCAATCAAGCATCGCCTTACCAATCCCCCAGAATCTGTCCGTCGCCTCTGGCGCCGAGGTTGCGCCAGAGAGTGAGATCGATGTTTTCCGTCGCCGAGCGAACCGAACCGTCCATCAAAAGGCAATTGACAATCCCTTCGTGCCAACTGCGGGCGGTCATGGCCGCGTAGGTGGCATCCGTCGCGCTGGCTCCCTCGCGAACGTTGATGAAATCGACGTCGCGAATTACGCCGGCGTCGGAGTGCGGGCAAACGGTGTTCGGCACAAACGTGGTGGTGAACCCGGTCTGATTGCTGCGGGCATCGACCCATTCGTTGTGTCCCGAGTTTTTCAGCGATCCTCCCAACGCCGAGAGAGCGGCGGGAGACGCCGGGATCGGCGGCGATGCCATCGCCCCGGCGTCACGAAGATAAAACTGCCCCGCTTTGACTTCCGCCATGGCGAGAGTATTGCTGCTGCCATCGGTGAAATCGCGCAGACTGGTTCGGCTGTTCGGATAAAAGGCCCCGTTGCTCCCGGCACCCGTCGCCGGATTCCAGATGAACCAGTCGCCGTAATTGGCTCCGTAGTTCACCGGGAAATGGGTGATCGCGCCGTCGGGATAGGCTTTATTGTTGACTTCGCTGGGGCAGAGAAGCACCTGGACGGCGACCTGGGTCACGGCCGGCTGAACGTTATAGGTCGTGCTGAAGTCGATCAGGTTCTGCAGATTCGCCTGATCGACGAACGGCAGCAGCCTCGCCTGCACCGACCAGCCGGCGCCGGCCGCCACGCCGTATGCGTACGTCCCGCCGGGAGGAAACACGGTGTAGTTGTCGTGATAGTTATGCAAGGCCAGCCCGAGTTGCTTGAGATTGTTTTTGCACTGCGTGCGACGGGCGGCTTCGCGGGCCTGCTGGACGGCGGGCAAGAGCAAGGCGATCAGGATGGCGATAATGGCGATGACCACGAGGAGTTCAATCAGGGTGAATCCACGGCGGCGGACGGGAGTTACGGGGATCGGATACTTCTGGCTCATGGGTGCTCCGGGCGATCTCGAAGGGGAATCGCTTTTCTCGATTTTTGACGCGGGGTTTAGGGGGAGTGACCGAGCGGCGGGTCAAACTGACTCGTTCATACTGTTGATATCGAGTCTCAATATCACAAATCTAACGAGGCCGGTGACGATTTACAAGCCTAATGGCCAGGAAACGGCATAATTTTCGCCAAAATCGGCAACGTGGGGGAGTGCGACCGCGTCCTGTTCGCCATAGACGCTCGGATTCTAATGAGATACAGTCTCTAAACTGCCTGAGACCGTCCCGTGATTTTTTCGCCAGCGGCGGCACAATTCCTCAGCCGCGGCGGGCCATTCCGGGTATTCGAAAGTGAAACCGTCCTGCAGCAACCGCCCTGGAATCACCCGGCGGCTTTTGAGAATCAGCTCCGATTCCGTCCTCATCAGAAAGCAGCCGATTTCGAGCATCCACCGCGTGGCGTGCAAGCCGATTCGCGTTCCCCACGCCTGCCGCATCGCCAGCATGAATTCCCGATGCGGGAGGGGATGAGGCGACGCGAGATTCACCGCGCCGGTGAATTGGTCATGCTCGATCAACCAGTACACGGCGCGGACGAAATCGGTCTCGTGAATCCACGACATGAATTGCCGGCCATCGCCGATGGTTCCCCCCAGTCCCCACCGCGTAAGATTCAACAGGGTATCGAAGACGCCGCCGCGGTCGGGGCTCATCGTCATCGCCGAGCGGAGTGCGACCTTTCTCACGCCGGGGACATCGGCGTCGTCGAACGTTTTTTCCCATGTCGTCGCCACATCGATGCTGAATTTCCAGGTGTCGGGCGCGTGCGGTTCGTTGCCGCCGATCACGCCGGTCAATTCATCCTGCGGATGGTCGTACGTGTGCTCGTAAATCGTCGCCGTGCCGGCTTGCAACCACACGGCGGGCGGTCGCTTCGCGGCTCGAATCGCCTTCGCGACGGCGTAAATCGACTCGATGCGCGATTGCATGATCTCGTCGCGGTTCCGCCGGTGATAACGGCAATTGACCGACTTCCCCGTCAGATTGATGACAACGTCGGCCCCATCGAATTCCCGCACCCATTCGGTTTGCGCCGCCGGATTCGTTTCATACGGATTCCACGCGACCACCTTCCACGGCGACTGCCGCGGAACGCGACTGAGGACCACGACGTCGTGTCCATCGCGATGAAACGCGCGGGATAACATGTGACCGACTTGACCCGATCCGCCCGGAATGATGATTTTCATGTCGAGACCTCAGGTTCTTATTGTGATACGCATCCGCGTTGGAACAGAACCGCTCCGTCGAATACCAATGCTCTTCACGTTAACCGGAGGCCGACGTCACTGTTAACAGTTTGTGCAACTTTTAGCCAAATGGCAGTTTTCGTCGCGATCCTTCACCGTTCTTCATATGCGGCGATGTGGGGGAGGTGGCGGTATTGGTCGTCATAATCGAGGCCGTAGCCGACGACGAATTCGTCGGGGATGCGGAAGCAATGATAATCGGGGCGATACTCGACGATCGTCCGTTCTTGTTTCCAGAGCAGCACGGCGGAGCGGAGCGACCGGGGGCGGTGCGATTGCATCAGCTCGGCGATCGCGGAGAGCGTCCGACCGGTGTCGAAAATGTCGTCGACGAGCAACACGTCGCGATCGACAATATCGGGGAGCATCGCGGTTTGCAGCGTGAGCGGCCCGGGCGTCGTCGCAGCACCGCGATAACTCGACGCCTGCAACACGCCCACGCGGAGCGGCAGGTCGAGCTTGCGAATGAGGTCGGCGAGAAACACGATGCTCCCGGTGAGCACTCCGAGCACCGTCAGCGCTTGCCCGGCGTAGTCGGTCTGTATCCGCCGCGCCAGTTCAGACACCCCGGCATCGATTTCGTCGGCCGATAAAAGTACGCGCATGGTCAGTTCTCAACGCCAGGTTCAAAAGGGAATCGTGAAGCTGGCATCTTATGGCGAACCCCGGCGAATGAAAATAGCGGCAGGATGTCGATGGCTTTTGATTCGAGCGAAGAATTTTAACGCAGAGGCGCAAGGGCGCAGAGACGCAGGGGGAATACAGAAGAAATAATTCAAAGTTTCTTCCTCTCTGCGCCTTTGCGCCTCCGCGCCTCCGCGTTAATTTGATTTCTTCTGTTTTCTTTCCGATCCCTTTTCTTGAAACACCCTCATGCCTGCCGGTTGGACTCTCACGGATATCGACGGTCACCCCGCCGAGATTTTTGAACCCGATGCTGTGGGTGATTCCCGGTTTGCTCTTCTTTATCTGCACGAATACGGCGAGCATCGGTTGCTGAAAGACAGCGTCGTGACCGAGACGCTGAATCGCCGCGGCGTGCGGGTGCTGGCGCCGCTGGGGGACGTTTGCTGCTGGCTCGACCGGGTCTATGCGCCGTTTGATGCGAACGTCTCGCCGCTCGAATTTCTGACGGCGTCGCTTCCCGCCGAGTTTGCCTCGCGGTGGAATGTCTCGCCCCCGGGGATCGGGCTCTTGGGCTTCGAAGTCGGCGGACAGGGGGTGCTGCAACTCGCATATCGACACGCGAGAAAGTTTCCCGTCGTGACGGCGATCAATCCCGCCGTCGATTTTCACCTGTGGTACGGACACGGTTTATCGATCGACGCGATGTACGCCAACCAGGAGGACGCCCGGCAATCGACGGTGACGTTGCAACTTCACCCGCTCAACTGGCCGGCTCATCAATGGCTGCTCTGCGACCCCGCCGACCTGACGGTGATCGAAGGGGTCGAACGGCTCGTCAGCAAGTTAAACTCGACGGGTATTTTGCATGAAGCCGATCTGAGCACGAGCACCAACGGCGACCGCATCGCCTACTTGCGACAGAGAATCGACCCGGTGCTCGATTACTTGCTCAAAGGGTTGTCGTTCGAGGCGAGCCGGTTGGCGTGAGGGTGGCGCAGGTATACGAGATAGATTCGAGGACGAAATACCCGGGATCTCATCTTGGACGTTTGGCGAATGCTCAAAAATTACCAGTGTGAATTGCACAATTCGGAAGGGCGGCTTTCAATGCTTTGACCCCCCTCATCGGTCACACTCGTGCGATTGAGTTGCAAACTTGACAATGAGCGAATTCCCATAAGATTTTGCAGGCCGGCATCGGTGACGTCCGTGCCGGCAAGATCAAGCGTCAATAGACTTTTCATCGTTCGCAAATTTTGAAGGCCGGCATCTGTTATTTGAGCTTCCCTGAGATGTAGGTTCATCAGGCTGGTCATTCCCTGAATATAACCCAAACCGACGTCGGTGACGTTCGTTTTTTCGAGTTCTAAAGTGTACATTCCAGTTTGAGTGATAAGATTCTGCAATCCGGCATCGGTGACAGCGGTACCGGAGAGTCCGATATGAACAGAGGCTTTCACCGTTTTTTGTTCTCGGACACGACGGTGCTGGAAATCCTTTGTGCCTGGATTCGACAAAGGATGGCGAAATCGTGATGCTTGATCACGAGAATAACTTTCGCTCGCGGACGTTCGTCGCATCGAACGTAGCGAAACTCGCTCACGCATTGTTGATCGTCAATTCTCTTTCTAATGAAAGTTTCATCGAGCAACTTCGATCGATTGATCCCCCAGCCGCGGCAAGATCCTCGTTCCTGCCACAGGAAGTTGGGATGGTGAACGACTGAATAAGATGTAGGACGCGGCGCAAGCCGAATCAAACTGAATTCCCGAACCCACGTCCCCCAATTCCTGTCCCTCGTTTCGTGTTATTTTCCGTCTCCCCCCGCTATAATCTCCCCTTTCACCTACCACCAAACCCACATTTTCACAACCAGGTTCCCTCACGATGAACGCTCCGCTGAACAAGATTTCTTCCCGCATCACCCAACCCCGGTCGCAGGGGGCTTCGCAGGCTATGCTCTACGGCACCGGGCTCACCGAAGAGGACATGAACAAGGCCCAGGTCGGTATCGCCTCGGTCTGGTACGAAGGGAACACCTGCAACATGCACCTCAACGGCCTGGCGGACAAGGCCAAAGAAGGAGTCACCAAGGCGGGGCTCGTGGGGATGCGGTTCAACACCATCGGCGTGAGCGACGGCATCTCGATGGGGACCGAAGGAATGTGCTACTCGCTGCAGTCGCGCGACCTCATCGCCGATTCGATCGAAACCGTGATGGGGGCCCAGTGGTACGACGGGCTGATCACCATCCCCGGCTGCGACAAGAACATGCCGGGCTGCCTGATTGCGATGGGTCGATTGAATCGCCCGTCGCTGATGGTCTACGGCGGGACGATTCGCGCGGGCTGCACGCCCCGGCATCCCAAGCTCGACATCGTCTCGGCGTTTCAGGCGTACGGCGAATACATCGCCGGCAAAATGCCCGACGACGAACGACAAGACATCATCCGCTGCAGCATTCCCGGCGCCGGTGCGTGCGGCGGGATGTATACCGCCAACACGATGTCGTCCGCGATTGAAGCGTTGGGGATGAGTCTTCCCTACAGCTCGTCGATTCCCGCCGAAGACCCGCTCAAAAAGGCCGAGTGCGTTGCCGCCGGTGCCGCGGTCCTCAAATTGCTCGAACTCGATCTCAAGCCGCGCGACATCATGACGCGAACGGCTTTCGAAAATGCGATGGTCATCGTGATGGCTCTGGGCGGATCGACTAACGCCGTGCTGCATCTGATCGCAATGGCCCGCGCGGTGGATGTGCCGCTGACGATCGACGACTTCCAGAAAGTAAGCGACCGCGTCCCGTACATCGCCGACCTCAAACCGAGCGGCAAATACGTGATGGAAGATTTGCACCACGTCGGCGGCACGCCGGCGGTGATGAAATACCTGCTCGAAAAAGGCTTCATCGACGGCTCGTGCATGACGGTCACCGGCAAGACGATCGCCGAGAATCTGAAAGATCTTAACGGTCTCGCCGAAGGTCAGCGGATCATCCATCCGGTCGAGACGCCGATTAAAGAGAGCGGGCACATTCGCATCATGCGGGGAAATTTTTGTCCCGAGGGAGCGGTCGCCAAAATTACCGGTAAAGAGGGCCTCAAATTCACCGGCCCGGCGCGCGTGTACGACGGCGAAGAGGCGATGCTCAAAGGGCTCGAACAGAAGGAAATTCAGAAGGGTGATGTGATCATCATCCGCTACGAAGGCCCCAAGGGAGGCCCCGGCATGCCCGAGATGCTCACACCGACCTCGGCGATTATGGGAGCCGGGCTTGGTGCCGATGTCGCCCTCATCACCGATGGCCGCTTTTCGGGCGGCTCGCACGGCTACATCGTGGGACATGTCACGCCAGAAGCCCAAGAAGGGGGCATGATCGCCCTCGTGCAGAATGGCGACGTGATCACCCTCGACGCCGTCGCCAACCGCATCGACGTCGACGTCTCGGACGAAGAACTCGCCAACCGCAAGTCGAAATGGAAAGCCCCGCCCTACAAATTCACGCGGGGGACGTTGTACAAGTACATCAAGAACGTGAAGAGCGCAAGCGAGGGGTGCGTGACGGATGAGTGACGGGGGGGAGGATTTGCGCTTAATTCTCTTCCGCCCCGAAGGGGCACCAACATAATAGCCCAGGGCAACGCCCTGGGGACGCTCGTATGATGAATATAAGCCCTGTAAGCGCCTACCCAGGGCGTTGCCCTGGGCTAATTTGTAACTGCCCCTTCGGGGCGGAAGATTATGCCCACTCCCACCCGAGTCCTGCTGGTCGCAAAACCATGGCGCGGGGGGCTCGCGCATTACGTCTTCGCGGCGCTGAAGGAGATGTTCGCCGGCGACGTCGCCTGGTGGCCGACGTATCCCGATACCTGGCGCGATCACATCGCCTATCTGCGGGACAAGACCGGTTGGCGGGATCGATTGCTTGACCGCATTAATGCCGCCGACTGCGAGTATGTGTTGTTCATCAACGCCGGTGGTCCAGCCGGAGCATTGCAGCGTCCCGAGCGGAATCGGTTATGGATGACCGACTCGGCTCAACTCGCACCCGATGCCGCGGCGTCTTACTCTAGAATTTATCTTTCCGATCCCGGTTATCGCGAGGAGTTCGAACTCCGCATCGGTAAGGATCGCGTCACCGGCGTGCTGCCGTTTGCGTTTGATCCACAGATTCATACCTCGGCTCCGCCGCAGAGGGCGCGGTATGACATCTGCTTCATCGGCAACCGCGATCCGAAGCGGGACGAGTATCTTCCGGTGCTGTTCGCGGCCAATCTCCGCTCGCTTATCGTCGGTAACTACTGGCTGAAACACACGTTAGCGTGGCGGCACCCATTATCGTTTCGGCGGTCGGTTTCGCGCGAAGGGATGGGCGCGATTTATGCCCGATCGCGAATTTCGCTCAATCTGCATGCCAAAGTGGTCCGTGAAGGGACGAACATGCGGACGTTCGAATGCGCCGGGTACGGCATCGCTCAACTCGTCGAACATCGGCCCGGATTGAGCGAACTCTTCGAACCCGAAAACGAAATCGCGACGTTTCAAACGGCCGAAGAGATGATCGAGCAGGCCCGGCGGCTGCTGGGTGACGGCGATCTCCGCCGCGAACTCGCCGAAAACGCCCGCCGAAGGGCTTTGGCGGAACATACTTACCGGCACCGGCTGGAGACAATCTTTCGGGATTGACCTAACTGCTGCTATTTCATAACGTTCGCTGCTTTCTGGTCTGGGGTTGAGGGTCCAGAGTCCAGGGCCAGAGAGACGAAAATAGATGTGATGGATTTACTAGTGCTGTGTCAGGCTTAAAAAGTGGGGTTGGCTTGGATTGTTGATTTGAG
>JBBECD010000110.1:0-29170 GCA_040881995.1 Planctomycetaceae bacterium
GCCTAAAACTGAAGCGACTCTACCCCAAGATTAAAGCCTGACAGAGCACTAGTTTTCCGTCGTGAACAACGACGGCCCCATTGAAGCGGCAACCAATCCCGAGCAACAAACTGATAATACAACTGGTTTTCCGTCGTGAACAACGACGGCCCCATTGAAGCGCCTAAGTGTCCGGACGGGATTACACAGGAACAGCTAGTTTTCCGTCGTGAACAACGACGGCCCCATTGAAGCGAATGATGCGCCCGCGATCGCGAACCCGCCTGCCGGAATGTTTTCCGTCGTGAACAACGACGGCCCCATTGAAGCGTGACAGGATGCATCATGATTTCAGTGCAGTCGATCGTGTTTTCCGTCGTGAACAACGACGGCCCCATTGAAGCTTATCCTCATCGGCGTAGGTGAGACGATTACCGGTGAAAGTTTTCCGTCGTGAACAACGACGGCCCCATTGAAGCTTGCCTGGGGTAATTTGATCTTGTTCGTTCATGTCGGTGTTTTCCGTCGTGAACAACGACGGCCCCATTGAAGCGAACCTTAGCGCCTTCGCGACTTTGCGCGAAACACTCCTCGTTTTCCGTCGTGAACAACGACGGCCCCATTGAAGCCCCTGTTCGATGTTTTCGAGCATCTGTTCCTGCGGAATGTTTTCCGTCGTGAACAACGACGGCCCCATTGAAGCGCGAACGTCCAGCGTTGACTGCTACAGGCTTCGCTGGTGTTTTCCGTCGTGAACAACGACGGCCCCATTGAAGCGAAATGGATATTCATCATTCAGTAGCTGTGCAAGAACGTTTTCCGTCGTGAACAACGACGGCCCCATTGAAGCGCGTATAGAGCAAAGGATGCGATATGTGTCGTGGATGATGTTTTCCGTCGTGAACAACGACGGCCCCATTGAAGCTTGTAGCAATTCTTCGGGGATTCGGATAGGGATGATCGTTTTCCGTCGTGAACAACGACGGCCCCATTGAAGCGTATAGCGTGTTGTCTCTGACGAATCCAATTTGCTCGGAAGTTTTCCGTCGTGAACAACGACGGCCCCATTGAAGCACGACTGAGACGACTTATCTCGTCGACCTGTTGGGAGTTTTCCGTCGTGAACAACGACGGCCCCATTGAAGCACGTTTCGGGAATCCTCCCCAGTCAAGAAGCTCGTCGTTTTCCGTCGTGAACAACGACGGCCCCATTGAAGCTCGTTCAGCCATTCAGTGGATTCGCGAATCCGCAACGTTTTCCGTCGTGAACAACGACGGCCCCATTGAAGCATGCTGGCATGTTGTCTTTCGGCGCGACAGGTACGATCGTTTTCCGTCGTGAACAACGACGGCCCCATTGAAGCAACGCGGCCGCCGAGACCGCCTGATTGACGTTCGGGGTGTTTTCCGTCGTGAACAACGACGGCCCCATTGAAGCGGCCTGGCCCCTGACTCGAGCTGTCTTCATAGTCGGTCGTTTTCCGTCGTGAACAACGACGGCCCCATTGAAGCGCTGCTGGAGATTCACTGCGTGTACCGTCGAGCGACGGTTTTCCGTCGTGAACAACGACGGCCCCATTGAAGCCGCCGACTTGAGTTACGCCGACTTGAGTTACGCCAACTGTTTTCCGTCGTGAACAACGACGGCCCCATTGAAGCTTTTCGGGCTCGGGCGTCGAAGCTGCTTCGGGCGTGGCGTTTTCCGTCGTGAACAACGACGGCCCCATTGAAGCCCGGATTGTCCGAGACGACGACAAAGCCATCGGCATCGTTTTCCGTCGTGAACAACGACGGCCCCATTGAAGCGTGGAGTTCATCGAAGATGATTCCACTCGGCGAGAACCGTTTTCCGTCGTGAACAACGACGGCCCCATTGAAGCAATCCCTCAGACATCAAGTGCCCGGCCATTAGCTCGGGTTTTCCGTCGTGAACAACGACGGCCCCATTGAAGCCCGGCCTGACTTTGGTTGACGTTTTTCGTCGACGTCGTTTTCCGTCGTGAACAACGACGGCCCCATTGAAGCTGCCAGTCGGGGTGATAGCCAGCCACGAACAACATGGTTTTCCGTCGTGAACAACGACGGCCCCATTGAAGCTGTTCGCGGTCGCGGTTGATGTCTGGACGGCGGGGATTGTTTTCCGTCGTGAACAACGACGGCCCCATTGAAGCGCGGGCGTGTCGCTCGTGAGAAGTTATGTATTGAGACGTTTTCCGTCGTGAACAACGACGGCCCCATTGAAGCTTCGGAGGCGGCGGGGGAGACGTCGGTCGCTTCCCGTCGTTTTCCGTCGTGAACAACGACGGCCCCATTGAAGCCCCCGATGCCGCTGGCAGAGACGAGCGGGTCCGCAAAGGTTTTCCGTCGTGAACAACGACGGCCCCATTGAAGCCGGCGATTACGCTGACGGACGTGATGGCTGAGATGGGAGTTTTCCGTCGTGAACAACGACGGCCCCATTGAAGCCGCCGTGCTGTGCAACTAACCACACCCTACCCCGCCGTTTTCCGTCGTGAACAACGACGGCCCCATTGAAGCCGCCATGTAATGCCTTTCCCATGCCGATTTCCGGTTGTTTTCCGTCGTGAACAACGACGGCCCCATTGAAGCGCCGCAACGGCAGCACTCGAATTCGTAATTGTTGCTGGTTTTCCGTCGTGAACAACGACGGCCCCATTGAAGCCATCATGTGGAGAAGGCGTTCCGCTTGCCGATTCTGAAGTTTTCCGTCGTGAACAACGACGGCCCCATTGAAGCCCCGGTAGCCGTGTACCTCACGCTCCACCGCGACGACTGTTTTCCGTCGTGAACAACGACGGCCCCATTGAAGCCGGGCGGGGCGAACGGCGGAGGCTGGTCGGAGGGGCCGGGTTTTCCGTCGTGAACAACGACGGCCCCATTGAAGCGGGGGCGGACATAAATTCATCCCGCGCGGCGGCGCAGGGTTTTCCGTCGTGAACAACGACGGCCCCATTGAAGCACCGTCACCCCCACCGGCCCGCTCAGCTTGCCGCTGGTTTTCCGTCGTGAACAACGACGGCCCCATTGAAGCGCCGCTCACGGGGAGTACCCCGAGGTCTCGGTCGACTGTTTTCCGTCGTGAACAACGACGGCCCCATTGAAGCTCATCCCAGCGGAAAGTTTGTCAACGGACGTCGTCTCGTTTTCCGTCGTGAACAACGACGGCCCCATTGAAGCGACATGCGCGAGGCAGTAGCAACAGGGGCATCGGAGTTTTCCGTCGTGAACAACGACGGCCCCATTGAAGCCCGTCACATCGGCGGGCGGAGTCGTGTCCGGCAGATCGACGTTTTCCGTCGTGAACAACGACGGCCCCATTGAAGCGGGTCGGTCGGTCGATCCGTTATCGCCTGTCCGATCGTTTTCCGTCGTGAACAACGACGGCCCCATTGAAGCTGTCGGTACTGACGGGGCAACGGGTTATACACGCTGGCGTTTTCCGTCGTGAACAACGACGGCCCCATTGAAGCCTCTTGGATGGCGCGCATCACCATGAGCGTGCCGTCTCCGTTTTCCGTCGTGAACAACGACGGCCCCATTGAAGCTCCGTTGCTCTGTACCTTCCGCGTGTCGTCAGATACGGTTTTCCGTCGTGAACAACGACGGCCCCATTGAAGCGAGTTCGCGTGTGTCGTGAATGAATTCGATCGATGCGTTTTCCGTCGTGAACAACGACGGCCCCATTGAAGCCCTCATTGGAAGCCTCCGTTCATTTCGCCCATTCCAAGTTTTCCGTCGTGAACAACGACGGCCCCATTGAAGCCGGCTCGCCGTCGGTTTCTTCTCCCGCCTCATAACGTTTTCCGTCGTGAACAACGACGGCCCCATTGAAGCCCGGGAAATTCCGATGGCACCCGGCAACTTGGCGATGACGTTTTCCGTCGTGAACAACGACGGCCCCATTGAAGCCCGGAAAAAGCCATCCGGGATTGACGGAGAGGCGATCGAGTTTTCCGTCGTGAACAACGACGGCCCCATTGAAGCGGAGCGGGCAGAAACGGCGGAGAAGATTGCTTCGGGTGTTTTCCGTCGTGAACAACGACGGCCCCATTGAAGCATTCTGAATTTCTTCGAAGTCTTTCCGCGTGACGCGGTTTTCCGTCGTGAACAACGACGGCCCCATTGAAGCTGAAAAATAGCTGTGCCGATAGGTTTGTTTCTTGGATGTTTTCCGTCGTGAACAACGACGGCCCCATTGAAGCCTCTTCGGCGGTGGCTTTGGCCATCACGATTTCCTCGTTTTCCGTCGTGAACAACGACGGCCCCATTGAAGCGATGGCACGGTTTATTCGTGCGAAGAAGAACTACACATGTTTTCCGTCGTGAACAACGACGGCCCCATTGAAGCGCATTCCTTGCAACCTTGCGTATACGTCGACGGAATCGTTTTCCGTCGTGAACAACGACGGCCCCATTGAAGCAAGGTGCATGGCGGTGCGCATCAGACGGCGGGCGTTCCCGGTTTTCCGTCGTGAACAACGACGGCCCCATTGAAGCCATTTCGTCGGCTTGCTTGCGAATGCGCTCCGCCGCATGTTTTCCGTCGTGAACAACGACGGCCCCATTGAAGCGATGCAAAACCGGCCGAATTCGTGTTCGACCCAGAGTTTTCCGTCGTGAACAACGACGGCCCCATTGAAGCGATAGCAACGTCGCGACCGATCGACTCTTGATTTTTCGTTTTCCGTCGTGAACAACGACGGCCCCATTGAAGCTACCTACGACGAAGACATCGCCATCCCGGTATCGGACATCGTTTTCCGTCGTGAACAACGACGGCCCCATTGAAGCGAAGCGGTGACGGTCCCGCCTTCGATTTCAGCGATGTTTTCCGTCGTGAACAACGACGGCCCCATTGAAGCCCCAACGCGTCCGAACTGACGCTCATCGACTGGCTGCTCGTTTTCCGTCGTGAACAACGACGGCCCCATTGAAGCTCCGGTCGTCAAAGACCCATCAGCCGTAGAACGGTGTTTTCCGTCGTGAACAACGACGGCCCCATTGAAGCGTTCGCGGCCGCGTCGCGATTGATCTGCTCTGTAATGGTTTTCCGTCGTGAACAACGACGGCCCCATTGAAGCGAGCAACAAGAGCAGTTGATCGGTATTGCGACCGGAGCTGGTTTTCCGTCGTGAACAACGACGGCCCCATTGAAGCTGCCGCCGGAACGAATTCATTCGCCCAGACAACCTTGGTTTTCCGTCGTGATGAACGACGGCCCCATTGAAGCATCATCCGCAGGTTTCATGTCGTCACCTTCAAGCCCGAGTTTTCCGTCGTGATGAACGACGGCCCCATTGAAGCCCGACCAAAAGAGAAGTTCCACCCACGCCCGTAGCAATCCCGTTTTCCGTCGTGATGAACGACGGCCCCATTGAAGCGCATAACTGGGATACTTCGTTTCCCTCCCGTGATTGCGTTTTCCGTCGTGATGAACGACGGCCCCATTGAAGCGCTGGCACTCCACCGTTCTTGCTTTTCAGGTGGGCGATTTGTTTTCCGTCGTGATGAACGACGGCCCCATTGAAGCCATTCTCGCTCCATGTAATCCCATGATTTCGACACGCGTTTTCCGTCGTGATGAACGACGGCCCCATTGAAGCAGCACCGGAAACTGTCCGCCGCGGAGATTGACTCCGATGTTTTCCGTCGTGATGAACGACGGCCCCATTGAAGCAGGCAGGAATTATTCCCGACGACAATGCGGACACACCACGTTTTCCGTCGTGATGAACGACGGCCCCATTGAAGCAAGAATATGGTGTAGGGCCATACCTCCATCAGTACCGTTTTCCGTCGTGATGAACGACGGCCCCATTGAAGCTCGCCCTCCGAGAGCAGCGAAGCGAATTCGTCGTGTTTTCCGTCGTGATGAACGACGGCCCCATTGAAGCTGAAATCGAATGAGGTGGGATGATGAGGGTGCTCGACGTTTTCCGTCGTGATGAACGACGGCCCCATTGAAGCTCTGGTCAAGGTGGCGAGTGTCGGGCGGCTCGTCTAGTTTTCCGTCGTGATGAACGACGGCCCCATTGAAGCCTGTCCTTACGCTTGGCCTTCGATTCCTTTCCGGGTCGTTTTCCGTCGTGATGAACGACGGCCCCATTGAAGCCACTCTTTGCGGCCCACGATTGCCACGAGCGCCTGTTCGTTTTCCGTCGTGATGAACGACGGCCCCATTGAAGCAATGGTATCCGCGATGGCGACAATACGCATTCGAGCCGTTTTCCGTCGTGATGAACGACGGCCCCATTGAAGCTACCGTCGTCCGCATGTCATCGGTGTAGTGTGTGGCAGGTTTTCCGTCGTGATGAACGACGGCCCCATTGAAGCTCGGAAGCTTGCGGATTTCCCATTCTCTGTCGTCGAGTTTTCCGTCGTGATGAACGACGGCCCCATTGAAGCTGGCAGAACGTGTTCATTAAGGAGATGGAGATATGGTGTTTTCCGTCGTGATGAACGACGGCCCCATTGAAGCCGGTTGTGGGTCGATCGGGAGTGCGGGCACTCGCTCAGGTTTTCCGTCGTGATGAACGACGGCCCCATTGAAGCGAGTGCTCGTGTGATGCGTGCACCGTCTCCCATTGCGGTTTTCCGTCGTGATGAACGACGGCCCCATTGAAGCTGGCCGCTGCCGGTGCCAACCATAATCACGGGCAACGAGTTTTCCGTCGTGATGAACGACGGCCCCATTGAAGCCCCAATTAGTACGTGCTACTTCTCTACGACGTTCAATTGTTTTCCGTCGTGATGAACGACGGCCCCATTGAAGCTGATAACCCGGAATGTCCGGGAAGTTGAGTTGCGGCGTTTTCCGTCGTGATGAACGACGGCCCCATTGAAGCTTAAACAGGCTGGTCTTAGTGTCCGCGATACTACTGTGTTTTCCGTCGTGATGAACGACGGCCCCATTGAAGCTCATGTTGCGTTCGACCTGTGCGGGAAAAATGCGTTACCGTTTTCCGTCGTGATGAACGACGGCCCCATTGAAGCCAATCCAAAATAGATGCGCTGGTACTCAAAGTCATCGTTTTCCGTCGTGATGAACGACGGCCCCATTGAAGCGTGACCAGTCGCGATGGTTCGCGTTCAGTCGCGCTCGTTTTCCGTCGTGATGAACGACGGCCCCATTGAAGCGACGGAGCATTCGTGGGAGCGATTGAATCACGCCATGTTTTCCGTCGTGAAGAACGACGGCCCCATTGAAGCCCGTATCGACTGTCGCACATTGCCGCTCGATGTAATGTTTTCCGTCCTGAATAAGGACGGCCCCATTGAAGAGGTGGAGGAGGTCTGTAACAAAAGACCTATCCCCGCGTTTTCCGTCCTGAATAAGGACGGCCCCATTGAAGAAGCTCGTGGAAGGGACGGCCTTACGTCCGCAGACGAGGTTTTCCGTCCTGAATAAGGACGGCCCCATTGAAGCTTGACGTACTCGTAACTCAGCCGCGTGCGGCAGGTGAAGCACGCCGGGAATGTATAGCAGGGGGCGAGTCTTCGAGCCCGTATCGATAATGAATTCGCTGGGGGCTGTCGGAGCCTCGACCCCAGCCATCCCGTCGCGCATCTATAGCAAAGGCAAGGGGAACAAAACAGGCCGCGACGAACCATGCCACTGCGGCAGCGGTAAGAAGTACAAGCAGTGCTGCCTCCGAAGGGTGTAAGTCGATCACATCTCCTGCGGCGGCTGTCCAACCGATCTGATGAGCTCGAATTGCGCAAGGTTATGATTCAGTACCGCGTTCAGGTACTGCTCGCGTGCCGATGCCAAGGCATCAATCGCCTGCTGGATTTCTATCGGACGAATGACGCCGCCGTGAATGCCTTGCATGTTCAGATTGAGTGCGGTCGTCGCCGAATCGATCTGTGATCTGGTCACATCGATTTGCTGCCTTCGAAATCGAATTCGCTGATAGGCCTGGGTCACTTCCGCCGCGACGAGATCCTCCCATTGGTTCGCGGCGATGTGAGCTTGCTGGTGAAGACTTTGCTGTTCGCGCCGGCGGGCCTCATTCCCGAAACCCAAGTTTTCCCATTCCCATACGGCAGCGACGTCGAAATCCGCACGGCCGCCGAAGTCGTCGACGGAAGACCCCGGCGCACCGCCGAATCCACCACCACTGGCTCCCGCGTAAAGATGCGGAATCCAGGGGCGTAACTGCTCCTGGCGAATTCGATACCGCGTTTCGCGTATGGACGCGCGCATCGTTTCTATCTCGGGACGATTGGCTTGGGCCTGTTCGATCATGTCAGGAAGGTCAACCGCTTCGTCCACCAAAAAGAGAGGGAGCGGCGCGGTATCCGTCGGAACCAATTCGATTCCCTGATCCAGTCGCACCAGGCGAGCCAACTCCGCCGACGTCACCGCCGCTCGTTCTTTCGTCTCCAGCAGACTTCGGCGTCGACTTTCATACTCGGCCCGGGCTCGTTCCGCATCCGCCTGCAGACCCTGACCTGTTCGAGCGAATTCCTCCGTCAGCTTTTGCAATTCGTCGGCGTTTTGCACGGCCTCTTCGGCAACGCTCACAAGCAAATGGGAACGAACCAGTTCGACATACGCCGAGACGGCTTGCAAGAGCGTGTCGTTGAACGTCGCCTCTTGAGTTGCTTCGGCTGCCTCAACAACTTGACGAGCAGCCAGCGGCTCGAACAACACATCGACCAACGACAGATCGACAAACATGCGCCCGGGCCCGCCGGTGGCACCATTCAAAGGCGTGTTACCGAATCCGGCGCCGCCGCCGACGAAAAAGGAGTTTCGATTGACATTGATGACGTCTCCGCGCGTATCTTGAATTTGTCCGGAGTGGTTATTGTAGTTCAGCCCGGCTCGAAGCGACGGTATCCACAGCACATCAGCCGCATCCGACTGGGCCAATGTCTGTTGCACTCGTTCGGCGGCAAAGGCGATCTGAAGATTATTAGCACCGGCCAGTTTCAGTACCGTGGGGAGGTCGATGGGGAGCGAGTCCGTCGAGGGATCGGTCGCCGATAAGTCCGCCGCTCCTTCTTCGACTTCGCCCTCCGCGGAAACCAGTTTCGTCAGCGGTGGCGACGAGCCGTCCTGTTCGTCGCGATGCGCCACGGTTTCAATCAGCGAGGATTTGCGCCGCGTCGTGGAAACGTCTTCAGCATCACTGTCGACTTTCAGCGCGGCATGATGAGTTCCGCGCGAGTCGCGCGTGGGAATGTCCTGCGCAGGACCGGCTAGTTTTCCGGAGACCGTGGTACAGCCTGTTGCCAGCGACAGGGCAAGCAGACCGAGCATTCCGCAGGAGTGAAACCGTTGAAACAGTGGTAAATGGCCCATTTCCCCTCCTTGGGATTTAAACGTCCTTATTATGCGATAAAACGCGATTCGAGCTGCTACTTTCGCAACGAGGTCTCGCGACGTGTCACATCATTGTGAATAATGTTCTCCGACTCGGCGATGACCAAGTCGTTGGGGTCGAGCCCTTCGATAATTTCGGTTTGAGAGCTATCGGAATACCCGAGTGTAATGAAGCGTTTTTCCGCCGTTCCATCAAGTGAGCACAACACATAGGGGGACTGATCGTCGAATTGAATGCACCGAGTTGGCAGCGTCACAACTTGGGAGCGTTCGACAAGCGTGACGGTTATCATGCCGTACATGCCGGGACGCAGGCTCTCGTTCGGTTCGTCGAGTTCCGCTTCGACGCGCAGCGTTCGGGTTTGCGGGTCCAGTACGCCGGTTGTGCGTTTGATGCGTCCCGCGAACATCCGATTTTTAAGAGCATCGACTTTTAGCGACGTGGGCTGACCGACCTGAATCAGAGCGGACTCGGATTCGGGAATGTCAAAAATCAGACGCAATCTGTCAACACGATCCACCGTGAATAACGGCTCCGTCTTCGACGTGGCAGCCGACGCCACGAAGTCTCCTGAATCGATCCACCTGCGGGTAATGAGTCCATCATACGGGGCGCGAATCTGGGCGTACTTCATGAGAACCCGGGTCTGCTCCAGGTTCGCATGGGCGACTTCCCAGAGCGCTTGGGAGTGTGAGAGATCGGCCTTCGCTTCCCGTTGACGCGCCTGTTCGACCTGCACGCGAGCCTCGGCGGTTCTTACCTGAGCCTGCGCAGTCGTGAGCGCCGCTTCGGCCGACTGCAGGTGCTTGAACTTCTCGTCCTGAATCGCCTCGTTCACGGAAGAGCTTTTAACGAGTTCCGCGATGCGGTCGTGTTCGGCTCGACGAAAAACCAGTTCCGCTTCATGTTGGGCAATCGATGCCTGCGATTCTTCGAGTTGGGCCTCGGTTGCGGTCACGAGTGCCCCCGCTGTTTCCAGTTTAGCCTGCGCCTGCTCCACCGCCGCGCGGGCCTGTTCCACCGCCGCCGCTTTCTGGGCCAGTTCCTGATCCATTTCCGGAATCCATAATTCGGCGAGAATCTGGTCTTTTTCGACGCGGTCGCCGATATCGAATTCCACGTTCTTCAAGAAGCCGGAGGCCTTGGCAAAAACGGCGGTGCTTTCATACGACTCGACCTGCACCGGCTGGGTGGTGACTCGATAGAGGTCTTCCACCGTCGGGTTGACTGTCGCTGCGCCGCCGTGTGCGTCGTTTTTGTGATCGACTGGTGATTGACTCTTGCGAGAAACCTGCGCCTGGACGGCGGGTGTGTCGCTCGCCGAGTTGCCGCCGAGAAACAGAAACGCCGAGACTGTCGCGGCGATCGCCCCGATTCCGGCGGACGAGCTTAAAATCATACGATTCATGATGAAACTCCACTTGTCGCCGGCTGTTCGGTATCGGCCGAACGCCGCCGGGACTTGAAAATGACGTACAGACAGGGGACTACGAAAATGGTCAACACTGTCGAAGCGGTGAGTCCGCCGATCACCGCCCGCGCCAGCGGCATCGTCGGGTCTCCCTCGTGCAAAGCCAGAGGCATCAAGCCCATCACCATCGCCAGGGCCGTCATGATGATCGGACGCAAGCGAATGCTGCCGGACTGAATCGCCGCGTCGAGGGGGCTGAGCCCCTCTTCGACACGCAGTCGGTTGGCGAACTCGACGAGCAGAATGGAGTTGGTCACGGCGATGCCGATCATAAAGATAACGCCCATGAACGACTGCACGTTGAACGTGGTGCCCGTGGCCCACAACATCAACAGCACGCCGATAATCCCCAGGGGCACGGCGAACATGATGATGAACGGGTCGAGGAACGAACGGAACTGGGCCACCATGATGAGATAAATCAAAGTGCCCGCCAGGATCATGCCGAACCCGAGACTGCTGAACGATTCCCTCATGCTGGAGACTTCGCCGCGCATCCGCACCCCAAAGCCGGCGAGCGATTGCCCGGGTTGATTCGGATCGGGCGGACTCCAGGAGACCACGGCGGACGAACTTCCCGCCGGCGGATCGGTCCGCGTCCCCCACTCGGACAAGACACGCTCGATATCGCGAGCGACCGAGCCGATGTCCCGCCCATCGGCGTTGGCGTAGACGTTGACGACCCGGGCCAGCGCGAGATGATTGACCTCGACGGCGGACTCTTCGATCGTCGGCGGATTGACCAGGTTCTGAAGCTGCACCGGCGAGGTCGTATCCGTTCCCGAAATGGGAACCATTCCCAGAGAGGTGAGCGAATTGATGTCTTGCTCTTTGTATGTCACTCCCACGAAATAGTGATTGCCCGACTTGTGATCGAGCCAGAATGCCGGATCGAAGGTGGTGGAGCTGTTGAGCATGCTCATCAGGTTCTTGGTGGCGTCTTCCTGCGTGATGCCGGAATAGGCCATCTTGGTGCGGTCGGGCTTGATCTTCAGCGTGGGATAGTCGGTCGCCTCCTGCACGCGGGCGTCGACGACGCCGGGGACTTTCGCGATCAGGTCGCGAATCTCCGAGGCGATCCGGTGCTGTTCCTGCATGTCGCGCCCTTCGACCTGAATGTTGATCGGCGCCGGCAGCCCGAAATTGAGCGCCGCGGCGACCATGCCGCCCGTGTTGAAGGCAAACGACACGTCCGGAAACTTCTCATTCAAACGCTCGCGCAACTGGCGGGCATAAAGCTGGCTCGACACGTGACGCTCGCTCGCTTCGGTAAGCTGCACGAGAACCGTCGAGTCCATGGGAGCGGAGTTGGCGGTGTAGCCGGCCGGCCAGTCATAGAGCACGCCGATGTCCGTGACGATCATCTTCCGATCCTCCGCCGGGATGACGGCCTGGATCTCTTGTTCGATCTTCTGCGCGAGTTCCTCAGTCAACTCGATCCGCATGCCGGACTGCGCGCGGACGTTGATCACGATCTGTCCGGCGTCGGTTGCCGGAAATAATTCCTGCCCGATCAGCCCATACAGAGGCAACGAAGCGGCCACGAAACCAATTGAGGCGGCCACGGTCAGCCATCGCCAGCGGACCGCCGATCGCAGGATCGCCGTGTACGCCGAGCGAACTTGCTCGTACATCGCGTCGGCGACGCGGAACAATACGAAGCGTTTCTCGTTCGGGTCATGCGCCTTGAGGAAGTAGGCGCAGAAGGCGGGCGACAGCGTGCGCGACAAAAAATAAGAGGCAAACATGGCGATCGTCACGCTCAGCGCCATGGGCGTGAACAGGTACTTGCCCATGCCGAACAGAAAGACGACCGGAAAAAACACGACCGTGGTCGTGATCGTCGCCACGAGGACCGGCATGGCGATTTCCATCGCGCTGTCCAGGGCCGCTCGTTTCGGGCTCTTGCCCATATCCAGGTGACGAAAGGTATTTTCAATGTCGATCAGCGGATCGTCCACCAACCGCCCCATGACCAGCGCCAAGCCGCCGAGCGTCATGGCATTGAGCGTATTGCCGGTGAAGTACAACCCGATGATGGCCACGAGCGCCGAGAGGGGAATCGCCAACGCAATGATGATCGTCGAGCGAAAGCTGCCGATGAAGATCAGCACCATCAGCGACGCCAGACCCGCGCCGAGGATGCCTTCCCAGGTGAGATTTCGGATGGCGGTCCGCACGAAGACCGACTGGTCGGCGACGACGTCGAGATTCAGGCCCGAGGCCGGCTTGCCGGTATCGGGATCGGTGTAGCCTTCTTTGGGGGGCAAACGATCGAGGAACTGGGGGATGCGTTCCTTCACCCCGTTGACCACTTCAATCGTATTCGAACCGGGCCGGCGGAAGATGGGGATGTAAACCTGGCGTTTGCTCTCCCACTCCGGAGCGCGGCTGATCCGCACAACGTTCGTTTGAATGGCCGCGGCATCCTGGACCTCGCCGATATCGCGAATATAGATCGGTCGCCCATTCACAATTTTCACGACGATGTTGTCAAAGTCCGCCACGTGCTCGAACATGTTCTCCATATCAACCATATAATCGACGTCGCCGATCTTGGCGTTGCCGGTGGGGATCATCAGGTTGCTCTTCTTGATGGCTTCCTGCACGTCCATCAGCGAGAGGCCGTACGACTGCAGCTTCGCCGGATCGACATACACGTAAATCCGCCGCAGCTTGCCGCCGAAGACGGCGGGAGCGATCACGCCAGGCGACCCGGAGAGCATGTTGCGGACGTTGAAGTAGGCGAGATCGTAACTTTCCTTCTCATCCAGCACGTCGCTCGATGCCGCCAACAGCGCGGTCGGCATCGGCGCGCTGGGATCGAACAGCATCACCATCGGCGGCACCGTGCCGGGAGGCAGATAATACAGGTCGCTCATCGCATAGCTGGTGACCTGCGAGAACGCCGTGTTGGGGTCGATGCCGTCGCGAAAATAGTCCTTGACGATCGAGACCCCCATCATGCTCCGCGACTCCTGCCGCTCGATCCCTTCCGACTGGCCGGTCCAGCGTTCGAGGCGGTTGGTGATGTCCCGCTCCATGATCTCCGTCGGCATGCCGGGATAGAGCGTCAGCACCTGCACGGCGGGCGTCTTGAACGAGGGGAGAATATCGACCGGAATGCGTGAGATCGTGACGTACCCCAGGACGACGATCATCAGACAGAGCACGATGACGAGATACGGATTGGAGATCGAAACCCGCACCAGCCAACTGGCCTGCTTCGGGCCGCCATCGAGGGCGTCATTTCGCGGCTCGCCGGGACGCTCTTCCACACGCTCAACCATACTCATCACCTCTGTTCACAACTTCCCAAAAAAACGGTCAAGCGATCTTGTCCGCCTACGACGCTCGCTGGCGCACGGGCTTTACACCGTGATCGTGCGGGTAACTCCCGTAAGCGTTCAGCAGCCGTTGCAACCGCTCGGTGCGAACCTTGCCCACAGCGAGAACGAGATTCTGGTCGAACTCCATCACCAGGATGTCGTGAGCCCCATGCTGTTGATGCCGCGTGCGCTGTCGTTGCGGCATCGCCTGCAACTCGGGAAAATGCGCCAGGCTGTCGCGCGAGAGAATAAACAAGCTGACCGATTCCCCATCGACTTGTCCGACCACATACGCCGCGGCATCGTTGGCGAGCCGGCACGTACCGCCGCCGCGGGCCTCGAAACCGGCATCTTCACGCGGCGGACAGCGCACGGGAAAACTGACGTGTTGTTTGAGGTAATCCTCGATGTCCATGTGAGACGAACTCACAAAATTCGGATCTTCCCGGCCGCTGGTCAGTTTGTCGTGAACGGCCACCGAGAGCGACGCCAAATCGGGTGTGGGCGACGAGCGGTTTTCAATGCTGACGGCGATCAGCAACGACGCCACCAGCGTGAACGCCGCTGAGCCGAACAGAAGCCACTTCTTCGTCCGCGCCGGTTGCGGTGGGACCAGTTGCCGTTCGATCCGGCTCCAGATCGCGGCCGTCGGTTCCCTTCCAGAAACCAGGGAATGCGTGATCGCTTCTTCCAGCGCAATTTGTTGCTGAAACCAACGCGCACATTCCGGACAATGCTCCAGGTGATCGTTGATCTGCAGATGAAGCTCCGCATCTCCTTCGGAATCGTGAAACAGATGCCAGTGCTGGCGTGCTTGCGTGCAATTCATGACCTGACCTCGTTTCCGACCGCTGGTTGCGATCACTCCCTATCGTTCAGGGACCGTCCTTATGACGGCCGTCACCGGTTTGGCGCGGCAATTCTCCCTGTCCCCCTCTGGTTTTTGTCAACGCCTGTCTCATCTGCTGTCGTGCCCGCGACAGCGAACTCATCACCGTTCCCAAGGGAACGCCGACAATCTCCGCGATCTCGCGATACTTGAATTCGCCGATGGCCTTGAGCAGCAGCACCGCCCGATCCACGGGCCGAAGTTGAAGCACGGCGTGGATCAAATCGTCCGCGCAGTGCTCGAACAAAATCTCCGGCGATTCGAGTAGCGTGTGCAGCAGCGACTCATCCCCTCCCAGATTCCATTCGTCTTCGACTGCCGGTTCGGCCTCCAGGGGCTGATGCCTGCGGGTCAGAAATTCCCGGTTGGATTCCAGAATGCCGAGATGGGCGTATCTGAAGATCCAGGCGCGAAAGTTCGTTCCCTCGGCGAACAAACCGAAATCCCGAAACGCCCGCGTCACCGTTTCTTGCAGAACGTCCTCAACCAGGGAAACGTCGAACAGACTGCGACGACAAAATGCTTCCAGTGCTCCCTGAACCGGCCTCAGGTGCAACAGAAACCGCTCACATTTGTCGCCATCGTCTTTCACTCTCACTCCTTGCCATGCGTATTAATGACGCGACCGCTTCGATTTATTCATGAAATTCTCGTAAGAAAAATAGGCTTGCGCTTTAAGCGACTGTTTCACAACAGGTTACCAATAGCCACGCTGCAATTGAATTCGCTCGATCTGTCGTAAGTTCGACCGTCCCATGGCCATACGCGGCATCACATCCATCGACCTTGCGAAAGGACAGGAGAGCTTTGGCGAACGCGAGTCAGGGTGTTTTTCGTGATGAATCATTTTCATCTCGGCGGAATAGCCAACTGTGCCCGGTTTTACAGACGGAACGCGGCATGACGTCGATAATTCCCGGTACAGCTCTTGACCAGGTAAAGGAAAGCCTGTCATGTTTCCCGTCTTCCATGTACACAAAGGAATGTTCTGATGCGTCGCTATGCCAAGATCGCCGTTTTCTCGGGAATCGCAGTTGGAATTATGGTCACGACCATTTGTTACGCCGGGTCCGCGGTGATGGTGGGAGTCGACGTCTCCGGGTCGAAACAGGTTCCGGTCGAAGAGATCCGTCACGAGTCTTGGGATCGGTTATTAAGACGGCACGTCGATGAAGACGGTTTCGTCGACTACACCCAATGGAAAGCGTCCGCCGCAGATCAAAAATTGTTGGATGATTATCTGAATTATCTCTCGGCGGCGAAGATCTCCCGGAACTCATCGCGCGAGTCCCAATTGGCCTTCTGGATCAACGCCTATAATGCACTCACTGTAAAAGGAATTCTGCGCGAGTATCCGACATCGAGCATTCGTAACCACACGGCGAAAGTGGTGGGGTACAACATTTGGAAAGACTTGCAGTTGCTGGTCGCAGGCAAGCCGTATTCGCTGGAGGCCATCGAACACCAAATTCTTAGAAAAATGAACGAACCGCGGATTCATTTCGCCATCGTCTGTGCTTCGGTGGGATGTCCGCGTTTATTAAACGAGGCCTACGTCGACGAGCGATTGGAAGAGCAGTTGTCGCTCAACGCCAAACACTTCTTCGCCGATCGTTCGAAGTTCTCGGCGGATACGACGTCGGGCGTCATTCACATTTCGCCGATTTTGGATTGGTTCGCCAATGACTTTGGCAAAAACACCTCGGAGCAGATGCGGGCCATTTCACCGTATGTCCCGGACTCCGCACAACGCTTAACCGCGAGCGGTAAGGCCCGGGTGAAGTACCTCGATTATGACTGGAGTCTGAATGATCAGGCTCGGCGTTAATGCCAATCGCAGTTTCTGTTGACGCAGAGATTTAGAGACACTAACACAACCGGTTGTGCGTGTAAAAAACGCCTCAAATTCAGTGGAAACCCGCCATGCACAGAGGTTGTGTTAGGATTATTCTTTAGAGACACTAACACAACCGGTTGTGCGTGTAAAAAACGCCTGCACGTTTGCAATAAATCGTGAGGCACAGAGGTTATGTTAGGATTTCTAAATGTGAAAGGCCGGTCGACGCTTACTAACAAAAGACGAAAAACGACGAGCGTCTCGGACACGATGATTGGCTGAATCCTATGAAACCAGCTAACGAATCGCTGAACCCCACGGACGCAGATAATTCGTCGGGAGGTCGTCTCTCGCGGAAAAAAGTGGTGGTGCTGCTATGTGTGACACTCGCCGCAGGCGTTGGCTATTGGTTCCTGCGAGATTATTTGACGTTGCCTCAACTCGCGCAGCAGGAGGCCCAGTTGCGTCAATTTCAGCGACAAAATCCCATATTCGTTTATGGAGCGGCCTTCTCGGTCTATGTTGTCGTGACCGGTCTTTCGCTTCCGGGGGCTACTCACGTCCGGGCAATTGACGCAGATTCTGGTCGCGTTCGTACTCTTAGGTCTCTTCCCCATTGCCGTCCGCGGCGTGATGAAACTAATTTCTCGCAAAAGCTCGGACACGTCCGTTCCAGACGCGGACGAAGAGATTTCGAAATCTCATGACGCCTCACCGAAATCGCTGTGATCGATTCGCAGTTTACCAAGCAGGAAAACCATGTCGGAACGTCTTCAAATAATGCCGCGCGATGAATTCAATGCACAACTCGAAGCGAACGTCCATCCAACCGATTGGAGCAATCCTACGCCGTCGGGTCGATACAATCTCGTCGTCATCGGAGCCGGCACCGCCGGTCTGGTCACTGCCGCCGGGGCCGCAGGGCTGGGGGCCAAAGTGGCGCTCATCGAACGCAGCCTGATGGGGGGCGACTGCCTGAACGTCGGCTGCGTACCTTCGAAGGGCATCATCGGCGCGGCCCGTGTGGCGGCAACCGTGCGCCATGCACGTGAGTTTGGCGTTGACGTGCCGGACGACGTGAATGTCAACTTCGCGGCGGCGATGCAGCGGATGCGACGGCTGCGCGCCCGTATCAGCCCGAATGATTCGGCCCAGCGGTTTCGCGACCTCGGGGTTGATGTTTATTTCGGGCAGGCGAGTTTTGTCGATTCGAATACCATCGACGTGGACGGGACGCGACTCTCCTTCAAACGTGCCGTGATCGCAACTGGTGCGCGAGCCGCCGCTCCTCCGATTCCCGGTTTAGATTCTGTCGACTATCTGACCAACGAGACGCTGTTCTCGCTGACTGAGTTGCCTCGACGTCTCGGCGTCATCGGCGCCGGGCCGATCGGCTGCGAGATGGCTCAAACGTTCGCCCAATTCGGCTCGGAAGTGTTCGTGGTCGAGGCGGAACACGGCATCCTGCCGCGCGAAGACCGCGATGCGGCTGAGATCGTGCAGCAGGCGATGGATCGCGATGGCGTCAAGCTGCTGTGCTGCGGCAAGAATCTGGCGATCAAGAACGACGGCGGAATCCGGCTCACCGTCGAATCGCACGGCACCGGGTATGACGAACCGATCGACCAGCTCTTGGTGTCGGTCGGCCGAGCGCCGAATGTCGAGGATCTGAATCTAAAAGCCGTGGGCGTGGAGTACCACAAGAAGGGAGTCACTGTGAACGAACGCATGCAGACGACGAATCCTCGAATCTACGCCGCGGGAGACATTTGTTCGCCGTTTCAGTTCACGCACGCGGCCGATTTCATGGCGCGGATCGTGATACAGAACGCGCTGTTCAAAGGTCGTAAAAAGTCATCTTCGCTGGTGATTCCCTGGTGTACCTACACGTCGCCGGAAATTGCCCATGTGGGGCTGTACGAAAACCAAGCCAAGGAAAAGGGAATCGAAGTCGATACGTACATGCAAGAGTTCAAAGACGTAGATCGTGCGATTTTGGATGGCGATGACAGCGGCTTCGTCAAAGTTCATGTGAAGAAAGGGAGCGACGCGATCGTCGGTGCGACCATCGTTGCCGGTCACGCGGGAGACCTGATCTCCGAAATCACTCTGGCGATGACGCATGGCCTGGGACTGAGGAAGATTGGCAGCACGATCCACCCTTATCCGACTCAGGCTGAGGCGATCCGCAAGCTCGGCGATCAATTCAACCGAACGAAGCTGACCCCGTTCATCAAATCGCTGTTCCAAAAATGGCTGGCTTGGACGCGGTGAATGATGTTCGACATGTGCGTCGCAGTGGTCCATAAACTGATGACATCACCCTCCTCATGTTGGAAATGGAATAAACAGGAACGAGTCATCCGGCGGTGACGTGCGGCAATCGGCCGAGAGGGATGCTACGAGTCGGCTAAAGGGGGGTTCGTGGTTCTTTTGAAAGTGTGCCCGGTTTCACAGACGGTCACGGTGCGTCAGGACTAAAAGTGAATAGTCGTGTTGCCGATTTTCAGAGGGCTCTGATTTCAAAAAGGAAAATGTGAATGACTCATAACAATGGGAATGCCGCCGTGGAAGGTTCGGTTTACCTGCGATATGCCGCCGCCGCACAGGAGAAAGAAGCGGCGCTGTGCTGTCCCGTGGCATACAAGACGGAGTTACTCGCGGCGATCCCACGGGAAATTCTCGAACGCGATTACGGGTGCGGGGATCCCTCGTGCTATGTCCGCGAAGGCGAAACCGTCCTCGATCTCGGCTCCGGCGGCGGCAAACTCTGTTACATTCTGGCGCAGGTTGTCGGTCAGCACGGGCGTGTGATCGGCGTGGACTGCAACCGCGAGATGCTGGGACTTGCGCGCAAGCACCAGCAGCAGGTCGCCTATCGACTCGGTTTTGAGAACGTCGACTTCCGCTATGGACTGATTCAGGATCTGCGGCTCGATCTCGATCTGCTGGGGCGCGAACTCTCGCAACACCCGATCCGCAACCCGTCCGGCTGGCTGGAACTGCGGCATCGCGAAGAGCGGCTGCGGCGCGAGCAGCCGATGGTCGCCGACGATTCCGTCGACTGCGTCGTTTCGAATTGCGTACTGAATCTGGTGCGTCAACAGGATCGCCGGCAGTTATTCAGCGAAATCTATCGCGTGCTCAAACGTGGCGGTCGGGCGGCGATTAGCGACATTGTTTCCGATGAGGACGTGCCGACGTCGCTCCAACACGATCCTGATTTGTGGTCCGGATGCATTTCCGGCGCCTATCGCGAAGATCAGTTTATTAAAACATTCGAGGAAGCGGGATTTCACGGTATTGAAATCGCCAAGCGACAAGCGGCACCGTGGCGGACAGTGGATGGCATCGAATTCCGGTCGATCACGGTCGTGGCCTACAAGGGAAAACAGGGGCCGTGTCTGGAACGAAATCAGGCCGTCGTTTATCGCGGACCCTTCAGGAAAGTCGAAGACGACGACGGACACATTTACGTTCGGGGTCAGCGGATGGCCGTTTGCGATAAAACGTTCCACTTGCTGCAGCGTCTCCCTTATGCAGGATGCTTCGATGACGTCGAGCCGCGTGAAGACATCCCGCTCGCCGATGCCCGGCCGTTTGACTGTCATCGCAGCAAAGTACGACTCCCCCGCGAAACGAAAGGGAGCGACTACCATGCGACGACAGACGAAATCGGCCCCTGTTGCGGCACGGACGGCCCCTGCTGCTGAACTGGTTCGGTGTTCGTCGCCTATCCCTATGCAGAGAACTGAACCCAAGGAAGGTGATCATGTTAATCCTCACTCGCAAACTCGGAGAGCAAGTGCTTCCACTTCGCATTCTCGATGAACGATTGGAAATATCGTTTATGTAGACTGTAAAACATTCGACACTCACTTAAAGGACATCGCGATGAAGGCTTTCCGAAGATTCTCACGACAAAGCGTTATTGCCCTTACGGCTGTCGTTGCAACAATCGTCTGGGCTAACGCTCATTCGTCTGCAGACGAACAAAGCCTGAAAGTCGGCGACACGGCCCCCGGCTTCGAACTTCCATCACTTGCCGGGGAAACGGTTCAGCTTTCCGATCTGGTTGAGGAAGGTCGCGTCGTTCTCGTTGTGCTGCGGGGATTTCCGGGATATCAATGCCCGCTGTGCAACAAACAGGTCAGCGATTTTCTGCAACAGTCGAAAAAGTTCAATCAGCAGGGCACTCAGGTCGTTTTCGTCTATCCCGGTCCCTCGACGAGTCTTTCCGATCGTGCACAGGAGTTTCAGGGCAAGAAGAAATTGCCGGATGGTTTTCATCTACTGATCGACCCCGATTACGAGTTCACCAACGCATACGGCTTGAGATGGAATGCCGTTCGTGAAACCGCCTATCCATCGACATTCGTGATCGAAAAAGATCAAACGATATCGTTTGCGAAAATCAGCAATTCCCATGCAGGACGAACCAGCGCCAAAGAGATGCTCAAAGAATTAGCGGACAAGAAGTGAGTTCTTCGATTCGACGGTGAGACCATTCGCGTTTTGTGAATATTTGGGTTCTCTCCTACACACACCTACCATGACCACCATTTTCAGAAGGGATTATCATGCAATTCGACGTTCATGCGCAGGAGACTGCACCGGCCGAATCGAGAGACATAGTTAAGGCCGTGGAAATGCGTTTCGGATTCTTGCCGAACTTGATCGGGGTCATGGCGAACGCCCCGCCGCTGTTGAAGGCGTACCTCAATCTCAGCGACTTGTTTGAAGGTTCGTCGCTCACGCCGCAGGAGCAGCAAATTGTGCTGCTGGCGGCCAGCAAAGCAAATCGTTGCGATTATTGCGTCGCGGCCCACAGTGTGGGCGCGGGGATGTGCTCCGTCTCTCGCGATGAAATCAAAGCCGTTCGAGAGCGACAACCGCTGACCGACGGTCGGTTACAGGCGCTTCGTCAACTGACGATGGAAATCGTGGAAACCCAGGGATGGCCCTCGGAGGACACTCTCGACGACTTTATCGCCGCGGGATTTCGGTCCGACCAGGTGCTGGAAGTGATCTTGGGCGTGGGGATGAAAACGTTGTCCAATTACACGAACCACATTGCTCGTACTCCACTGGATGATGAATTCGCGGCGGAAGCCTGGACGAACAGGCACACCATCTAACCGCCAGACGAGAGTGCTTCCTATTGAAAAGTTACGCGAAACCATGCGGCCTGTGCGGTGTTTAATATATCAGAGTGGCTCGTGTCACATGGCTCCGAACACCTGCTTGAGGAAAGGGACGCATCATGCAACGTCCTGCGTTCATCTTGGCCGAACTGGCTCTTATCAGCGTGCTGGGTGCTCTGGTGCAGATTCCGTTATTCGCTCAACAGGCGCCGGGGGCGAAGGGGCGCGGCAACCGTCCGGGGACCAAGGCAGGCGAGGTGATCACCGCACCGGACCGAAGCGAGCGCTGGACCAATCAACTCAAAATAGGCAGCAGGGCTCCGGAGTTCACACTGCAGCGATTGGACAAGAGTGAAAAACGAAATGCACCAGAGAAGCCCCCGCTCAAGACCCCTCAGACCGTCTTGCTGCGCGAGTTGCGCGCCCAACGTCCCGTCGTCCTGATTTTCGGCAGCATGACCTGTCCCCCCTTTCGCGGGCAACTCGACGGCGTCGACCAAGTCTACGAGCAGTTTAAGGACCGAGTCGAGTTCTTGTTCGTTTACATTCGCGAGGCCCATCCCGACTCGGTGTTGTCGGTCGTCGCCTCGGACGGACGCGAGTCGCTGCTCAAGATTTCTCAACCGACCGACCTGTCGGCCCGCGCGGCGTCCGCCGCCGTCTGCCAGCGGACCTTAAAACTCAGCATGCCCATCGCCGTTGATGACATCGACAACCGCGTGGGCAAGGCGTACGCGGGCTGGCCGAATCGCATGGTGGTCGTCGACACCGACGGCACCATCCTTTACGCCAGTGATCCGGCGCCGGGCGGTACGAACGCCAAGCGGCTGCGCACATGGCTTGAGGAGAACCTGGTGCGCGACGGTGATTAGCCCCGTTCAGCGGTTTCTCATCTCGAATCGTCCGTGGCGAATTTGAAGGGATACCTTCCAACGGAAAAACGCACGCCCCACCCAGACGAGTGCGGCGTGCGTTTCCCGACTTTTCATCCCCGCGCGGCGTTACTTGCTCTGATTAAGCGGACAGCACTTCTTGCAGGTTAATTCCTCACCAGTGACCGGACAGACATAAGACTGCTCTTCGGCCTGCGGCTTGCTCTGGTTGAGCGGGCAGCACTTCTTGCAGGCCAATTCTTCGCCCGTCAGCGGGCAGGTGTAGGATTCGGCCTGCATGTTGTTCGCATAAACCACCCCCGCCACGGCCAGAGGCAGTGCCAACAGCGCCGACCAGAGCCATTGTCTTCGAGTCATGATACATTTCTCCAAACAAATTCTGTTCGTGCCGTGACAAAGACCACCCCTGCTCACTTCACGAGCTTATTTACGCTGGATACGCTATCGGACTGCGCCAATGAAGCCGGCTTCTTCGATGGCCTTGAAAATTTCGTCATTCGGGAACGGACAGCAGGCTGCCGTGGACACCATGGCTTGCTCGATGTTGTAGTCCACTTTGACACTCAGCACGCCCGGCACGGCTTTGATCGTTTTTTGGAGAGCCGCAGCGCAGCCCTCGCAGGACATTCCGTCGATGGCGATGGTCGTCTTCCTGACGAGGAGATTGGCCGCTGTCGTTTCATTCGCGGCCTCTCGGTTCGCCAAGACGAATTCCGCGTATTTCGGAAAGAACTGGAACAGGACGGCCAGCAGGGTCACGCTCCACAGAATGGCCTTGTTCAAGGTCATTCTGGAGAAACGCCACTTCGTTTCGCCGTTCGGAACAGCACAGCCATCTTTGGCGGTCGAACAGCAGTCGCCATTGCTGGTCTGTGACGATCGAGGACGGCAGGTGAAGTGGAACGCCGCCGCCAGGAAGCCGAACGTCAGGGTGATGAACAGCGGGCGATAAGCTTCCAATGTGGCGGCAATGCCCGCCCCCGATACACCCACGGCCAACAGTACGAGTGGCAGCCAGCAACAGGCGGAGGCCATGATGGCCGAAATGATGGTCCCGACTTTGGCGATCAACTCGCCGCGGTTGGTCGATGATTCCGGAGAAGTTTGTCTTGTCGGCACGGTTTCGTCGGACATTCCCAATTCCTCCCGAGCAATGGCAATCCCTTTGGTTACATTTCCCAGGCAGCAGGAGCCCGAAGGATTTTCGGTCTCGCAGCGGCAGCCGGGTTTTTTCATTTTGGCACGAATGTCTTCCAGAGCCTCCGAGCGTCGCTTCATGCGGAGTTCCTCTTTGATGCTCGCTACTGAGTGGCCAAAGCAGTAGCACAGCGGCCGGTCGCCTGTCTTCTCCTTGACACCGACCGAAACATGCAATTGCGATTTCACAAATGCACGGTCGTCGGTCTCGGAGAAGTACACCACGTCGCAGTTCGGTGAGTCACAGAACCGCCAACCGGTATCGTCCGAGATCGGCGTGCATCCGGTATCACCATTGCCGTTTGAGCCGCAGCTCGAATGGTTGCCGTCGCCAAACTCGCTGGCGAACTCGTCCTTCAGCAAGGCACGCAACGTGAGCGGGGAGACCCGCTTGGCCTGGGTTCCGCAGGAGGGACAGATCAGTCGCTTTTGCGTGGTTGAGATAATGGTCATGGAGTCGGCTCCGTCATGTCGGGGAACTTGCTGCCGGGGTTCGTTGTCGGTATTATCGACGTTGTACCCAAGTGCAATGTCAAGGGGGGTCTGCCAAAATTTTTGGTATTCGCTTCACAACACGCCGTAACCGACCACAGAGTCTGATTTTGGAGTTCTCCATGAGCAGGCGATTGACCATCAGCCAGTTGGCAAAGGCTGCCGCCGTTCCCACGACCACGCTGCGGTATTACGAGCGGATCGGCCTGTTACAGCCGGAAGATCGTAGCCAGGGGAACTACCGCATTTACAGCGCGGAGTCGCTGGGGAAGGTCAGGTTCATCCGGGCGGCACAAGCGATTGGATTCACGCTTGATGATGTGAAAGCCCTGCTGTGCGCCTCTGACGGCAACGCGGCGCCCTGTCGAGAAGTTCAAGCGCTGATCGAAGAGCGACTGACCGATGTGAAGCAGCGATTGAAGGATTTGCGGCACGTCCAACGCGTATTAACGTCGGCGTTGGATGAGTGCCGGAAAACAGAACTGGCCGATTGCTGTCACGTACTCGAGGTGCTCAGAAGTAAGTCGGGATATGAAGACTCATAGTCCCATGGGGGGGACAACTCATTTATAGACATCGGTCTCGGGATGCAGCGCGTACCAGGCGAACCAGAAGGAGTACATCCACTGTAGACCTTCATCGGTCTCCAGCACTCTCATACTCTTGGTGTCGGGGTCGTACTCGATGCTGATCTTCTTTCCGTCCCATTCATCATCGATCCGCGTATGATTCTCGTCGAAAATGGATTCCGGATAGGCGCGAAATTTTTTCCCGGTCCACACGCCGAGAACGCGAGACTTCTTGGGCAACCGATCATCGCTCGGTTCCGCCGGAAACATCAGGTCGGGACCATTGAAATATTGAAAATAGGGATTCGATCGATAATTACGGTTGTGGCCGGTTTTCACGGACATGACTTGCGTCTCGGGATATCGCCTCGACCAGTCTTTCCAGGTTGTTAATTCAAGCGGCAGCGCCTTGAGGCTCTTACCCATTGCTGGTCCCGTCATACCTTGGGTTTTCACCTGCGACCACAGGCTTTCGGGTTTGCCTTTTCGATCGAACATCAGCACGTTGCTGTTATAGAGCATGCCCGAAACGCCGAATTCCCGTTCGCCCAGAGGCGTCCGACGATCGAAGACGGCAGCGGAATCGCACAGCGGACAATACGTCACCGCAATAGGCGTCTCGTTTACAGTGTCGTTGACGATCTCGTGATAATTCAAAATCGCAAGGGGATAGGCGCGAACATCATCACCGATCGCCACGCCGATCACCCGGTCATCCGGCTTGAGATAATCGGCGTCTTTGGCGGAAATGAATTCGGGATCGGTGAGGGCGGGAATGCCGTCTTTCGGCGGTCCGCCGCTCAAGATTTCCTTGCGATCGACGGCGATCTTGCTGAAGTCAAACGGCGGATCCGCCAGGGCGGTGCGAAAGCGGGAATTTCCTTGCCCCAGAAGCTGATGCTCAGGCAATTCCAGAAATTGCGCGCCGATCTCCCAGCAGGCGCCTCCAATGACCGCCAGCAGTACGGCGATGATGGTGAACTTGCTCCAGTCTCGCCACGAATATCGCCGGCGTTCCGTTGTTGCCGTCGTCGTTGTTGATGTTTCATCATTCATCGTGGTCTCCTTCGTCTTCGTTCTGCAAAAGAAACAAGTACGACCAGACCATTATTCTCAAATCATTCTCGACCATCTGTGAAACCGGATACAGATGCAGCACGTCTTCGAAGGACATAATCGCGCTCGTCACGTCGACTTGGGACATGGCATGTGCGGTCGATGTCGTGCAACAATGCGCATGATTTCTTCGAGACATGAGTACATCAAAACGATAACAAGTCTGATGTATCAATTATCGGAGAGTCGCAAGAGCCGCTCGGTAAAACACCTGAAGATGACGAGAATTCAGATGCTATTCCGGATTAACCATTGCCATCACCATGCGAAGAGGCGACGGCGTATCATGAAGCACTCGGTTTCGACAGGCTTGGCAGTCGCAGTCACTTCGGGAATGCACCGGCAACCATGATGTCTGTTGCATCTGTGGGGCCGACATTTCGTCCCAGTACGACCGGCATTCGGGACATTGTTCAAGGTGCAGCCGAATTTTTTCGGTGAGCGTGTCCGGCGTTGTTCCCGACATATAGTCCATTGCATTCGCGCGGACGATCGAACAGGTCACGCCGCCGTAATTCGGCTCGCGCATCGCTCGCGGACCAAACGCCAGGAATCCCCCCCATCCGACGGCGGATACCAGCAAAACGGCACTTGCGGCGACGGTCAGTTTCCGTCGCGTCTGGCGAGACCTCTCACGCCGCGCGTACGCCACCATCGAACCGGGCGGGCTTTGTTCCCAATCGATTGAGGATGGTCTGTTCGTGTTCATCTCGACTTCCAGGAAAAAGTGCTTCGCAGCTCATTTGGGATGGAGGCATCCATGCCGAACGCCATCATTTGTTTATCGATCATCAAGACTTTTCTATCTGTATGCTGTTTTACATTTCGGGCTTTTGTTCATTGTATGAGGCGATTACCCCTCATTGTCCGCTCAATTTGTCGGGAACGGGGACAGGTTTGGGATAATTCCGTGATGGTGGAGCAATTTCGGGCACGGCGACGTCGACCGATTGCGCCAATCGCTGTAGGTCTTTGACGACAATTCGTTGACGACCGACAGTGATCAAACGATCGTATTGCATTTCGCCCAGTAGCGCCGTCACGGTCTCTCGCGTCGCCCCGATGATCGAAGCCAATTCCTGGTGCGATAAACGTAGATCGATTAATATGCCTTCCGCCAGATGCTTTCCGTATTGTTCGATCAGTTCGAGCAGCAAATGGGCCAGTCGATCCCGATTCGAGCGAAACAGCAGACTTCGCAGACGTCGTTCGATGCGTTTGCGTCGCATGCCGATCAGTTTGGTGATTCCCAGCGACAGCTCTGCGGAATTTTGCATCAATCTCCGCAGGTCATCCCCCGGCAACAGATAGACCGTCGAATCGACCGCGGCCTCGGCCCGTTCGTCGCGTTCCCCTTCGTGAAACAGGCCAAGTTCGCCGAACAGTTCACCGGGCTTGATGAAGTCGAGAATGGCCTGTTTGCCGTCGGAGGTGGTGGAGCAAATTCGCACCCGTCCCTCCGCCAGCAAGAATGTTCCATCGGAGATATCGGTCGGCAAATAGATGGCACTATTGCGGGGAAACGATCGTATTCGCGCACGCCCCTCCAGTTGAGAAAGCTGCTCTTCAGACAGCTTCTCGAAGAGAGAACAGTTTTTAACATGCCAAATGGTCTGGCTCATTCCGGGCAACCGTTTTTCTGGCGACCAATGCAGATGGAATTCGAAGGAGGAGAGAAAGAACAAGAAACTGCAGAGGCTGCTATCGCCACTATTTTAGCGATCGCGCATCCGTTGCGTAATGGCAAAGATTGAATTTGGTTTCGGTTCCGGAGGTTCTCCTAACCGGCCTCACGATAGTCACTGACATCGAAAAGAGGATTCGCAAAACATTTCGAGTGCACAACCGGTGAATTGATCGGTTCCGCGTCCCCAATTGCTAACTCCTACCGTAAGCAAAATCGTCTATACACAATTGACCGCATCTCATAGCAGTCGAGTGTAGAAGCGGATTGCCTTTCGCATCGCCTCGTCGATTGCCCTGCTATGTACGCCCGGTTATGATGGCGGCGTCCAAAATCACGTTCATTTCGCCGCGCCGGGTATCGGCGTGGCCACCTCACGAAAACCAACGGGCATGGCGAAGAAGAAATCCACTCCGACAGCCGGATGTTTCAGTGGCCAGTGGATTGTGGACAGTCATGGAAAGCTGGTGATGACCTATGAGCGATTTAAGAAGCTTTCGGGACTTGCTGGTCTGGCAGAAATCGATGGACTTGGCCGAGAAGGTGTATCAGGCGACAAAAACGTTTCCGGCGGAGGAGCGGTACGGACTGGTCGGTCAACCGATCGCATCCAATGCAGCGCCGCCAGTTACGACGCCGATGAGCTCAAGCGGCGGATACTTTTGATTCTGAATATGAACCGCATCGTGCAGCACATCTGGGAGGCAATCCGCTTCGAAAACACGAGCCGGTTGTCCCCGGTGTTCGACAGCCAGCGGCCGATTATGAGCACCGCCGACATGCGACAGTGGTACACCTCTCGCCCGTGCGAACGAACGACAAAGTCGCACATCAACGTCGCCGCATTTGACGGCCGCTGGGAGGCCTCGGAGGCGTACGAGTTGGAGCACAACGATGTCGTGGAAGCCTGGGTCAAGAACGATCACCTCGGCTTCGAGATTCTGTACGTCCACCGCGGCGTGGTAAGAAAATACCGCCCCGATTTCCTGATTCGGCTGGCGTTGGGGACAACGCTGATCCTCGAAGTCAAAGGCCAGGAGACGGACGAAACCAAAGCCAAACATGCGGCGCTGGCCGAATGGGTTCAAGCCGTCAACGACCACGGCGGCTTTGGTCGATGGGCCTGGGGGGTATCGCGTGATCCGGCGGACGTGGTGGTTTTGCTAGCCCGCATTGCGCACCCCGTGCCAACACAAATGCCTCCGCGTGCGTATAAG